>NZ_JBVJND010000007.1:0-366589 GCF_055583825.1 Streptomyces sp. NPDC104367 | reverse complement strand
TCGGCGGGGTAATGCTTCATCCCCACAGGGACTCCGTTCTCCTGGACCATCAAGATCCAAGTCTCTCCGGTGTCCAAACTCCAGGGTCAGGGCCCCAGACCGGCATCACCCAGTACCTGGACTGCGGTTCGGGCCTGCCGACCGCGGAGAACGTCCACCACGTCGTCCAGCGGATCGACCCGGACTCGCGGGTCGTCTACGTGGACAACGACCCGCTGGTCCTGGCCCACGGCCGGGCGCTGCTGGAGGAGAACGACAGCACGGTCTTCGTCTCCGAGGACATCTTCGAGCCGGAGCGGCTGCTGCGGAACGACGTCGTACGGTCCACGCTGGACTGGAACGAACCGATCGCCCTGCTGCACATGGGCACGCTGCACCACTACAACGGCGAGGACACGCGCACCCGCAAGGACATCGTGCGCGCCTACGTGAACGCGCTGCCGTCCGGCTCCTACGTGGCGATCAGTCACTTCCTCGACCCGGAGGACGAGTACAGCGCGATCGCCCGGAAGATGGAGGGCGTGTTCCTGCACAGCATGCTGGGCAGCGGCACCTTCTCCACGAGGAACGAACTGCGGGAGCTGTTCGACGGTCTGGAACTGGTCTCCCCGGGTCTGGTGCCGTGCGTCGGCTGGTGGCCGGACGGCCCTCAGCTCAAGCCGCTCAACGCGGGCCAGCGATGTATCGCCGGCGGCATCGCGCGCAAGCCGTGAACCGTCCGCCGTGAGCGTCGCGGCGCCACGGAGCGGGAGCCGTCACTCCGTCCCGACCGAGGGCAGCGGCTCGCGGGCCGCGTGCCAGGCGGGAGGGAGGGCGGCGACACCCGTGCGGGCGGCGATCACCCCGCCGGCGATGGCGCAGGTGGTGTCGATGTCGCCACGCCCCGCGACCGTCAGCCACAGCCCCTCGTGCAGGTCGTCGAGGTGCCGCGCCGCGCACCACAGGGCGTACGGGACGGTGTCGGGTCCGGACATCCGGTAGCCGGAGCCCAGTACCTCCGCGGCGTACCGGACCGAGGTGTGCTCCGGCATCCGGGCCGCGACCCGGACTCCCGAGCGGACGTCGCTGCCGGGCAGCCGTTCGGCGACCGCGTGCAGGAGTTCCGGCCCGGCCGGGGCGGGCCCGCCCCGGCTGCGGGTCGCCGGCGCCGCGGCGAGGGCGACCGCCACCGCTGCGGTGACCGCCTCCGGGTGGTGGTGCGAGACCTCTCACGCGTGCGGCGGGACGGAGGCCGGTGTGCTGTCGGGGGAGCCGAAGCCGGCCTCGGCGGCCAGGACGGCGGCTGCGGCCCGGGTGGAGACGCCGAGCTTGCGATACAGCTGGCTGGTGTGGAACTTGACGGTGTTCTCGCTGATGCCGAGCTCCGTGGCGATCTGGCGGTTGCGCCGTCCCGCGGCGAGCAGTTTCAGCACCTCGGTCTCGCGCGGAGCGAGGTCCCACAGGTCGGTGGCCGTGTCCGAGGTGTCGGGCAGGTCGAGCGGAATGCGCACGTCGATCTCCGAGCCCCAGCTCTCGACGGCCTCGACGGCGAGGTGGCCGCCGAGCGCGGTCGCCCGTGCGGTGAGCGGGCCCAGCGCGGGGCGGCCCGGGTCCAGGAGGCCGGGGCCGTCGTCGCGTACCGAGACGAGGAGATTCGTTCCGTCGCAGTTCCACTGGACTCTGATCCGGCTCACGCCGTCCTGGCCGCACATGAGCAGGACCGCGCTGCGGACGATGGCCCGGGCCGCGTGGGCGACCTCGCCCGGCAGTGCGCGGCCGCTCGCCGGGGGCTCGACGAACTGGATCGACACGGTGCCGTAGCGGCTGAGCGACCGCAGGTCGTCCCTCAGACGCTGGAACGCCTGCGAGACGGGCTCCTCGGTGAGGGAGGCCACGAGATCGCTGCCGGCCCGCACCCGGACCAGGGCCGCGGCCGCCGTGTCGGTCGCCAGCTCCCTGGCCCGGGCGTGGTCCAGGTCGCGGGCGCGCAGGGTGGCCAGCAGGGTCTCCAGGTCGGTCTCGTGGCGGGCGGTCAGTTCCGCGGTGACCCTCAGCCGTTCGCTGGACGCCGCGCGCGACTCGCGCAGGTAGTCGGGGCGGGCCTCGGCGACCTGCTGCCGGATCCGGGTCGCGGCCGTCACCCAGACCGTGCGCACGTACTCCTCGGCGCCGGGGTAGGCGAGGTCGCCGGGCTCGCAGAGCACGAGCAGGGCCCCGGTCGGCGCGTCGTAGACGCGGACCGGGTGTTCCGCGCCCGCGATCACCGCGGTGCCGGGCCGCTCGCCGCCGGCCGTGCGCCGGCGCACCGTGTCGAGTTCGGCGATCGTGATCCGCTCGGTGATCGCGGGGTCGCCGGCCTTCTTCTGCGGCCGCCCGGTGCAGTCCTCGGTGAACACGGCCAGCGCCCGGTGCGGCAGCGCCTCGCCGATCACCTCGTGCAGCAGCAGGGCGACGGTGTGCAGCGGTGCGGTCGCCACGGATCCCGCCCGCTCGGCCACGAGGGCGGGATCGGCGAAGGGGCGGGGCAGGGCGGACCGGGATACGGGCATGGAGGAAATCTATCCCACCCGCCCACCCGAACGGGTGGGTGAAGAAGTCGGAAGGTTGAGTGCGGCCTACCCGATGAGGCAGGAGGATGGAGAGGCGGACCGGGCCGGACCTCCCGGTCCGCCGAGCCCGGAGCCCGTCACCGCCAGTGACCGCGCCCGGCCCCGCGGGGCCGCGGTCCGGCCCCGCGTCCTCCCCCGGCCGGACATGACCGTCCCGACAGACGTGTCATGGCCGCCTCCGTCGACCAGTTACGAGGAAACCTCACCCATGACCCATCACGTGCGGGGCGTCGTCGCCCGCCACACCGGTACGCCCGTCTCCGTGGAGACCATCCTGGTGCCCGACCCGGGGCCGGGCGAGGCCCTGGTGAAGGTGCTGGCCTGCGGTGTGTGCCACACGGACCTGCACTACCGCGAAGGGGCCATCAACGACGAGTTCCCCTTCCTGCTCGGTCACGAGGCCGCCGGCATCGTCGAGGCGGTCGGCCCCGACGTCCGGGATGTCGCCCCCGGGGACTTCGTCATCCTCAACTGGCGTGCGGTGTGCGGCCGATGTCGGGCCTGTCGCCGGGGTGAGCCCTGGTACTGCTTCGACACCCACAACGCCACGCAGAAGATGCGGCTCGCCGACGGCACGCCGCTCACCCCGGCCCTGGGCATCGGCGCCTTCGCGGAGAAGACGCTGGTCGCCGCCGGACAGTGCACCAAGGTGCCCGAGGTGCGCCCCGAGGCCGCCGGGCTCCTCGGCTGCGGGCTCATGGCCGGCCTGGGCGCCGCCCTCAACACCGCACCGGTGCGCCGCGGGCAGAGCGTCGCGGTCATCGGCTGCGGCGGCGTCGGCGATGCGGCGATCGCGGGTGCGCGCCTGGCGGGCGCCGGCCGCATCATCGCGGTGGACATCGACGACCGGAAGCTGGAGCTGGCGAGGACCTTCGGCGCCACGCACACCCTGAACTCGCGTACCGGCGACCCGGTGGCCGGAATCCGCGCCCTCACGGACGGCTTCGGGGCCGACGTGGTGATCGACGCCGTCGGCCGCCCGGAGACGTACCTCCAGGCCTTCGAGGCCCGCGACCTGGCCGGCGTCGTCGTCCTGGTGGGCGTCCCCGCCCCCGGCGTCACCGTCGAACTGCCGCTCCTGGACGTCTTCGGCCGCGGTGGCTCCCTGAAGTCCTCCTGGTACGGCGACTGCCTGCCCTCCCGGGACTTCCCGATGCTCATCGACCTCTACCGGCAGGGGCGCCTCGACCTGGACTCCTTCGTCACGGAGACCATCGGACTCGGCGACGTGGAGAAGGCGTTCGACAAGATGCACTCGGGCGAGGTCCTGCGCTCCGTGGTGGTGTTCTGAGTGGGCGCCCGCATCGAACAGCTCGTCACCTCGGGCACGTTCGCCCTCGACGGCGGCTCCTGGGACGTCGACAACAACGTCTGGATCATCGGGGACGACGACGAGGCCCTGGTGGTGGACGCGGCGCACGACGCCGACGCGATCCTGGCGGCCGTCGGCGACCGGCGGCTGACGGCGGTGGTGTGCACCCACGCGCACAACGACCACGTCAACGCCGCTCCCGCCGTCGCCGAGAAGACCGGAGCACCGGTCTTCCTCCACCTCGACGACCGTCTGCTGTGGTCGCGGGTCCACCCCGGCCACTCCCCCGCCTACCTGAGCGACCGGCGCCGGCTCACCGTCGCCGGTACCGAGATCCAGGTCCTGCACACCCCGGGCCACACCCCGGGCGCGATCAGCCTGTACGTGCCGGAGCTCGACACGGTCCTGACCGGCGACACGCTCTTCGCGGGCGGCCCGGGTGCCACCGGGAGGTCCTTCTCCGACTTCCCCGCCATCATCCGCTCCATCAGGGACCGCCTCCTCACCCTCCCGCCGCACACCACGGTCCTCACCGGGCACGGCGCCTCCACCGCCGTCGCGGCCGAGGCACCGCACCTGGACGAGTGGATCGCCCGCGGCCACTGAGCCCGGCGACCGCCGACGTCCCGGGGAGGGACACGCGCACGGAACAGGGCCCGCCTGACACGTCCCAGGCGGGCCCTTTACCCGTTGAAAAGACGCCGTTTGCCGTCATTCACGGCTCTGAAAACCGGCCATATATTGATCGTTCCCTTCGGTGCCGGGAAATCGGACCGCCGCACCTAGCATCCGAACCTGAAGGAATTCACAGGTTGACCAGGTTGCGTTTCCGGGCGCCGCGCAGCACCGTTTCCTGCGCTCCAGTGAGTTCGAACAACGACACAGGACTTCCCTGATTTCCTTTGACGCGTGAGGGCGGATTCCGGAAGTCCTGCGGACCACTACCGAAGGGACCGCAGAAGTGCCAGAGAACAGCACGCGCAGCAGGCTGACGGGAAGGTGGCAGCGGGCGGGCGTCGCCGTCACGGCGGCCACCGCCTTCCTCTTCGCGGGGGCCTACGTCCACGCGAACGCGGCGACCGCCCGGAGCGACTCGTCCAGCGCCCCGACGGCCGCGACCGTGTCCACCGCGGCCGTATCGGACGTGGTCACCGCGGCCAACACGTTCCTGAACACCCTGTCCACGAGCCAGAAGTCGCAGGTGCTCCTCGGTTTCACCGAGGCCAACGCCACCGCCTGGTCGAACCTCCCGTGCGGTTCGTCCTGCCGCGTCGGCATCCAGTTCAGCACGCTCAGCAGCACCCAGCTCGCCGCCGCCAAGGCGGTGGTCCAGGCGGCCACCGGCACGGGCAGCGGAACCGGGTACGACTAGGTCTCCAAGATCCTGGCCGCCGACGACGTCCTCGGGCAGAGCGCCAACGGCTACGGCAGCGGCAACTACTACCTGGCCTTCCTGGGCACCCCGAGCACCAGCGGCACCTGGCAGCTGCACTTCGGCGGCCACCACCTCGCGGTCAACCTCACCTACAAGGACGGCGCGGTCGAGGGCACCACCCCGTACTTCGTCGGCGTGGAACCGACGAGCTGGACCTCGGGCGGCACCACGTACGCACCGCTGAGCGGGATGCGCAGCGCGATGCTCGCCATGCTCTCCGGCCTGAGCAGCAGCCAGCTCTCCCAGGCCAAGCTCTCGACGTCGTACAGCGACGTGCTGCTGGGCCCGGGCAAGGACGGGCAGTTCCCGACGACCAAGCAGGGCCTGTCGGCCAGCGGACTCTCCAGCACCCAGCAGGCACTCGTCCTCGCCGCCATCACCCCGTGGGTCGAGGTCGCGGACGACACCACGTCCGCCTCGCTGCTGACCACGTACCAGTCGGAACTCGCCAGTACCTACATCTCCTACTCGGGCAGCAGCAGCCTGAGCAGCCAGGGTGACTACGTGCGCATCGACGGACCCGGCGTCTGGATCGAGTTCGTCTGCCAGAACGGCGTCGTCTACAGCAGCCAGGTGCACTACCACACCGTCTACCGCGACCACACCCGCGACTACGGCGGAGAGTTCTCCTTCTGATGAACCGCTCGCCGCTCTCGCTGTCATCGGCGCTGCGCATGACGGTCGGGTTGGCGGTGGCGGTCCTGGCGGCGCTGCTTCTGGCAGCGCCGCCGGCCGCCGCGCATCCCATGCCGCACTCGGTGCTCCTGCTCGACGTGCACGAGCGGTCGGTGACCGCCGAACTGGACCTGCCCCTCAGCGACTTCTCCCGGGCCAGCGGCATCGACCTCGACGACACCACCACGGCGCGGCAGCTGTCCGCACGGACCCCCGCGGTCCGCCGCTACCTGGCCGCCCACGTCCGTCCGGCCACCCGCGACGGCAGGCCGTGGGCCGTCGCGTTCGGCGCCGTGGCGCTGAGCCGGACGGAGCAGACCTACACCGGCCCCTACCGCGAACTGACCGTCCAGGCCGTCCTCACCCCGCCCGCGGGCGGGGACGCGCGGCGGTTCGTCCTGCACTACGACGCCGTCGTCCACCAGATCGTCACCCACACCGTCCTGGTCTCCGTCCGCCAGGACTGGGCCGCCGGCCGGGTCACCGCCGGGGACGGGGACGGCGCGGCCCAGGTCGGCGTCATCCGCATCGACACCCGGACGATGACCATCGCTCCCCTCACCGTCGATCTGGACGGCGGCGGTCTTCTGAGCGGGACCTACGCCATGTTCCGGCTCGGCGCCGACCACATCCTCGAAGGCACCGACCATCTGCTGTTCCTGCTCATCCTGCTGCTGCCCGCGCCGCTCCTGGCGGCCGGGAACCGCTGGCGCGGGTCCGCGGGCACCCGCACCGCTCTCGGCCGGATCGCCCGCACCACGCTCGCATTCACCCTCGGCCATTCGCTGGCGCTGGCGGTGAGCGCTTTCGGCCGCCTCGACATACCGGCACAGCCGGTCGAGGCATTCATCGCCTTCAGTATTCTCGTCGGGGCCGTGCACGCCGTTCGTCCGGTATTTCCGGGACGTGAGGCCGTCATCGCCGGTGTTTTCGGACTCGGACACGGACTGGCCTTTTCCCTCACCCTCGCCGAAATGAAACTGTCCACCACTCAACTAACTCTCAGTCTCGCGGGATTCAATCTCGGCATCGAATGCATGCAACTCGTCCTCGTCCTGCTCGCCCTGCCGGGCCTGCTCTGCCTCGTCCGGCTGCGCGGCCAGTCCGCCGTGCGCAACACCTGCGCGCTGCTGACCGCCGGACTGGCCCTCGGCTGGCTGCTCGACCGGCTGGGTCTGCCCAACCCCGTCGCCCGCGCGGCCGACAGCGCCGGGACGCACACGTTGGAACTGCTCTTCACGCTGTCGTCCACGGCCGTGCTCGCCACGCTCTGGATGATCGCTCACCGCCGTGGCCGGGACACCGCGGAGAGCGGGAGTCCCGGCACCGCCCCCGCGTTCGCCGTCGGGGCCGGGCCGGTCCCGTCCGTGCGCCGTACGCGGTAGTCACGGGTGCGGCGTCCCGCGGGGCCGAGGTGTCAGTTCCGCTTCACGTCGGTGCACAGGAGGTCGTCGGCGGGCAGCCGGCCGGTGCTGAGGAACTCGACGGTGGCCTTGTCGGCGCACGCGGAGCCCTCGCCGTAGACGTAGTGACCGCCGTTGTCGACACCGACGAAGACGGAGCTGTGGCCGAGGGTCCTGTGCAGGCCCTCGCCGCTCTCCCACGAGGTGGCGTTGTCGCGGCGGTTCTGGAGGATGAGGGTGTTGCGGGCGCCCTTGTCGGTCACCGTGACGGGCTTCTCGACCGGCTTCTTCCAGTAGGCGCAGGTCCAGACATTGGCCGGCATGCCCGCGGTGAGGGGCCAGGCCTCGCGGTCTGCGGCGGTGCGGGCGGCGTAGCCGTCGATGTCGTGCGACCATTCGGCGTCACCGCAGGTGAGCGCCAGGAACATGCTCGCCTGGTTGTCGGCCGGGACGCCCGGGGTGGCCGGGGTGTCGGCGAAGACCTGCTGGAACACCTTGGCGTCGGCCTCGGTGGTGTGGCCGTCGGCCAGGTCGGCGGCGGCCTTCCAGAAGGCGACCAGCGCGGGAATGGTCTCGTTGTGCAGGAGCATGCCGTACGTGACGTTGCGCAGCGTCGCCCCGTCCAGCGAGAGCGGGGTGCCGGTCACGGCGGCGGGCTCGCGGTCGAGGCGGTCGGCGAGGTCGAGGTAGGTCCGGGTCACCTTCTCCACGGTGTCGCCCAGTCCGAGGGTGCCGTCCTGGGCTGCGGCGACGCGGGCCGCGTCGGGGAACCGGTCCGCCATGGCCCTGCCCCAGGTGTCCGCCACCTCGTCGGCCCACACCTTGGCCGGGTCGACGTTGCCCTCCAGGATCATCCGGTCGGTGTGGCCGGTGAACAGGGAGCGGTACACGGCGCCGAGGTAGGTGCCGTAGGACTGGCCCCAGTAGGAGATCTTGCGTACGCCGAGCGCCTGGCGGATGCGGTCCATGTCGCGGGCCGTGTTGGCGGTGGTGAAGTACTTCAGCTGGTCGCCGGCCGTCGTGGCGCACTTGGCCGCGTCGGCCTTGGCGAGGGCCACGTTCTCGGTGATCGAGCCGTCGGCGGCCGGGTAGGGGAAGAGCGCGGCCACGCCGGGGTTGTCGAGACCGCAGCTCTGCGGGGTGCTGTGCTCGACGCCGCGCGGGTCGAAGCCGATCAGGTCGTAGCCGTCCCGGACCGACTCGGGGAGCGCGGCCGCCATGGTCGTGGGCGTGTCGAGACCGCCGAGGGCCGGTCCGCCGGGGTTGAGCAGCAGCACGCCGTGCCGCTTGCCGGTCCCGGCCGCGGCCAGCCGTGACACCGCCACCTCGATCTTCCTGCCGTCCGGGGCGCTGTAGTCCAGCGGGACCTTCAGGGTGCCGCAGCTCAGGCGCGGGTCGTGGGTCGTTCCCTTCGCGGGCTGCGGACACCTGCCCCAGACGATCCTGGCGACGGCCGCGTCCCGTGCGGCCGCCTCCGTCCGCGTGTGCGCGCCTCCCTTCGCCGACGCCTCCTGACCGCCGTCCTCCTCGCATGCCGTCAGTCCCGCGCCGGCGAGCGTCGAGACGGCCAGTGCCACGGCGAGCCGGCGGCCTCCGGGGATACCGGACCTCCGCGAACCGGGCGTCTTCCTCATGGTGTGGTCCTCCCTGCGCTGGGCCGGCCGAACGGGCGGCCCCGGCCTTCTTGCTGACGGTCAGTGAGTCAACCGGAGCGCGTCGGGGCGACGCTTCACCCTCGGGTGGACACCTGGTGTAGCTCGCCCGGGGGACGGCACCCCAGGCCCGAGGCCGGACCTGCGCACGTCAACTGCCTATGCGCGGTTGAGTACTTGTACTCAACTCACGGTCAACCCCGGCTGACAGCATCGGATGCAGCGGCGCAGAGGAGTGCCGCGGGAACATCTGACACTCGTTGACCAGGAGACCTGCCATGTCCCGACGCGTCCTGCTGTCCTCGGCCGCCGCCGTCGTCCTCCTCGGCGGTGCCGGAGCCTTCGCGCTCGCCCACGCGGGGGACCAGCCGCCCGCCCTGAAGAACAGCACCGCCCGTTACACGGCGCCGGACGGGAACCGGGACGGCTCGTTCACCTTCACCACCGATGTCACCGCGTCCGCCGGCCTCAGGAGCCTGAAGGTGCTGGCCTGGCCGGCCTCCGGGTCCTCCTTCGCGAAGCACCCGCTGACCGCGAAGGACATGGCCGAGGTGGAGTCGGCGACGTGCGAGCCCGCCGGTGACGACACCGCCCGCTGCACCTACCGGACCACCGTGACGGCCGCCGACGCCGCCGACTCCGAGAAGGGCACCTGGTACGTCGCCACCCTCGCCACCACGGCCGACGGCGAGACCGTGTTCGCGAGGAAGACGTCCACCTTCACGATCGGCTGATGCGTGACGGGACCTGGACGGTCCGGCTCACGCGGCGCGCCGCCCGCATCGACGGGCGGACAACGGTCCTGACGGCTGGGGGGCAAGCGCTCAGGCCCAGGTGGTCTGCCCCAGGTGATCTGCCCCAGGCGGTCTGGCCAAGGCCGTGTGGCCAAGGCCGTGTGGCCAAGGCGGTCGGGGCCGGACGGCGGGGGCCACGCGGGTGGCGGACGGCTCGGCCGGGGTGAGGGTGGCCGAGGGCCGAGGGCCGGGTGTCCGGCACCGCCCGCCCGGCCGACCGGCAAGCGGGGCTCAGCCGCTGCGTCGAACCCGGGCCGCCTGGCGCGCCTCCGCCAGTTTGCGGGCCTCGGCCGTCTTGCGGGACGGCCTGCCGGCGGACCCGCTCTTCGCGTCCTTGGTGCTGCCGAGGCCGCGGAACGGGGTGTTGTGGTTCTTGGGGCGGGGGGCGGCGGGCCCGCCGTCGAGAGGTTGTCCGGAGGGGGCCCTGGCGCCGGTGATCCGGCTCAGCTCCGCCTCGCCGGACCGCACCTTGGTGACCTTGGGCGTGACCTCGGCGTCCGCCATGACCTGGGTCGTCTCACGGCGCTGTCCCGACAGGACGAGCGTCACCACGGTGCCGGAGCGGCCGGCCCGGGCCGTGCGGCCCGCGCGGTGCAGGTAGTCCTTGGGATCGGTGGCCGGGTCGACGTTGACCACGAGGTCGAGGTCGTCGACGTGCAGGCCGCGCGCGGCGACGTTCGTCGCCACCAGGGCGGTGACCTGGCCGTCCTTGAACTGGGCCAGGGTCCGGGTGCGCTGCGGCTGGGCCTTTCCGCTGTGCAGGGCGGCCGCGGCGACACCGCTGGCCCGCAGATGCCGCGTGAGCTGGTCCACGCCGTGCTTGGTGTCCAGGAACAGCAGGACGCGGCCGTCCCGGGCGGCGATCTCCGTCGTCACCGCGTACCGGTCGGGGCCGTGTACGACGAGGACGTGGTGCTCGATCCCGGAGGCCGCGCCGGACGAGGGGTCCACGGAGTGGACGGCGGGGTCGCGCAGGTAGTCCCGCACCAGCCGGTCGACGTCGCGGTCGAGGGTGGCGGAGAACAGCATGCGCTGCCCGTCCGGACGGACCTGGTCCAGGAGCTCGGTGACCTGCGGCAGGAACCCCATGTCACACATCTGGTCGGCCTCGTCCAGGACCGTGACGCGCACCCGCCCCAGCCGGCAGTCCTTGCGGCCGACGAGGTCGTCCAGCCGTCCCGGCGTGGCGACGACGATCTCGGCGCCGTCCCGCAGCGCGGCGGCCTGCCGTCCGATGGAGACCCCGCCCACCACGGTCGCGAGCCGCAGCCGCAGCGCTTCGGCGTACGGCGTGAGCACCTCGCCGACCTGCTGCGCCAGCTCCCTGGTGGGCACCAGTACGAGCGCCAGCGGCTCCTTGGGCTGTGCGCGCCGCCCGGCCGTCCGGGCGAGCATCGCCAGGCCGAAGGCGAGCGTCTTGCCGGATCCGGTGCGGCCCCGGCCGAGCACGTCCTGTCCCGCGAGCGCGTTCGGCAGCGTCGCCGCCTGGATGGGGAAGGGCACGGTCACGCCCTGCTCGGCGAGCACCCGCAGGATCTCGGCGGGCAGCCCCAGCCGGGCGAAGGAAGCCGCCCCGGACGTCTCGGACGCCGCAGACGCCTCGTCCTGCTGCCGGGCATCGGCACGTGCTGACTCGCTCACAGAAGGCCTTCCTCCACCCACGCAGCGGCGCTGCAAAAGCTCGACGCTAGCACAGGGCCGCGCCTGCTTGCGCGTCCTACCCGATTCATCTCTCCAGGTCAAGTCACGACCCCTCGGAACGTGACCGTGCGATGCCCATGGGGCCTACTTGAAGCACGGCCTCACCGGAAACGAATTCCGGAGAACAAACGAGGCAGAGCCAACCAGTAAAAGCACGACCGGTAAAAGCAGGAGAGAAATCATGACTCGCATTTTTCGCACCAGCAGCAATGTCCGTGCCAAGCGCCGGGGCTTCCGCCTCGCGACTCTCGCCGCCTCGGCCGCGGTGCTCACCGGGGGCTTCGTCCTTCCGGCGTCCAGCGCGCTGGCGGCCCCGATGCCCGCCTCTCATGTCGTGAGCCTCGTCCAGGGCGGTGGCGCCGGCGGTGACGGAGGCGCGGGAGGCGGCGGCCTCATCGGCGGCGGCGGTGGCTCCGGCGGTGCCGGCGGCGGCAGCGTCCTGGGCGTCGGCGGCAACGGAGGCAAGGGCGGCGACGGAGGCGCCGGCATCCTGGCAGGCGGCGGTGGTGGCGGGGGCGGCGGTGGCGGCGACGGTGTCGTCGGCGGAAACGGCGGGGCGGGCGGCAACGGAGGCACCGGCCTGTTCGGTGGCAGCGCGGGCTCCGGCGGCTCCGGCGGCAGCGGCATCCTCCTGGGCGGCAACGGAGGCAAGGGCGGCAACGGAGGCTTCGGCGTCTTCCAGGGCGGCAACGGCGGGAAGGGCGGCGCGGGCGGTCTCGGCGGGCTCTTCGGCGGCCTGGGCGGTGCCGGTGGCGCCGGCGGCGGCAGCATCTTCTGACCGTCTCGTCCGGGTGGGGGGCGGAGGCCGCGCGGCCTCCGCCCCCGCCCTCCCCGCACCACCATCCCGGTCATCCCGGTCAAGGAAAACGGAGAACCCCCATGTCCAGAACCCGCTGGCATCGTCCGCTCGCCCTGGCGGTGGCATCGGTGGCCCTCGCCACCGGCACCGCGTACGCCGCCCAGGCGGCCCCGGGCATCGCCCCGGAAACCAGCCGGACGGCCCCGGCCACCCCTTCCCACTGCGGCCAGGGAGGGAAGGGCGGGGAGGGCGGCAAGGGCGGCGCGCCCGGCCGGCCCGGCGAACCCGGTCACCTCGGCTGCTTCAGGTTCGGCGATCTGCCCGACAAGTCCAAGTCGGATCTCACCGGCATGGACAAGATCCGCATCGTGCTGACCGTGGAGTCCGGACAGGCGAAGAAGGCCGACGTCGTCAAGAAGTACAAGATCTCCGAGAAGGAGTTCGACACCTGGGACAAGCAGTTCCGCGACGGCGACTGGGCCGCCCTGCTGGACCTGAATTCCCTCTTCGGTTCCTGAGGAACGAGGGACCTCACCGGGCGTCCCGGCCCGGCTCGCGCCGGGACGCCCCTTTCGGAAATCCCGCGACTCCGAAGCCCCCCAGAAATCGGAAAGCGGAAATCAGTAACCGTAAGTCAGCAATCAGCAATCGCTCATCGGAAAGAGGCAATGTCATGCGTGTGCGTTCCTGGAAGGCTCGTCTCGGTCTCACGGCCTCGGCGGCCCTGGCCGCGGGAATGACCGTCGGCGCGCTGGCTCCGGCCGCGACGGCGGCACCGGCACCGCAGAGCCTCGCGGCGTCGGCGGCCGCCCGGCAACTGCCCGGCGGCGGCGCCCGGCCGGGCGGCGGCGGGCAGTTCGGCATCGGCCGGCTCGGCACCATCAGCAGCGTCGACGGCAGTGTGCGCGTCGGCAACCGGATCTGCGCGGGCAACTGCGACGGCACGGTCAACGGGACCGCCGGCACCCAGGGCGGCATCTGTGCCGGGCTGTGCAGCGGCAGCGCCAACGGCGGTACGGGCACGGCCGGCGCACCTGGACACGAAGGCGGCGCAGGCGGGAACGGCGGGATCTGCGCCGGGGTCTGCGGCGGCAGCGCCAACGGGGGAACCGGCGGAGCGGGCGGGACCGCGGTGGGCAACGGCACCGGCAGGACCGGCGGCAAGGGCGGCAACGGCGGAATCTGCCTGGGGATCGGCTGCGAGAGCGACGGCACCGGGTGACGGGAGCCGCCCGACGGGGCGCGGCGGATGACCTAGTGCAGACCCCTAGGCATACCGACTAGTCGGTACTAGCCTCTGGCCCCACGCTCTCGGAGCCGGGCCCCGCGCATCGTCGTCGCACCGACGCGAGCACCCGGTTTCCGGGCATCCCTGGGAGGAGCCGTATGCCCGCCACCACGACGCCGTCCGACGCGGACAGCCCCGCGCCCGACGTGCCCGCCCGTGCCGTCCGCACCCCGCTGGGCCGGCTGTTCCGCCGTGAACTCGCGGACTACCCGCCCACCGGTCGCCGCATGACGTATCTCGCGATCGTGGTCGTCACCACCGTCGTCCTGTACTACATGCTGTACATCCAGTACGCGGTGGCGACGTCGATCATCACGCACTTCGGCATGACGTACCGCTACTTCATCTGGGTCTCGGTGATCGGCAACGCGGTCGGGGCGTTCGCCTCGCTCGTGGCCGGTCTGGCGGACCGCTGGGGCCGGGCGAACCTGGTGGTCCACGGGCTGCTGATCGCCGCGCTGCTGGTCTTCTTCGGGCTGCCGAACGCGGCGGACAAGACCACGTACCTGGTGCTGTTCGCGCTGGTCAGCTTTATCGAGGGCATCGTGCTGGTCGCCACCCCCGCGCTGATCAGGGACTTCTCCCCGCAGCTGGGCCGGGCCACCGCGATGGGGTACTGGACGATGGGTCCGGTCATCGGCTCCCTGGTGGTCACCACCGTCACCAGCAACACGCTGGACAGCGCGAGCTGGCAGGACGAACTGCGCTACTCGGCGGTCTCCGGGTTCCTCGTGTTCGCCGTGGCCCTCTTCGCGCTGCGCGAGCTGTCCCCGGGGCTGCGCGACCAGATCATGGTGTCGCTGCGGGACCGGGCGCTGGTCGAGGCGCGTGCCAAGGGGCTGGACACCGAGGCGGTGCGCCGCGGCGAGTGGCGGCAGATGATGCGGCTGGACGTGCTGGGCTCGGCCTTCACCATCGCCGTGTTCCTGCTGCTGTACTACGCGGCGGTCGGCAACTTCGTCGTCTACTTCGCGACCACCTTCGGCTACAGCGAGCAGCGCACCAACGCGCTGGCCAACTGGTACTGGGCGGCCAACGCCATCAGCCTGGTCCTGGTCGGCCTGCTCTCGGACCGGCTGAAGGTGCGCAAGCCCTTCATGATCGTCGGCGCGGTCGGTTCCATCGTGGCGACCGCGGTGTTCGCCACCCGCGCCACCCATCTGACGACCGGCTACTACACCTTCGCCTGGCTGTTCGTCGGCATCGGTGTGTTCAGCGGCATCGCCTACGCGCCCTGGATGGCGAGCTTCACCGAGACGGTGGAGAGGCACAACCCGGCGGCGACCGCCGCGGGCCTGGCGGTGTGGGGCTGGACGGTGCGCATCGTGGTCGCCGTCTCGGCCGCCTTCATCCCGGTGCTGGTCACCTCCGTGACCCCGCTCGTGGAGCACGGCGCCGAGGTCAAGGCCGCCTCGGCGCAGGCGGCGCCCGCGCTGGCCGTCGTCGACGCGCACCAGGCGCTCTTCGCCGAGCTGGACAAGTACGCCCCGGGCAGTGTGCCGCCCGAGCTCAGCGCCCGTGCCGTCCGCGAGGTCGGCGCGGCGGACCTCGCCGTCGTACAGAAGGCGGCGCCGCAGCTGAAGGTGTTGCGGGAGCACGGCGCCGAGGTGCAGAAGGCGACGAAGGACGGCCCCGGGGAGTGGCGCAGCTGGTGGTGGATCTGCGTCGGCGGCCAGGCGCTCTTCCTGCCCTTCGTCTTCGTGATGGCGGGGCGCTGGAGCCCGAGGCGGGCACGCCAGGACGCCGAGGCGCACGAAGCGGCCGTCGACCGCGAGCTGGCCGCCCTCGCCGCCGCCGAGGTGTGACCGCGCCGCGTACCCGGCCGGCCGCCCGTGGGCGGTGGCGGCCGGGTACGCGGCGCGGCGCCGGTCCGCAGGAGTTCCTCACGGCCCGGCGGCAGGACGTACGGCGGGCGGCGGGGATTGCCCGGTGGTCACGCGGAGGCCGCCGCGAGTCCCCTCTCCAGGTCGGTGATCAGGTCGTGGGCGCCCTCGATGCCGACCGACAGGCGTACCAGGCCGGGGGTGACGCCGGCCGCGGACTGCTGCTGCGGGGTGAGCTGGGCGTGGGTGGTGGAGGCGGGGTGGATGACGAGGCTGCGGACGTCGCCGATGTTCGCGAGGTGGCTGAACAGCCGGAGCCCTTCGACGAAACGCCGGCCCGCCTCCAGGCCGCCCGCGAGTTCGAAGGCGAGGACCGCTCCGGCACCGCGCGGGAGGTAGCGCTTGGCCTGGGTCTGCCAGGGGCTGGAGGGGAGGGTGGCGTAGTGCACCCGTGTGACCTCCGGCCGCTCCTCCAGCCAGGCGGCGACGGCCTGGGCGTTCGCGACCTGGCGTTCGATGCGCAGGCTGAGCGTCTCCAGTCCCTGGAGCAGCAGGAAGCTGTTGAACGGGGAGACGGCCGGGCCCAGGTCCCGCACCAGCCGGGTGCGCAGCCGCAGCGCGTAGGCGAGGCCGCTGTCGGCGAAGGAGTCCCAGAAGGACAGCCCGTTGTACGTCGGGTCCGGTCCGGTCAGTCCGGGCCAGCGGCCGGGGTCGGCGCCGAAGTCGAAACGCCCGCCGTCCACGACGACGCCGCCGATGGCGGTGCCGTGCCCGGACAGGAACTTGGTGGTGGAGTGCACGACGATGTCGGCGCCGTGGTCGAGGGGCCGCAGCAGGTAGGGGGTGAGCACGGTGTTGTCGACGACGAGCGGGACGCCGGCCTCGTGGGCGACGCGGGAGACCGCCTCGGTGTCGAGGACGTTGCCGCGCGGGTTGCCGAGGGTCTCGCCGAAGAAGGCCTTCGTACGGGGCCGGACGGAGGTGTACCAGGCGCCCAGGTCGTCCGGGTCGTCGACGAAGGTGACGTCGATGCCGAAGTCGGCGAACGTGTGCTCCAGCAGGGTGCGGGTGCCGCCGTACAGGGACGGGGAGGCGACGATGTGGTCGCCCGCGCGGGCCAGGTTGAGCAGGGCGAGGCTGGTCGCGGCCTGGCCGCTGGCCACGGCGACCGCCGCCGAACCGCCCTCCAGGGCCGCGATGCGTTCCTCGGCCACCGCGGTGGTCGGGTTCGACAGCCGGGTGTAGGCGTGGGTGGTGAGGTCGGCGAGTTCGAAGGCCTCGGCGGCGTGCGCGGTGTCGCGGAAGACGTAGCCGGCGGTGGAGTGGACGGGCACGGCCCGCGCGCCGGTGGCCGGGTCGGGGACCGCTCCGGCGTGCACCTGGAGTGTCTCGAAGCCCCGGTCGAGGGTGCTCATCGGACCTCCTCCCGCCTGGCCAGGACGTCGGACCACCAGCGTTCGGCGACTCCCGGATGCGAGCGGAGCCAGCCGACGACCGCGTTCTCGCCGAAGGCGGCGAGCAGCGGGTTGTCGGGGTCGTCGGTGACGCCCCGGCTCAGCGCGGCCAGCTCGGGCGGGAGGTGCAGCGGCTTGACGACCGCGTCGAGGCGCGGGCCGAGGAAGAAGGGGATCGAGTAGCGGTGGACGCCGGATGCGGGGCTGACGACCCGGTGGCGGGTGGCCTTGAGATAGCCCTGGGTGGCGATCTCCAGCATCTCCCCGATGTTGAACACGAACGCGTCGGGCACCGGTACCGCGTCGATCCAGCCGCCGTCCTCGCGCTGCACCTGGAGTCCGCCGACGTCGTCCTGCTGGAGCAGGGCGAGGTAGCCGTAGTCCTTGTGCGCGCCCACCCCCTGGTCGGCGTCCTCCGCGGTGCGCGGCGGGTAGTGCACGATCTTCACATGGACGGCGGCCTCGTCGTCGAACCACTGGTCGAAGTAGCCCTCGTCCTGGCCCAGCGCGGCCGCGAGGGCGCGCAGCACCTCGCGGCTGACCCGCAGCGCCTCCGCCTGCCAGCGCAGCACGGTGTCCCTCAGCTCCGGCAGCGCGGACGGCCACTGGTTGGGGCCGATCAGCCGCAGGTAGTCGGGGTCGTCCGGGCCGGTCGGCACCGCCGCGCGCTCCGGGCCCATGTCGATCTGCTCCCGCCAGTCGGCGCCGCCCGCCGTGTACTCGGTTCCGGTGCGGGTGTAGCCGCGGAACTGGGGCGAGTTGAGGTTCTGGATCTCCAGCCGCCGCTCCTCGGGCAGCGCGAAGAAGGCGCGTGCCACGGTCAGCGCCTCGTCCCGCAGGGCGGCGGGAATCCCGTGTCCGGTGACGTAGAAGAAGCCCACCTCGTGGGCTGCGGACCGGAGTTCGGCGAGGAAGGCGGCACGGTCGGCGTCCGGGGCGCGGAAGCGGGAGATGTCGATGACGGGCAGGGCTGCGGGTGGGGCCATGGGGTTCCTTCGCGGCGGCGGCGAACGGCTGCCTTCCGCGACCCGCGCTGAACGGCGGGCTGTTCGAGGGCAGTCGGGGAGAACGGTCAGGAAGAGGGAGACGAGGTCGCGAGCCGTCGGACGGCGGTCAGCAACAGACCTGGTCGAACTGGTCGGCGCGGCGGCCCGCCCAGAACGGGTCGAGCAGCACGGTGTGCGCCGGGCCGGTGGTCTCCATGGGCGGATGAAAGCACACCCGGGATCGATGCGTCCACCGTCCGCCCCGGTGGGCGGGCCGGGGCCGTCCCGTCGGCGCGCCGTGTGCCCCAGAAGAGGTCGGCCGCCTCGTGGTTCACCCCTGTCACCGGGTTCCGGGCGTGTCTTGACGTCGGAAGATCGGGCGATCTACGGTGAGCGTGAGCTACGAGTTCCGGTGATCAAGCCCTGGCTGGCCGGACGGCAACCCTCGACGCAGTGGGGTGCCCCAGGTGACGGCTCGGCGGATCTTCTCTTTCTGCAAGTGCGTTCGTAGCGGCCCGGGACGGGCCAGAACCCGGGAGGACGGCATGGCGACGGCCTTCATGCCGTGTTCCCGGCGCCATGTCGACCTGCTGCTGGTGTCCAGCTGTCTCTGTACGGGCTGATCCCGCCCTGCGCGGACCGGCGCCACCACCGCCCGTCCGGCTGAGTTCCCCTCCCCCTCTTTCACACGCGATCCCGCACGCCATGGCGCTTCCCCCGTGCCACGGCTGCCTCACGCGCCCCTGACGCGGAAGCGGAGACACCTGATGGCACTGCACAACGGCCCCACCCCCGGCAGACCCCTGCGGTCCGGCCTCGGCGCGACCGCCCTCGGCACGGCGTTCCTGGTGGCGCTCACCGGCTGCACCAGCAGCAAGGACGGCGCCGCCGCGGCGTCCGGCACGTCGATCACCGTGGGTACGACCGACCAGGTCGCCGGCCTCGACCCGGCCGGGGCGTGGGACGCGGGCTCCGGCACCGTCGAGAGCGAGGTCTACGCGACCCTGCTCGCGCAGAAGAACGGCTCCGCGGACGTCTCCCCCGACCTGGCGACCGGTATCGAGCTGACCGGGCCCAAGGAGTACACGGTCACCCTGGCCAAGGGGCTGAAGTTCGCCAACGGCCACGAACTGACCTCCTCTGACGTCAAGTTCAGCTTCGACCGGAACCTGGAGATCGCCGACGAGAACGGCCCGTCGTCCCTGCTGTACAACCTGGCCTCGGTCGCCGCCCCGGACCCGACCACGGTCGTCTTCACCCTCGAGTCGGCCAACGACACGCTGTTCCCGCAGGTGCTGTCCACGGCGGCCGGCTACGTCGTGGACGAGCAGGTGTTCCCCGCCGACAAGATCCTCGACGACCGGGCGATCGTCACGGCCAAGCCGTGGAACGGCCCCTACGGCATCCGGAGTTACGACAAGAACTCGCTGGTGTCCTTCGCCGCGAACGCGCGGTACGAGGGGCGGCTGGGCACCCCGAGGACCAAGAACGTGCAGCTGAAGTACTACACCGACGCCAGCAATCTGAAGCTCGACGTCGAGCAGGGCACGATCGACGCGGTCTACCGCACGCTCACCACCGCCGACCTGGACGACCTCGCCGAGCAGAAGGACATCAAGGTCCACACCGGGTCCGGCAACGGAATCCGCTACATCGTCTTCGACTTCGACACCCAGCCCTACGGGACCAGGACGAAGAACGCCGACAAGAAGAAGGCCCTCGCCGTCCGGCAGGCCGTCGCGGACTCCGTCGACCGGTCCCAGCTCGCCCAGCAGGTGTACAAGAACACCTACCAGCCGCTGTACAGCTCCGTCCCGGACGGCCTGACCGGCGCCGGCCCCTCCTTCAAGTCGCTCTACGGCGACAAGAAGGGCGGGCCCGACACGGCCGCCGCCGCGGCCCGGCTGAAGGCGGCGAAGGTGAGCACCCCGGTCACCCTCAACCTCCAGTACAACAGCGACCACTACGGCTCGTCCTCGGCCGACGAGTACGCGCTGCTCAAGACCCAGCTGGAGGCCACCGGGCTGTTCAAGGTGAACCTGCAGTCCACCGAGTGGACCCAGTACGGCAAGGACCGGATCAAGCACCTCTACCCGCTGTACCAGCTGGGCTGGTACGCCGACTACCTCGACGCGGACAACTACCTCTCCCCCTTCTACTCGGCCAACAGCTGGGTCGCCAACGGCTACGACGACCCGGCCGTACGCGCGCTGATCAAGAAGGAGGAGACCGAGACGGACGCCGCGAAGCGGGCCGAGCTGCTGAAGCGGGCGCAGGACAGGGCCGCCACGCAGGTGCCGCTGCTGCCGCTGCTGCAGGGCTCCACCGCCATCGTCACCCGCGCCGACATCAGCGGCGTGCCGGACGAGCTGGACGCGACGTACCAGTTCCGCTGGGCGGGGCTCGCGAAGAAGTGAGCGCCTCGACACCGGCGGCCCCCGGCGCCGTCGCTACCGCGGCCGACGGCGCCGCCGGGTACGGGCTCGCCCGCTACCTGGTGGTGCGCTTCCTCCTGATCATCCCCACGGTGCTGATCCTGGTCAGCCTGGTCTTCTTCCTGATGCGGCTGACCGGCGACCCGATCACCGCCGCCTTCGGCGACCGCCTCACCCCCGACCAGCTCCAGGCCAAGCTCCACCAGGCGGGCTACGACCGGCCGTTGGCGACGCAGTACCTGGACTACCTGCGCTCGCTGGCGACCGGTGACTTCGGGCGCACGGTCACCGACAACCAGCCGGTGACCCGGGTGCTCGGCACCTACGGCGCCGCGACCGTCGAACTCGCCTGCTACGCCCTGCTGGTGGCCCTCGCCGTCGGCGTCCCGCTGGGCATGGTGGCGGCCGCCCACCGCGACCGGGCGCCGGACGCGGCGCTGCGCCTGTTCGCGATCCTGACCTACGCCACCCCGGTCTTCTTCGTCGGTCTGCTGCTGAAGCTGGTCTTCGCGATCCGGCTGGGCTGGCTGCCCTCGTCGGGCCGGGCCAGCACCGGCGTGCAGCTGTTCCTCCAGGACCGGACCAGCACGACCGGCGTGTACCTGATCGACGCGTTGCGCAGCGGCGACGGTACCGCTGTGGCGGACGTCCTGCGGCACGCGGTGCTCCCCGCGCTGTCCCTGGGCCTGCTGGTGGCCGGCGTCCTGCTCCGGCTGGTCCGCACCAACCTGATCGGCACCCTGTCCGCCGACTACGTCGAGGCCGCCCGCTCCCGGGGCGTGGCACCGCTGCGCCTGGTCACGCACCACGCGACCCGGCCCGCGCTGATCCCCGTCGTCACCGTGCTGGGTCTGCAGGTCGCCGGGCTGCTCGGCGGGGCCGTCCTGACCGAGACCACCTTCGAGTGGAAGGGCCTCGGCTACGAACTCGCCCACTATCTGACGGCCCGTGACTTCCCGGCGGTGCAGGGCATCGTGGCGCTGTTCGCCGTCGTGGTGGCGGTGACGAACTTCGTCGTCGACGTCGTGGCCGCGCTGATCGACCCCCGAGTGAGGTACTGACCATGGCCGTGGTTCTCCTACGACGGCTGCCGACCCGGCTGCGGACGGGCGCGGGAGTGCAGCGGGCCATGCTGCTCACCGGTCTGCTCCTGACGGGCCTGTTCGTTCTCACGGCGCTGCTGGGACCGCTGGCCGCCCCGCACGGATACGCGCAACTGCGTGACGTGAGCGGCCTGTTCGGCTCGCAGCAGCCACCGAGCGGCGCGCACCCGCTGGGCACGACCGTCTCGGGCTACGACGTCCTGTCCCGGACGGTGTGGGGCGCCCGGACGGCGCTGCTGATCATCCTCGCGGCGTTGCTGCTGTCGGTGGTGCCGGGCACCCTGCTCGGGCTGGTCTCCGGCTATCTCGGCGGCAGGACGGACCGGTTGCTGGTGGGGCTGGCGGACGCGCTGTACGCGTTTCCGCCGCTGCTGCTCGCCATCGTCATGTCGATCGTGATCAGCGGTGGCCGTTCCAGCCTCGTGGGCGGTCTCGGCGCGGCCGCCTGCTCGGTCGCCGTGTCCTTCGTGCCGCAGTACTTCCGGGTCGTGCGGGCCGAGGTGATCCGGGTGAAGGCCGAGCCGTTCGTCGACGCGGCCCGCGTGATCGGCACCGGGCCGTGGCGGATCATGACCCGGCACGTGCTCCGCAACTCGGTGCGCACGCTCCCGCTGATCTTCACGATCAACGCGTCGGAGGCCATCCTGACCCTCGCCGGCCTCGGCTTCCTGGGCTTCGGCATCGAACCCAACTCCGCGGCCGAGTGGGGCTACGACCTCAACCGCGCGGTCGCCGACGTCACTTCGGGCATCTGGTGGACCGCGATCCCGCCGGGCCTGGGCATCGTGCTCACGGTGCTGGGGACCACGCTGCTCGGCGAGAGCCTCACCGATCTGGCCGACCCGCGGCTGCGGCGGCGTGCGGCCGTCCCCGCCCTGCCCACCACGGACGGAGCCGGGAGCCATGACTGACCTGCTGCGCATCGAGGACCTGCACGTAGGGTTCGCCACCGACACCGGCCCGGTGACCGCCGTCGACGGGATCAGCCTGTCCGTCGCGCCGGGTGAGGTGCTGGCCCTGGTCGGCGAGAGCGGCAGCGGCAAGACCGTCACCGCGCGGTCGGTGCTGGGTCTGCTGCCCGCCACCGCGAGCGTCCGCGGCCGCGTGCTGCTCGGCGACGGCACCTCCGCGCCCGACGAGGACGTGCTCACGGCGTCGGCGGCCCGGCTGCGCGCGCTGCGCGGAACGCACGCGGCGATGGTGTTCCAGGAGCCCGCCACCGCGCTGAACCCGGTCTTCACCATCGGCTGGCAGCTCGCCGAGGGCCTGCGGGCGCACGGTCACGGCGGCGGCAGGGCCGCACGGCGGGCGATCGCCGTGGAATGGCTCGACAAGGTCGGCATCCCCGACCCCGCCACCCGCGTCGACCACTATCCGCACCAGCTGTCCGGCGGTCAGAAGCAGCGGGCGGTCATCGCCATGGCCCTCGCCCTGGGCACCCGTCTCATCGTCGCCGACGAGCCCACCACCGCCCTCGACGTGACGGTGCAGGCGGAGATCCTGGAACTGCTCCACCGCTGCCGCACCGACTTCGGCACCTCCGTGCTGCTCATCACCCACAACATGGGTGTCGTCGCCGACCTCGCCGACCGGGTGGCGGTCATGCGCGCGGGCCGGGTGGTGGAACAGGCGCCGGTGCGCGCTCTCTTCGCGGCGCCCTTGCACCCGTACACCCGTGAACTCCTTGCCGCCGTACCGGACTTCGGCACCGTCCGGCGGGAGCCCCGGCCGGCCCCGGCGGACGCCGGGCGGCCCGTCGTGCGGGCCTGCGGACTGGTCGTCGACTACCCGGGGCGGCTGCGCGGCAAGGGGTTCCGGGCGGTGGACGGGGTGAGTTTCGAGATCGGGCCGGGCGAGGTGCTCGGGCTGGTGGGCGAGAGCGGCAGCGGCAAGACCACCATCGGGCGGGCCGTCGCCGGGCTGACCCCGGTCACGGGCGGCCGCCTTGAGGTGTTCGGCGAACCGTGGGCGCGGGGACGGAGGCCGGGCGGGCGGATCGGTTACGTCTTCCAGGACCCCGCCACCGGTTTCGACCCCCTGCTGACCGTCGGCGAGAGCCTCGCGGAACCGCTCGTCGTGCACCGGCGCGAGCTGGGCGCGAAGGAGATCAGGGAGCAGGTGCAGTGCCTGCTGGAGGCCGTGCACCTGCCCCGCTCGCACGCGGACCGCTACCCGCACGAACTCAGCGGCGGCCAGCGCCAGCGGGCCGGCCTCGCCCGGGCGCTCGCGCTGCGGCCCAGGCTGCTCGTCGCCGACGAGCCGACCTCGGCCCTGGACGTGTCCGTACAGGCCAAGGTGCTCGGCCTGTTCACCGAGCTCCAGCGGGAGCTGGGCTTCGCGGCGCTGTTCGTCAGCCATGACCTGGCCGTGGTCGAACAGGTCGCCGACCGGGTCGTCGTGCTGCACCGGGGAAGGATCGCCGAGGAGGGCGCCACCGCCCAGGTGCTGGGCGACCCGCGGGACGACTACACGCGCCGGCTCGTCGCCGCCCTGCCGGTGCCCGACCCGGTCCGGCAGGCCGGACGGCGGCAACGCCCCGTGGAGGAAGGAGTGGCCCGCTCATGAGCGAAGGTCCACTGATCGACGAAGTACTGCGCAGCACACCGGTGTTCGACGGCCACAACGACCTGCCGGTGGCGCTGCGCGCGCTGGCCGGCTCCAGCGTCGAGGGCTTCGGCGACGGTCTGCCCCGCCTGCACACCGATCTGCCCCGGCTGCGCGCCGGAGGCGTCGGCGCGCAGTTCTGGTCGGTGTACGTGTCCTCCAGGCTGCCCGAGCCCGAGGCGGTGGTGGCCACGCTGGAGCAGATCGACGCCGTCTACCGGCTCGCCGCCCGCTACCCCGACGCCCTGCGGATCGCGTACACGGCGGCCGACGTCGAGCGGGCGTTCGCCGAGGGCCGGATCGCCTCGCTGCTCGGGGTCGAGGGCGGGCACAGCCTCGCCGAGTCGTCCGGGGTACTGCGCTCCTACGCCCGGCTCGGCGTGCGGTACGTGACCCTGACCCACAACGACAACACCTCCTGGGCCGACTCGGCCACCGACGAGCCGGCGGCCGGCGGGCTCGACGACACCGGCCGCGCGATCGTCGCCGACCTCAACCGCGCCGGCGTCCTCGTGGACCTCTCGCACGTCGCCGAGTCCACCCAACGCGCGGCCCTGGCCGTGTCCACCGCCCCGGTCCTGTTCAGCCACTCCTCGGCACGCGCCCTCAACGACCATCCCCGCAACGTGAGCGACGAGGTGCTGGAACTGCTCCCCGGCAACGGGGGCGTGATCCAGCTGACCTTCGTGCCGTACTTCGTCTCCGCCGACGTCGCCGCCTGGAGCCGGGCGCTCCAGGAGGAACGGGCGCGTCTCGGGCTGCCCGAGGTGTCCTGGGCCTGGCCGCGCGCGCCACGCCCCGGCGAGGATCCGGCGCGGGTCGCCGAAGAGGTCGCGAAGGGCTTCGTCCAGGAGCCCGACGACCGGCTGCGCGGCTGGCTCGACGCCCATCCGCGCCCGGAGGTGACGGTCGCCCAGGTCGCCGACCACGTGGAGCACGCCCGCGCGGTGGCCGGCGTCGGGCACATCGGTCTCGGCGGCGACTACGACGGGGTGGACCACCAGCCGACCGGTCTCGCCGACGTCTCCGGCTACCCGGTCCTGCTGCGCGAACTCGCCGACCGGGGCTGGTCCCGGCCCGAGCTGGAGGCCCTCACCGGCCGGAACGTGCTGCGTGTGCTGCGGGCCGCCGAGGAGCGGGCCGACGAACCGCTGTGGCCCACGGCCCCGCTGCGCTGACCGTCCGGTCCGCGTCCGCGGGCGTTCCGGCGGGTGTGGGCCGCGTCGCAGGTCCTTGACGGCCTCGGGGGCGGGCGACGTACGGTGAACCGATCGGTTTCTGACGGGTGGAGGCCCTTGATGCGCGTATCCGGCGCGGCACCGCAGGGTGTGTGCTCCGGCGTGCGGCTGTTCGCCCGGCGGCATGTCGACTACTGCCGCACCTGCTCCGCCGTCTGTCCTTCCGCAGGCCTCTGACACCGGCCGGGCCGCTCCAGCCCGGTCCCTCCTGCCGTGGAAGGAACGTCCCTTGTCCGCTCCCGCCCTGCACCTCGCCGTCGAGATCGACGGCGACGGCGCCCATCCCGCGGCCTGGCGCCGCGCCGCCCACTCGCCCGACCGGCTGCTCACCCCGCGCAGGCTGGCCGGGGTCGCCGCCGTGGCCGAGAACGCCGGGTTCACCCTGATCACCCTGGACGACGGCGTGCTGCCGCCCGGGGCCGCGCCGGATGCCGTCGGCCGTATCGGCGCGGTGGAGCGGGCGGCGTTCGCCGCGGCGTCCACGAGCACCATCGGGATCGCGCCCGTCGTCCCGGTCACCTACGCCGAACCCTTCCATGTCTCCAGCCAGTTGGCGTCCCTGGACCACATCTCCGCCGGACGCGCCGGGTGGGTGGTGGCCGAGGAGGACCGTCCCGAGGCGGCCCGGGTCTGGGGACGCCCCCCGGTCGACGACGCGGACGCGCGGGCCCGGGAGTCCGGGGACGGTGTGCAGGTGGCCCGCGCCCTGTGGGACTCGTGGGAGGACGACGCGGTCATCAGGTCGGTCGCCACCAGCCGCTACCTCGACCGCGACCGGCTCCACTACATCGACTTCACCGGGGAGACGTACGCCGTCAAGGGCCCGGCGATCGTGCCGCGTCCGCCGCAGGGGCACCTCGTCGTCCTGGGCCGGCCGGACCGGGTGGCCGCCGCGGGGCTGGACGTCGCCCTGGTCGGGGGCCGCGATCCGGCGGCGGTCGCCGCGGCGGCGGCCGGCGCCGGGACGCCCCGTGTCCTCGCCGAGGTCGAGGTGGCGCTGGACACCCCGGAGTCGACCGGCGCCGAGCGCGTCGCCGACCTGGAGCGGCACGCGCCGTGGACCGACCGCGGGCGGCTGCGGCACATCGGCTCCGCGGACGGACTGGTCGCGCTGCTCACCGAGTTGAGCCGGCACGTCGACGGGGTCCGGCTGCATCCGCTGGTCCTGGACGAGGACCTGCCCGTCCTCTCCCGGCTCGTCCTGCCCGCCCTGTCCGGGCGCCGGCTCACCGCCCGCCCGCTGCCCGGTACGTCACTGCGCTCGACCCTGGGTCTGGAGCGCCCCGCCAACCGTTTCGCGGCCGCGGCCGTCCCGGAGGAAGCCCGATGACCCGCACCGACCCCCTCGACGTCCCCCGGCCGGACGCCCGGCTGCACCTCGGCGTGTTCTTCCAGGGCGTCAACCACTGGACCGTCTGGTCCGCCCCCGACAGCGGCTCGCAGATCGACCCCGCCTCCTTCCGGCGGGTCGCCCAGACCGCCGAACGGGGCCTGTTCGACGCGTTCTTCCTCGGTGAGGGGCTCCGGCTGCGCGAGGTCGACGGCAGGATCCACGACCTCGACGTGGCCGGACGGCCCGACGCCATCACCCAGCTCGCCGCGCTCGCCGCCGTCACCCGCCGGATCGGCCTGGTCTCCACCTCCAACTCCACCTTCAACGAGCCCGCCGATCTCGCCCGCCGGCTCTCCGGCCTCGACCTGCTCTCCGAGGGCCGCGCCGGGTGGAACGTGGTGACCACCGACAACGCCTGGACCGGCGCCAACTTCCGGCGCGGCGGCTACCTGGACCACGCCGACCGCTACCGGCGCGCGGAGGAGTTCCTCACCGTGGCCCGCGCGCTGTGGGACGGCTGGGCGGACGGTGCCGTCGCCACCGCCGCGGACGCGCCCGCCTGGTCGGTGCCCGGGGCCGTGCGCCGGGTGAGCCATCGGGGGCCGCAGTTCGACGTCGATCTCGCCCCCACCCTGCCGCGCAGCGCCCAGGGCCACCCGGTGATCTTCCAGGCCGGTGACTCCGGCGAGGGGCGCGACTTCGCCGCCCGCAACGCCGACGTCATCTTCTCCGCGCACGGCAACGACTTCGACGACGCGCTGGCCTTCGCCGAGGACATCCGGCGCCGGCTGCGGGCGGCCGGACGGCCCGAGGACGACCTGCGGATCCTGCCCGGCACCGAGATCATCATCGGCGCCACCGAGGAGGAGGCCCAGGAGAAGAAGCGCTGGATCCGGCTTCAGCAGGTCACCCCGGCCACGGCGCTGGGCATCGCCGGACTGCTGTGGGGCATCGACCTGTCGGACCGCGACGCCGACGGACCGCTGCCCGCGGAGGACCCGGTCGTCGCCGAGAACGACGGCTCCTTCGGGGCCCGGCGGGTCGGCGACCCGCGCACGGTGGTGGCCGAGTGGCGGGCGAAGGCGGAGGCGCACGGCTGGTCGCTGCGCGAGGCCGTGATCGCGCTCGGGCCGCAGCGCGGGCACGTCGGCACCCCCTCCGGGCTGGCCGACAAGTTCGCCCGCTTCGTGCGGCACGGCGCGATCGACGGCTTCAACGTCACGCCCTACCTGATCCCCGACGGCCTGGACGACATCGTCGACCTGCTCGTCCCCGAACTTCAGGAACGCGGTGTCTACCGCACCGCGTACAGCGGCACCACGCTGCGCGAGCACCTCGGCCTGCGCGCGCCGCTCACCCACCGCCCGGCGGCCGGCGCCCGGTTGTCGGCTCAGTCGGCGGCGGGGGCCGAGAGCGCCAGCACGGTCTTGCCCCGGGTCCGCCCGGCCTCGTGACGCCGGTGGACCTCGACGACGTCCGACGCCGGGACGACGGCGGGCGGGACGTGGGCCAGGGCTCCGGAGGCGAGCGCGGACAGCGCCCTGGCCAGGTGCCCGCCGATCGTGGCGGGTGACCGGCTGTTGTACCCGGCGACGGTCCTGCTGTTCTTCCACAGGTCCCGGACGTCCGCCGTCCAGTCGGCGTGCCGTCCGAGGTCCCCGTAGGCGACCACCCGGCCGAGGGGCGCCAGCGCCTCCAGGCCGGCGGCCCGTACCGGGCCGCGACCACCGTGCCGGAGACCTCCAGACCGGGCACGTGGTAGCCGCCGGGGCCGCCCGGTTCGTCGAACTCGCCCCGGCGGTGCTGTACTTCGGCGAAGTTGACGCCGGCGTACGCGACCTCGATCAGCACCTGCCCGGGGCCCGGCCGCGGGGTGGGCACCCGGATCTCCTCCAGGACCTCCGGTCCGCCGTTCGACCTGAATCCGTATGCGCGCACGTGGGGTCCTTGTCCGTTCGTTCGCCGGCACACCGGCCGGGCACCTCGGTCGTCCTGCCGCTCGGGCGCTCCTCTCGCGCAACAGCCCCCGGGTGCCCGGTCATTCCGTCCGGCGCCGCCCGCGGCGCGGTCCGCTCCGGTCAGCGCCCGGCCCGGCGGTGTGCGGACGCCTCGCGGTCGCGATGGCGGTCGAGCACGTCGTCCGCGGGGCAGCGGCCGCGCCGGACGTAGCGGTCGGCGTGGGCGGCGACGGCGTCGACGACCCGGGTGCCGGCCCCCAGCCGGGGCAGGGCGTCCAGTGCCGCGTCGAAGCAGGTCACCGCAGCGTGTCGCAGCTCGGGGTCGGCGAGCCCGTGGCGCGCCGCGTCGCGCCACAGCGGATTGTGCGGCGCCGGGGCCCCGGCGGCCCGCTCGGCCAGGGGGCGCACCGCCCGGTGCGCGAGGGTGGCGGCGCCCGGGTCGTCGAAGAGGGCCGTGACCACCGCGAGCGGCACGATCCATCCGTCGTCGCCGGGCTGCGCGTCGATCATGCGCAGTTCCAGGTGGCCGCGCGGCCTGACGGGCGGGAACAGGGTGCCGATGTGGTAGTCGAGGTCGGCGCGGGTCGGCGGGCGCGTGCCGCGCGAGCGGGTCCACTGGCGGAAGGTCGTCCCGTCCGGCACCTCCCAGGGGCCGCCTTCCCGACGTATGCACATGACCGGTGCGTCGAGGACCCGCCGGACCCAGGCGCGGCGCGGATCGCGGAACGGAGGCGGGCCGCCGGAGCGCCCCGGGTCCAGCTCCGTCCACATCAGCTGCCGCGTCGACCGCCAGCCCGTGGGCCGGCCCTCGGCCATGGGCGAGTTGGCGAACGCCGCCACCAGGACCGCGCCCAGGTGGTGGGCCAGCCACCAGCGGCCGGCGAATCCCATGACGCCGGGTTCCTCCCGTCCGGCGTCGAGGCACACCTGGACGGAGGCCGAGGTGCTCATCAGGGCCCGCCCCGCCGGACCCGTGCGGTCGAGGCAGGCCTCCATGGCGTCGTAGCGGGGTTCCCGCAGGAACCGGCGGGGCGGGTTCCAGGGGTCCACGCCCAGGCCGGCCAGGGTCAGGCCCCGCGTGCGCAGCGCGGTGCGCACGGTGTCGAGGTCGGCGGCGACCTCGAAGACGCACCGGCTCAGCGACGGGGCCGGCCGGGAGCTCAGCTCCACCTGCCCGCCGGGCTCCGCGCTCAGCCCCGACAGCAGCGGCAGGGTGCGCAGTTCGGCGTGGGCGGCCGCCAGTTCGGCCCGGTCCACGGGGTCGTGGGGCGCACCCTCCCGGTGGACCAGCCACTCCACCTCGACGCCGACGCTGCGCGGCGGTCCCGTCTTGAAACAGATCCCCTCGACCAGTGCCTCTGCCTGATGTTCGGTGACGGCAGCACCGTCAACGCCGCACTCCGGTGGAACCGACATCCGGGAGCCTCCTGAACGCCTCGGGGACGCCGGGGTCGCGACGTCCGCCTCGTGTTACCGCCGAGCCTGCTGCAAGCGTCCGCCGTCCCGCCCTGTCATGACAAGAGCGCGTATGCCGGACGCCAGGGCGTTCGGCAGGCTGCGGACGGCGGAACGGCCGGTACCCGAGGCGCCGTCAGCCCCCCGGTGACTCGCCACCGGTGTCCCGGCGCACCTTCTGCCGGATACGGGTGTCCCGGTCGTGTTCGTGGTGCTCCAGCATGCCCAGCCGGGCCGTCTCGGGGTCGCCCGCGCGGATGGCCTCGGTGATCGCCCGGTGTTCGGCGAGGGTCGCCTCGAAGGTGTCGTCGACCGAGCGGGTCTGCCACGGCGCGCTGGTCTTCACCTGGGCGTCGACGGTGTGCAGCAGGGCGGAGACGGTGGTGTTGTGGGCGGCGGCGCGTACCGTGTCGTGCCACGCGTTGAGGCTGCGGCGGACCTCCCCGGGGGCGTCGAGGGTCCCGCCCTGTTCGAGCAGGGCGTCGAGACGGGCCAGGTCGACCGGGCTGCGCCGCAGGGCGGCCGAGGAGGCGAGCAGGGCGTCCAGCACGGCGCGCAGTTCGAACAGTTCTAGCATCTCCTCGTCGGAGCGCTGCCGTACGGCGAAACCGCGCCGGGTGCCCACCAGGAGTCCGTCGCGCTCCAGCAGCGCCAGGGCCTCGCGGACCGGGGTGCGCGACACCGCGAACTCCTCGCTCAGCGCCAGCGGGACCAGGGCGGCGTCGTGCGGGTAGCGGCCGGAGGTGAGGCGGTGCCGCAGCTCGTCGTAGATCGTGTCCCTTGTGCTCTTCATCCGTTTCCTCGTCGCGGGGCCGCCCGCGAAACGGTTCGCGGGCTGCCCCGGATCATGCCCGATGCCCGGGCCGCGGTCAGCCCCGGCCCTCGGCGACGGGTTCCTCCTCCGGCCCCACGACCAGCGGCAGCGCCGGGTCGGCGCGCCACTCCGACAGCGAGCCGTCGTAGAGGAGCACGTCGTCGATGCCGGTCTCGTGCAGCGCCAGGGCGAGCCCCGCCGCGTTGACCGCGCCTCCGCAGTAGAGGACGGTGCCGTCGCCCGCGCGTATGCCGTGGGCCCCGGCCAGACGTGCGGTCCGCTCGGCCGAGAGGGTGTTGTCGGGGCCCAGGAGGTCGGCGTACGGCAGGCTGGTGGTGCGCGGTATGTGCCCGGAGCGGGGGCGTTCGGGCGTGCCGAGGTACTCGGTGCGGCGCAGGGCGCACACCGCGGGAGTGGGGTCGCTCCCGTCGGCGATGCGCTTCATGCGGTCCAGGTCCACGAAGCCGTCCCGGGCCGGGCGCGCGACGACGTTCCCGGGTGCGGGGGCCGGTTCGCGGCCGTCGGTGACGGGCAGTCCGGCCGCCTCCCAGGCGGTGAGACCGCCGTTGAGGACACGGACGTCGGGGAGGCCCGCGGTGCGCAGCACCCACCACAGACGGGCGGCCCAGGCGCCGGTGAGCCGGTCGTAGACGACGACGGTGGAGTCCTCGCGGATGCCGAGTTCGCGGGCGTGGGCCTCGGTCCGGGACGGGGCGGGGCGGGTGAACGGGAAGGGGGCGGCGGGGTCGGAGAAGGCCGCGACCAGGTCGGCGAAGTGGGCGCCGGGGATGCGGCGTTCGGTATGCAGGCCGAGTCCGCTGACGAAGGCGGTGCCGCCGTCGGGGCCGGTGCGCCGGTCCACGGTGGCGTCGAGGAGGACCACCTCGCCGAGCCGGCCGCGCAGCCAGTCGGCGTCGACGAGGGCGCTCGTGGCGGCGGTCACGGCCGCTCCCCCGCGGTCGCCGTGGACGCGGCGCGGTTGCGCCACTCGCCGCGTTCGGGCCGGGCGAGGCCCAGGTTCTCGCGCAGGGTGGCGCCCGCGTAGCCGTCGCGCACCAGACCGCGGCGGCGCAGTTCGGGTACCACGTGGGCGGCGAACTCCTCGAAGGCGGTGGGGACATGGGTGGCCTGGATCATGAAGCCGTCGGCCGCGCCGCTGTCCAGCCACAGTTCCATGGTGTCGGCGATGTCGGACGCGGAGCCGATCATGTTGCCCTCGGTGCGGGCGCCGTACCAGCGGCCGATCTCGCGCACGCTGAGCTTCTCCCGCTCGGCGAACTCGACGACCTCCCGGTAGTGGCCCTCGACGCCGACCTCGTCGAGGGAGGGCAGCGGGCCGTCGAGGTCGTACCGGCCGAGGTCCACGTTGACGTGGTAGGCGAGCCGGGACAATCCGGCCTCGGGGTCGACGAGTTCGGTGAACGCCTGGTGCTTGGCGAGGGCGTCGCGCAGGTCGGTGCCCACCACCGTGGTCGCGGCCGGCAGGATCTTGAGCTGTTCCGGGTCCCGGCCCCGGGCGGCGGCCCGGGCCTTGACGTCGGCGTAGAAGGCGACGGCGGACTCCAGCGACTCGTGGCTGCAGAACACGACGTCCGCCCAGCGGGCGGCGAAGTCCCGGCCCGCCGGGGAGGCGCCGGCCTGGATGATCACCGGATAGCCCTGGGGCGGCCGCGGCACGCTCAACGGGCCGCGCACGGCGAAGTGTTCGCCGCGGTGGTCCAGCGAGCGCACGGTCTCGGGGCGGCCGAACACCCCGCTCGCCTTGTCGGCGACGACGGTGTCGTCGGCCCAGCTGTCCCAGAGCCGGGCGGTGACCTCCAGGAACTCCTCGGCGCGGGCGTAGCGCGTGTGCCGGTCGGGCAGCCGGTCCTGGCCGAAGTTCTGTGCCTCGGCGTCCTGGAAGCTGGTGACCACGTTCCAGCCGGCGCGGCCGTCGAGGAGGTGGTCGAGCGTGGCCATCTCACGGGCGACGTGGAAGGGTTCCTGGTAGCCGGTCGAGACGGTGGCGGCGACGCCGAGGTGCCGGGTGGCGGCGGCCATCAGGGTGACGACGGGGACCGGGTCCAGGCGCGGGGTGCCGGTGCCCCAGGTGACCGCCGGGTCGAAGGACTCACCGAGGCTCCTGGGCACCGCGAGGGAGTCCGGCACGAAGGCGAGGTCGAATCCGGCGTCCTCCAGAACCCGGGCGATGTGCGTGTAGTGGGCGGCGGTGAGGAAGCCGTCGCCGGCTTCGGGGTGGCGCCAGCCGACGGTGCCCTGCGGTCCCGCGTTGAGGAAGGCGGCCAGGTGCATGCGCGGGGCGGCGGTCCCCGGGGTGGTGCTCAAGGGGTGCTCCAGGTGTCGTGCGGTGGGGGTGTGCCGGTGGTCGCCGTCACGCGCCCAGCAGGGACAGTTCGTCCAGGAACGCGATCGCGAAGGACCCGGTGCCGGTGGTGCGGGCGCCCGCGCGTTCGGCCGCGGTGGCGAAGGCGACATGGGCGACGGCGGCCGCGGTGAGCGGGTCGGGGACGACGGCCAGGACCCCGGCGATCAGGGCACCGAGGCTGCATCCGGCGCCGGTGACCTGGGTGAGCCGGACGTCGCCGCCGGGGACGGCGACCGTGCGGGTGCCGTCGGTCAGGTAGTCCGTGGGGCCGCTGACCGCGACCACGGCACCGGTCCGACGGGCGAGTTCCTCGACGGCGCCTATCGCGTCCGTGGAGGAGAGGGTGGTCTCGACGCCCTTGCCGGTGCTGTCGCCGCCGCCGAGCGCGACGAGTTCGCTGGCGTTGCCGCGGATCACCGTGGGCCGGTGCTCCAGCAGGGCGGTCACGAACGCGTCGTAGCGGGTGGCGCCCGCGCCGGCCGCGACCGGGTCCAGTACCCAGGGGGTGCCGGCCGTGTGCGCGGTGCGTGCCGCGTCGACGAGGGGCTCGGCGGGGTTGCTGATCAGCGCGGCGGTGTTGATCCACACCCCGCCGGCGCCGGCCGGGAAGACGGTGGGGAAGTCGGCCGCGGCGCCGATCGCCGGTCCGGCGCCGACGGCCAGGAGCACGTTCGCGCTCAGGTTGGCGGCGACGTAGTTGGTCAGTCCGTAGACGAACGGCGAGGCGGACCGGACGGCGGCGATGCCGTCGGCGATCGCGGGGCTCTCCCAGGTGAGTTCTTCCATGGCGCGCTGTCTCCGTGGCTCTTGGATTGGGTCGGCGGAGGCCGACTGCATGCAACTGTATGCAGCGGAGGGAGCGACTCGGCCACCCGCGGGCCGTCATTTCACGGAGCCGCAATGTTCGCGGTCGCGGGCAGTGGGGCGGGCGTTCCGCGGGCCCGTGCGTCACGTGTGGGCGGCGGGCCCGGCGGCTGGCGGCTGGCGGCTGGCGGCTGGCGGCTGGCGGCTGGCGGCTGGCGGCTGGCGGCTGGCGGCTGGCGGCTGGCGGCTGGCGGCACGACAACACCGCGGGCGCGCCTCGGGGCCGGCTCGCGGACCGGATCGCGGACCGGGCGGTCCGGTGGGCCCGGCTGTCAGGGTGTGCCGGTCAGTCCTGGGAGGCTGTGGAGGGTCCCCCGGTGGACGGTTCGCCCGACGGCATGCGGTCGAGGGACGGCGCCCGGACCGTCGCCGTACCGGGCGCGGGGAGCCCGGAACGGCACGGTGCGGACGGGGCCGGGGACGGCGCGGAGCGTGTCGTGCGCGCCAGCCATGCCGCGACGCCGAGCGCGGCCAGCACCGCGACCGCGGCGCCCGCGGCCAGGCCCCAGCGCACCCCCGCGTGCTGGGAGACCCAGCCGATGACGGGTGCGCCGACCGGGCTGCCGCCCATGGAGATCACCGTGTAGACGGCCATCACCCGGCCCCGCATGGCGTCGCTCACCTCCGACTGGACGAAGGCGCTCACCGCCGTGTTCAACGTCATCAGCGTGAAGCCGACGGGCAGCAGCAGCGCGAGGAAGGCGGGGTAGGTGGGCATGACCGCCGCAAGGGCCTGGAAGCCGCCGAAGAGCAGCGCCCCGGCGACGACCGTGCGTACCCGGGGCGAGACACCGCGCGTCGCGGCGACCGTACCGGCGACGGTGCCGACGGCCAGTGCCGTGTTCATCAGCCCGAGTCCCCGGGACCCGACGTCGAAGACGCGCCCGGCGAACAGGGTCAGGGTGGTGGGGAAGTTGACCGCGAAGGTGGCGGCCAGGCCGAAGACGGTGAGCACGCCGACGAGTTCGGGCCGGGCCGCCACATAGCGCAGCCCCTCCGCGCCCGCGCCCGTCCACGGCGGCCGGGTGGCAGGGCGCGGCTCCCGCGTCCCTGGCCGGATCGACAGCAGACCCGCGAGGACGACGGTGAAGGAGACCGCGTTGAGGGCGAAGACCCAGCCGGTTCCGATCGCCCCGATCAGCACACCGGCGACCGCCGGACCGATCAGGCGGGCGGCGTTGAGGGACAGGATGTTGAGGCCCGCGGCCTTCGGGATCAGGGGCCGGCCGACCAGCTCGGTGACGAAGGACAGCCGTGCCGGGTTCTCCACCGTGAACACGCAGCCCAGCGCGAAGGACAGCACGTACAGCAGCCAGAGCGCGGCATGGCCGGAGAACACGATGACCGTCAGGAGCAGTGCCTGCGCCGCGTACAGCGCCTGGGTCCACAGCAGCAGGGTCCGGCGGTCGTGGCGGTCGGCGACGACACCGCCCCACAGGCCGAACAGCAGCACGGGGGCGAACTGGAGCCCGGCGACCCAGCCGAGCGCGGTCCCGCTGTGCGTGAGTGTCAGGACGAACCAGTCCAGGGCGACACCCTGCATGGCGCTGCCGATGTTGGACACCAGGCCTGTGCTCCAGTAGACGCGGTAGTCACGGACCCGCAGCGAGGCGAACACCCCGCTCGGAGCAGTGCTGTTGACGGCCATGCCTCTCATTTCGACGGGGTGCGGGAGGGACGGCTCACGGGGCGCGCGGCAGGGCGCGCCGACACGGAGAGCAGGCCTGCGCGGAGGGCGGGGCCGACGCCGGTGGCGGGCCGTGAAGGGGGCGGGCCGGTGCGCGGGCACGGCGGGATCCGGGCCGGGAGAGCGCCGAGGGGAGCGAGTGGTCAGCGACAGGTCTCGTCGAACTGATCGGCGCGGCGACCCGCCCAGAACGGGTCGAGCGGCACGCCGCGTGCCTGACCTGGGGTCTCCATGGCCGGATCAAAGCACACGGCACCAGGCGCGTCCACCATGTGTCCCGGCACGTGAGACGGCTCCGGCTTCCCGGACAGGGGCCTGCGGTCACGGCATTGACGTACGACAAATCCGATCCGTACGATCGCCGACGGCATTGAGCGTCAGCGTCAAGCCCTGGCTCGCTGACCGGCAACCCTCCCACGCGGTGGGGTGCTCCAGGTGAAAGCCCGGCGGGATCACCGACGACTCCCGCAAGCGCGTGGCCCCGTGACCGGGGCCGGAGACAGGGAGGACCGGCATGCGGCACAGCGACGACCCGGCCTCCTCCCCCGCCGACGCCACGGCGTACTCCCGGCTGTCGCGCCGGCGCCACATCGATCTCAAGCGCTCGACCAGCTGCCTCTGTCAGGTCTGACCGGCCCGCCCGCCGCCGCCTGACCTCCGTCACCGGCCGCGGCACCTTTCGCGCCGCCGTCCCCCTCGTCACCGGTCCCCGGTGACGTCCGCCTGACCCCGTCTGCACAGCGCCCTCCCCGGCCGGTGTCATCCCGGCCGGGGCCGCACGCCCCTGCACCGCACGGCCGTGCCCCGCGCCCCGAAGCCCGGCATCCGCTGCCGGGTGCCACGAGTAGGAGAAACCCCTCCGTGACAGCACTCCCGGTTCTCAGAACCCCCCGTTGGGCGCCCCTGGCCGCGCTCCTGACCACCAGTGTCCTGCTGACCGCGTGCGGGTCCGGCGGCGACGGCTCCGGCGGCACGGACGGCCGGGCGAAGTCCGGCGGCACCCTGACCTTCGCGGTGAGCTCCGACTCCGGCTGCGTGGATCCGCAGCAGGTCGGCAGCAACGACACGATCTACTCGGTACGGCAGACCGTGGACTCGCTGACCGACCAGGACCCGAAGACCGGCAAGATCGTGCCGTGGCTCGCCAAGAGCTGGACGGTCAGCGCCGACGCGACGGCGTTCACCTTCCGGCTGCGGTCGGGCGTCACCTTCAGCGACGGCTCGAAGCTGACGGCGCAGGTGGTCAAGGACAACTTCGACGCGGTGCCGGACCTCGGCGCCCTCGGGACCCTCGCCCAGGGCTATCTCAGCGGGGTGAAGAGCACCACCGTGGTCGACCCGCTCACCGTCAAGGTCACTTTCAAGGAGCCCAACGCCCAGTTCCTGCAAGCCACTTCGACGCACTCGCTGGGCATCGAGTCGTCGGCGAGCGTGAAGCGGTCCCCGCAGCAGAAGTGCAGCGACGGCGTGGTCGGGTCCGGGCCGTTCGTGCTGAAGGGCTATGTGCAGAACCAGTCGATCACCCTGACCAGGCGGACCGGGTACGACTGGGGCTCCTCGCGCTGGTCCAAGAAGGGCGAGGCCTATCTGGACAAGCTGGTGTTCAAGGTCGTGCCGGAGGCGGGAGTGCGGGCCGGCAGCCTGCAGTCCGGGCAGGTGGACGCGATCAGCAGCGTCGGCAGGGCCAACGAGGCGGCGCTCAAGGGCGGCCAGGTGGCCCTCCGGAGCCGGGCCAACCCCGGTGTGGTGTTCGGGCTCGGCCTCAACAACGCCTCCACCCTGCTGAAGGACACGAAGGTGCGGCAGGCGATCCGGGTCGCGGTCGACCGCAAGCAGATCGCCGACACCGTCTTCCCGACCGGCACCCGGCCCGCGACCAGCGTCCTGGCGCACACCACGCCGGACTACACGGACCTCTCCACCGATCTGTCCACCGACACGGCCAAGGCCAAGTCGCTTCTGGACGAGGCCGGTTGGAAGACAGGTGGCGACGGCATCCGTGCGAAGAACGGTAAGAAGCTGAGCCTGACCATCACCTGGTTCCCCAACTCGGCCACCAACCAGCCCGCGCTGGAGCTGGTCCAGCAGCAGCTGAAGGCCGTCGGTGTCGGCGTGGTGCTCAAGCAGCTCCCGGTCACCCAGTTCGCCACGACGCTCCAGTCCGGTGACTTCGACGTGGTGTGGGGCAACGTGACCCGCGCCGACCCGGACATCCTGCGCAGCTCGTTCTCCAGCCGGCTGAGCAACTTCTACCACCTGCCCGCCAGTTCGCTGGACACGGCGCTGACCGAGCAGGCCGCGACCGCCGACACCGGCAAGCGTGCCCGGCTGGTGGCCGAGGCGCAGCGGCTCCTGGTGAGCAACGCGTACTACGTGCCCGTGGTGGAGCTTCAGACCCAGCTGGGCGTGTCCGGCAAGGTGCACGACCTCGACTTCGACTCGGGCAGCCGCATCCAGCTGCACGACACCTGGATCGGCTAGCGCGTGCGCCGCTATGTGATCAAACGGCTGGCGCAGGCGGTCGGGGTGCTGTGGGCTGCGTACACGGTGTCGTTCCTGGTGCTCGACCTCCTGCCCGGTGACCCGGTCTCCGCGATGGCGGGGGCCGGGATGGACTCGGGGCAGGTCGATCCGGCCCAGCTCGCCAGACTGCGCCACGAGTACGGCTTCGACAAGTCCGTACCGGCGCAGTACGCCGACTACCTGGGCCGGGCGCTGCGCGGGGACTTCGGCGACGCGGTCTCCACGGGCCGCCCGGTGACCTCCACGCTCGCCGACGCACTGCCGCAGACCCTCCAGCTGACCGGGGCCGCGCTGCTGCTGGCGGTGGTCCTCGGCGGCGGCCTCGCGGTGGCGGCGACGTACACCTCGTGGCGGTGGCTGCGGCAGTTGCTGCTGTCGCTGCCGCCGCTGGGGGTGTCGGTGCCGACGTTCTGGGTGGGGCTGCTGCTCGTCGAGGCGTTCTCGTTCCGGCTGCGCTGGTTCCCGGCGTTCGGCAACGACGGGCTGCGCGGCCTGGTGCTGCCGGCCCTGACACTGGCGGTGCCGACCGGCGCGCAGATCGCGCAGGTGCTGGCCAAGAGCCTGCTCACCGCGCTGGACCAGGCGTATGTGGAGACCGCGCGTGCCAAGGGCGCGGGGCGGTGGCGGGTGCATCTGCGGCACGCGCTGCGCAACGCGTCGCTGCCCGCGCTGACGGTCGTCGGCCTGCTGGTGGGGCAGCTGATCGCCGGTTCGGTGGTGGTCGAGACGGTGTTCTCCCGTGACGGCCTGGGCCGGGTGACCGCGGCGGCGGTCACGGTCCAGGACATCCCGCTGGTCCAGGGGGTGGTGGTGTTCGGGGCGCTGATCTTCGTGGCGACGAATCTGCTCGTCGACCTCGTCTACCCGCTGCTGGACCCGCGGATCGTGGTGGCCACGGACCGAAGGGCGAGCTTCGCATGAGTCAGAGTCTCGTCGACGGAACCGACGGCACCGACGGCACCGACGGCACGCACGGCCTAGCCGACGGGAACGGTGTGAACGGCGCGAACAGCATGAACAGCACGAACGGCGCGAACGGTGTCGAGGACGCGGCCGGGGCCGCCTTGGGCCTCGCCCGGCCGGTGGCGGCGGGATCCCCCGGCGCGTCCGGCGGCCCCCGCGGGCGCCGCCGGCTGGTGGGGTTCCTGGTGCGCCGCCCCGGTCTGGTGCTGTCGGCCGTCGTGGTCGTGCTGGTGGTACTGGCCTCCTTCCGGCCGGAGCTGTTCACCTCGCAGGACCCGCTGAAGGGGGTGCCGTCCCAGAACTTCCGCGGCCCGGGCGCCGGTCACTGGTTCGGCACGGACGAGCTGGGCCGCGATGTCTTCTCCCGCGTGGTGCACGGCGCGCAGCTCTCCCTCAAGGCCACCCTGATCGCGGTGCTGGTGGCGTTCGTGGTCGGCGGTCTGCTCGGTGTGGTCGCCGGTTTCGTGGGGCGCTGGGTGGACGACGTGCTGATGCGCCTCGTGGACGTCCTCCTCGCGATCCCCGCGCTGTTCCTGTCGCTGGCCCTGGTCACCGCGCTCGGCTACGGGACGGTGAAGGTGGCCGTCGCGGTCGGCATCGCCGGCGTCGCCTCGTTCGCCCGGGTGGCCCGCGCCGAGGTCCTGCGGGTGCGGCAGGCGGTCTTCGTCGAGGCCTCCCGGTCCTGCGGGGCCCGCTGGTACTCGGTGCTCGGCCGGCACGTCCTGCCCAACGCCGCCGGTCCGGTGATCGTGCTGGCCACGCTGGACTTCGGCGCCTCGATCCTGGCCGTGTCCGCGCTGAGCTTCCTCGGCTACGGCGCGCCGCCGCCGGCCCCGGAGTGGGGGACGTTGATCTCCGACGGCCGCAACTACCTGGCCAACGCCTGGTGGCTGACCGCGCTGCCCGGGCTGGCGATCGCCGCGACGGTGCTGGCCACCAACCGCGTCGCGCGGGCGCTGGACGGCGAATGGGCGCGGCAGCGATGACCGACACCGACGAGGCACAGAACAACGGCGACGGCGCACGGGAGAACGGTGAGGACGTGAACGCACCCCTGCTGGAGATCCGCGGCCTGTCCGTGTCGTACCGCACCCGCGGCGGAGCGGTGCGGGCCGTGCGGGGCGTCGACCTGGACGTGTGGCCCGGGCAGGTGACCGCCGTGGTCGGCGAGTCCGGCTCCGGGAAGAGCACCACCGCGCACGCCGTCACCCGGCTGCTGGCGGCGAACGGGACCATCGACGCGGGCACGGTCCGCTTCGGCCGGCACGACCTGGCCACCCTCTCGGAGGCGGAGCTGCGCACCGTGCGTGGCGCGCGGATCGGGCTGGTCCCGCAGGATCCGACGGTCTCGCTCAACCCGGTCAAGCGGATCGGGGAGCAGGTCGCCGAGGTGCTGCGGATCCACGGCCTGGCGACCCGCCGGGCGGCGGCGGCCGAGGCGGTCGCCGTGCTGGAACGGGCCGGGCTGCCCGAGGCGGCCGTCCGGGCCCGGCAGTACCCGCACGAGCTGTCCGGCGGTATGCGGCAGCGGGCCCTGATCGCCGTCGCGATCGCCGCCAAACCCAGGCTGATCATCGCCGACGAGCCGACCAGCGCGCTGGACGTCACCGTGCAGCGGGTCATCCTCGACCATCTCCAGCACCTCACCGAGGAGTCGGGCACCGCGATCCTGCTGGTCACCCACGACCTCGGGGTGGCGGCGGACCGGGCGCAGCGGCTGGTGGTCATGGAGCGCGGCCGAGTGGTCGAGGCGGGTGAGACCCGTGCGGTCCTGGCCGATCCGCGGCACGAGTACACCCGGCGGCTGCTGGCCAGCGCCCCGAGCCCGACCACGGCCGGGCCGCGCACCCCGGTCCCCGCCACGGCGGCCGCGGCCGACACGGCGCCTCCCCTGGTGGAGGCGCGCCACCTGGTCAAGGAGTTCAGGCTGCCGCGGGCCGGCGGCGGGGCCCGGACCCTGCGCGCGGTCGACGACGTCAGCCTCACCCTGCGGCGCGGGCGGACCCTCGCCCTGGTCGGGGAGTCGGGTTCGGGCAAGTCCACCACGGCCCGCCTCGTGCTGCGCCTGGCCGAGGCGACCTCGGGACAGGTGCTGTTCGACGGCACGGACGTGACCGGCGCCAAGGGCGCCGACGTCCGGCGGCTGCGGCGGCGCGCCCAGCTGGTCTACCAGAACCCGTACGCCTCGCTGGACCCGCGCTTCTCCATCGGCGAGGTGATCACCGAGCCGCTGCGGGCGTTCGGGGTCGGCGACCGCGGCTCCCGGCTCGACCGCGCCCGCGAACTGCTCGACCGGGTCGCGCTGCCCGCCTCGACCCTGGAGCGCCGCCCGGCGGAACTGTCCGGCGGACAGCGCCAGCGGGTGGCCATCGCGCGCGCCCTGGCCCTCTCCCCCGACCTGGTGGTGTGCGACGAGCCGGTCTCCGCTCTCGACGTGTCCGTCCAGGCCCAGGTCCTGGACCTGCTGACCGAGTTGCAGGCGGACACGGGGGTGGCCTACCTGTTCATCTCACACGACCTGGCCGTCGTACGCCAGATCGCGCACGAGGTCGCCGTGATGCGGGCCGGGCGGGTCGTGGAGACGGGACCGCCCGGCGAGCTGTTCTCCCGGCCGGGCCACCCGTACACCCGCGAGCTGCTCGCGGCGATCCCCGGCGGCCGTCATGCCACGGCATCGACCGGACCACTTCAGACCAAGGAGCACACATGACGGTCCAGGACACCTCCGCGGGAACGGCCGCGTTCACCCGCGACTGGCAGGAGTGGCACGCCGGGCAGGAGGAGGTGCTCGCCGCCCCGCACGGATTCCTCGCGGTCACCGGCCTGCACTGGCTCGCCGGGGAGCCGCAGCGCTTCCCGGACGCGCCGGGCGCCTGGTCGACCGGCCCGGAGGGGGTCGTGGTGACCCTCGACGAGAGCGACGAGGGCGCGGAACTGCTCGTGGACGGAGCCCCGGTCCGCGGCGAGCACCGCTTCGGGGTGCTCCCGGAGCGCGGCGGAGTCGACGTGGCCTGGGGCGACGCCGTGATCGAGGTGGCCAGGCGCGGCGGCCAGGACATCGTCCGCCCCCGGCACCCGGACGCCCCGCTGCGCACCGCGTTCACCGGCACGCCCGCCTACGCCCCGCATTCCCGGTGGGCGGTGACCGGCCGTTACACGGCCTTCGCCGAGCCGCGGCCGACGACCGTGGGAGCGGCGGTCGAGGGACTTGAGCACGTGTACGACGCGCCGGGCCGGATCGACTTCGAGCTGGACGGACAGGCGCTGTCGCTGACCGCTTTCCCCGGACGCGTCCCGGGCTCGCTGCTGGTGCTGTTCACGGACGAGACCTCGGGGGTCACCACCTACGCGGCCAACCGCTCCCTCGCCCTCGGCGCGCCCGCCGCGGACGGCACCGTCGCCCTGGACTTCAACCGGGCCGCGAACCTGCCGTGCGCCTACACCGACCTGGCCACCTGCCCGCTGCCGCCGGCCGAGAACCGGCTGCCCGTGGCGATCGAGGCCGGGCAGCGGATCCCGCGCGAGCGGGGCGGTTCCTGAGCGCCGGCCGCCCCCGCGACGACCACGACCAGAGAGACGACCACCGCATGAGCACCCCCGTGATCAGCACGTTGTCCTTCCTCACCCCGGGCAACTTCGCCGACGACGACCCGTACACCGGGCTGGAGGAGACCCTCCGGTTGTTCGAGTACGGCGAGCGGCTCGGCTACGACGGCGCCTGGATCCGGCAGCGCCATCTCGAACACGGCGTCGGCTCGGCCGCCGTGTTCCTCGCCGCGGCCGGCCAGCGCACCGAGCGGATCGAGCTCGGCACCGCGGTCATCCCGATCGGGTACGAGAGCCCCTTCCGGCTCGCCGAGGACCTGGCGCTGGCCGACGTGCTGTCCCGGGGGCGGCTCCAGGTCGGCTTCAGCACCGGGATGCCGCACGCCGACCTGCTCGGCGACCTGGTGTACGACGGCGACTGGCGCGGCTTCGACCTGTCGTACGGCAGGATCGCGCGGCTCGTGGAGAACCTGCGCGGCGACTACCTCGGCGGCCCCGACACCGTCATCCACTCGCCGGGCAACGTCCAGCGCCCCCGGCTCCAGCCGCACGACCCCGGGCTGGCACGGCGGATCTGGTACGGCGGCGGGAGCCTGCGCTCGGTCCGCTGGGCCGCCGGACAGGGCCTCGGTCTGCTGTCCGGCAACATCGTCACCGGCGAGGGCACCGACGACTTCACCACGGCCCAGCTGAACCTGCTCTCCGAGTACCGGCGGACCCTGCCCGAGGGCCGGACGACGCGCGTGGCCGTGGGCCGGGTGGTCGTGCCCCTGGACAGCGCCGACGCGAGCACCCGCGCCCGGTACCGGGCCTACGCGGCCAGCCGCCACGAGCGCACCCTCGCACCGCAGGGCGAGCGGCGCGTCCTGTTCGCGCCGGACCTGGTGGGGACCTCCGAGGAGATCCTGGAGCGGCTCGCCGCCGACCCGGTGCTCGCCGGGGTGGACGAACTGCGCCTGGAGCTGCCGTACGAGTTCCACCGCGAGGAGTACGAGCAGATCCTGCACGACGTGCGCCACCTCGTCGCGCCCGAGCTGGGCCGGCGGCCGGTCGCGCCGGGGGTTCGGGAGGCGGCCCGTTGAGCTCCCTCCCGGAACCCGCGGTGCGCCTGGAGGTGCACTCCCGCGGGCGGTGGACCGTTGCAGGTGCCGCCGGTCGCGGACCGCTCCCGCCGCTGCGCGGTCCTGGTCCCGGCCGTCGACCCGGACGGCAACGAGACGGCGGGCGTCCGCGCGCCCATGGTGGCCGTCCCGCTCGCCACCCACACCGGATGGAACAGCCGCGCTCCCGGTCAGGGCCACGGCGCGCTGCACGAGTTCAGCGGCTCCACCCTGCCCTTCGCCGCGACGGAGGACGAGCGTGCGATCACCGGCGACCCGCGCCCGAGCGTCCGCGAACGCCATCCGGACGCGGCCGCCTGCACCGCCGCGGTCAGGGCCGCCGCCGAGGACCGCGTGGCGCGCCGGCTCCTGCTCGCCGAGGACGTGGAGCGGGCGGTGGCGACGGCGGCCGGCTGGTCGTCCCCCAGGCACCGGTTCGAGCTGCCGTGATCGAAACTCGGAACATGTCCACACTGTGGAACGGCGGACACCGGTCCGGGCGCGCCCGGACGGCGGTGCGCGAGGGGTTCGCGGCGCGTGTACCGGGACAGGGGCGCGATCGGCCAACACCCTTGCCACTCAAGGCATTTCGCCGTGAATCCGCAGTTCACGAGCCCTTCGCCGGGCAGGCGGCACCTCGCCGGGACCCGCACGGGGAGGCCACGCGCACCTCTCCGTGCGGCCTTCCCGGCGCGCCGACGGGGTGTCCCGCCGACCGATCGGCGGACGCGATCGACCTTGATCGCGAATCGGCATTGGACGCAGCGTGGTCCTTTCCTGCATTCTCGGTGACATGTTCGGGCCTGTGACTGCGAGGAAGTTCGGTCGGTGTCCGGCCGACGGTTTCCGCCGTGGGTGCAGCGATCATCTGACGCCCCGTCTGACGCAGTGCCGTGTCGTGGACTTCGGCAGGGTCAAGTCGACCGGCTGTCGTTGACACCACCTCTCCGTCCCGCCGTAACTCTCCGGTGAGTCCCGGCGCACAGGCCGGATCGCGGGCGTCCGCCCGCTCCTTCTGACACGTCCTCCGCCACTCCCCACCTCGGCACCCGGCAGGGCCCACCGCGGCCTGTCGGCTTCCGCGTGCCGGGGGCCGTGCCGTCCGCCCCGCTCCGCTCACCCCACGTGGCCGGACCGTCACCCGACCGCAAGGACACGCGCATGCCCCTGGCCGCTGCCCTGTCCCCTTCCGTACCGGAGAACGCCTCATGAGCTTCGCCACCGAGAGCCGCCCCTTAACCGTCCGTCTCGACCGTCTCGACGAGGTGAGCGCCTCGCTCGCGGCGACGGCCGCCGAGCACGACCGCACCGGCGCCTTCCCGCACGGACCGATCCGACTGATCCATGAGGCAGGGCTGTTGACCGCCGGAGTGGACCCCCGGTACGGCGGGCCCGGAGCGAGCTTCACCGATGTCACCAGAATCCTGCTGGCCCTCGGCCGCGGTGACCCGTCGACGGCGCTGATCTCCGGGATGACCATCGTCCCGCACCTGCTCCAGTCCAGCAGCCCCTGGCCGCAGGAGCTGTACGCACGCGTGCTGGCCGAGTCGGCCGTACGGCCCACCCTGCTCAACCACGCCCGCGCGGAACCCGAGTTGGGCTCGTCGACCCGGGGCCCGCTGCCGGCGACCACGGCCCGGCGCACCGCGGACGGCTGGTCGATCACCGGACGCAAGCGGTACGTCACCGGCGCGGAGGGCCTGAGCTACTTCCTGGTGTGGGCGGCGACGGACGAACCGGAGCCGCGCGTCGGCAACTTCATCGTCCCGGCCGGCACCCCGGGCATCGAGATCGTGCCCACCTGGCGCCAGCTGGGCATGCGGGCGACCGGCAGCCACGAGGTGGCGTTCACGGACGTCGGGATCCCTGCGGAGTACGTGCACGAACTGACCGCGCCGGGCGCCCCGCCGGCTCCGGGCACACTGCCCGGCAGCGTGATGCTGCTGCTGTCGTCCTCGATCTACCTGGGCGTGGCGCGCGCCGCGCAGAGCTTCGTGCACACCTTCGCCCATCGGCGGGTGCCCTCGCAGCTGGGCCGCCCGCTGGCCACCACCGGCCGGTTCAAGCGGGCGACGGGCGAGATCGAGACCCTGCTCACCACCGCCGAACAGCTGATCTTCGCCACGGCCGAACGGGTCGACCGGGGCGACCCGGTGCGCGGTGTCGACGCGCTGGCCGCGAAGGTCGTGGTCGTACGGCATGTCACCGCCGCCGTCCAGGAAGGTCTGCGGCTGCTCGGCAACTCGGGCCTGGCCCAGGAGAACCCGCTGGAACGGCACTTCCGTGACATCCAGTCGGTGGGCGTCCACGCACCCGGTGAGGACGCCGTCCTGCCGCTCGTCGGCGCCACGGCCCTCGCGGCGGAGGTGCCCGATGCCTGAACTCACCCCGACGACACCCCCCTTCCCTAGACCCACTCACACCTGGGGTTCCCGCATGCGCACATCCCTGTCCCGGCCCGGCCGCCTCCTCGCGTCGGCGGTGGCCGGCCTGCTGCTGCTCACCGCCTGCTCGACCGGCGGCACCGGCACCGGCGGGACCGCCGCCGGCAAGCCGGTCAAGGGCGGCACGCTCACCACCGCCGTCGACACCGAGCCGGTCTCCTGGGACATCCACGCCAGCACCCAGGACATCACCGCCGAGATCCAGCGCCAGGTGTTCGACTCGCTGGTCTCCCAGGACTCCGCCGGGAAGTTCCACCCCTGGCTGGCCACCGAGTGGGAGGTGTCCGACGACTACCGGAGCTACACCTTCCATCTGCGCAAGGACGTGACGTTCAGCGACGGCACCCGGTTCGACGCGTCCGCGGTGAAGGCCAACTTCGACCACATCGTGGCCAAGTCGACCAAGTCGCTGTACGCGATCAGCCTCCTCGGCCCCTACACGGGCACCCAGGTGGTGGACACCTACACGGCGAAGGTCACCTTCTCCAAGGCGTTCGCGCCGTTCCTCCAGGCCGCGAGCACGACCTACCTGGGCTTCTACTCCCCCAAGGCGCTCAAGGCGAACGCCGGGAAGCTCGCCGCGGGCGGCACCGCGGACGTGGGCACCGGCCCGTTCGTCTTCAGCGGTTACACCAAGGGCCAGTCCGCGGTGCTGACCCGCAACCCGAAGTACGACTGGGCCCCGTCGACGGCGGCGCACACCGGGGCCGCCCATCTGGACAAGCTCGTCTTCCGGTTCCTGACCACGGCCTCGGTCCGGGCCGGCGCGCTGACCAGCGGCCAGGTCCAGGTGGCGAAGGCCATACCCACGCAGAACGTCGGCACGATCAGGGCCACGAACGGGATCTCGCTGATCTCCCGCCGCAACCCCGGCGGCAACTACAACCTCTGGCTCAACGGTTCACTGGCCCCGCTCGACGACCAGCGGGTCCGCAAGGCGGTCCAGCGCGGGATCGACATCGGGCAGGACGTCAAGACGGTCACCTTCGGGCAGTACCCGCGGGCCTGGAGCCCGATCAGCCCCACCACCCCCGACTACGACAAGTCCCTGGAGGGCAGCTGGCCCTACGACCCGGAGCTGTCCGCGAAGCTGCTGGACCAGGCCGGCTGGACCGGGCGGGACGCACAGGGCTACCGCACGAAGAAGGGCAAGCGGCTCTCCATCACCTGGCCGCAGCTGTCGATCCAGGCCACCCGTGAGGGCCGTGACGTGCTCGGCCAGGCCATCCAGGCCGACCTGAAGAAGATCGGCGTCGAGGTCAAGCGCCCCAACCTCGACCTGGGCACCTACAACACCCTGGTCTACGGCGGCAAGGCGAACGCCATCGACCTGAGCTGGCCCCGGTTCAGCCCGGACGTGCTGTGGCTCTTCCTCAACTCCGGCAGCTCGCCGGCGAAGGGCGGCATCAACGCCACGTTCATCACCGACGCCGACTTCGACAAGTGGACCGACGAGGGCCGGGCCACGCTGGACGAGAAGGTCCACGCCGACGTCTATCCGAAGGTGCAGCAGCGGGCCATCGACCAGGCCGTCGTCGTGCCGCTCTACACCCAGGTCTCCCTGGTCGGGAAGTCCGACACGGTGAAGGGGCTCACCTTCAGCCCGAGCAACTGGCTGACGTACTACGACGCCTGGCTGGTCGCGAAGTGACCGCGGCCTCGGCGACGGGCGGGACGGGGCGGCCGGGCCCGGCGGCGCTGGGGCGTGCGCTGCTGCGGCGGCTGGGCTCGGCGGTGGCGGTGCTGGCGGGCGCGGCCACGCTGGCCTTCGTGGCGCTCCAGCTGATCCCCGGCGACCCGGTCTCCGTCCTGCTGGGGCCCTCCAACGCCGGCTCCCCCGCCGTACGGGCCGAGATCCGCCGGGAGTACGGCTTCGACCGGCCGGTCGCCGACCAGTACCTGCACTACCTGGGCCGGCTGGTCCGCGGCGACCTCGGGGAGTCGTACCAGCTCCAGCGGCCCGTGTGGTCGCTGATCGGTGACCAGCTGGGGCCGACCGTGCAGTTGGCCCTGGCCGGGCTGGTCCTGGCCGTCGTCCTCGCGGTGCTCTCCGCGGTGGCGACGGCCGGGCGCCGGCCCGCGCTGCGCGCCCTGGCCTCGGTGTGGGAGCTGGTCGCCGCCTCCACCCCGTCGTACTGGGTGGGGATCGTGCTGCTGACGGTCTTCTCGTTCCGGTTCCGGCTGTTCCCGGTGGCCGGTGCCGACGGCTTCGCCGCGCTGGTCCTGCCGGCCGTCACGCTGGCCCTGCCGCTGGCCGGTGTGCTGGCCCAGGTGCTGCGCGAGGGCCTGGAGGCGGCGCTGGAGCAGCCGTTCGCGGTCACCGCCCGCTCCCGGGGCGTCGGCCTCACGGCAGTCCGGCTGCGGCACGCGCTGCGGCACTCGGCGATACCGCTGCTCACCCTGACCGGGTGGCTCACCGGTTCGCTGCTCGGCGGGGCGGTCCTGGTGGAGACGGTGTTCGGGCGGCCCGGGATCGGTTCGCTCGTGCTCCAGGCGGTGACCGCCAAGGACATGCCGGTGGTGATCGGTGTCGTCCTGCTGTCGGCGTTCGTCTTCGTCGTGATCTCCGCCGTCGTGGAGCTGCTCTACCCCGTCATCGACCCACGGCTCAGGAGTGCCTGACTGATGGCCAGTTCCCTGCTTCCCGAAACCGGCGCCGGTGGTGCCGTCGCCGCGCCCCCGCGGGTGCGGCGACGGTGGGCCGGGCCGCTGCCGTCCGTACCGCCGACGGTGGCGGTCGCGGGCGCCGTGCTGCTGCTGGTGGTGCTGGTCGCGGTGGCGCCCGGACTGTTCACCGGCATCTCGCCCACCGCCACCGACCCGCTGGAGGCGCTGCGCGGCCCCAGCGCCCGGCACTGGCTGGGCACCGACCAGCTGGGCCGCGACCTGTTCACCCGCATCCTCTACGGCGCCCGGCCCTCGCTCCTGCTGGGCTTCGGCGCCACCGTGGTCTCGGTCGTCGCGGGGGCCGCCTACGGGCTGGCGGCCGCGCTCGGCGGACGGGTCGCGGACCGGGTGCTGATGCGGCTCGCGGACATCCTGCTCGCGCTGCCGGCGCTGCTGCTGGCCCTGCTGGTGGTGACCGTGCTGGGCTCGGGCACCGTCAACGTGATGGCCGCCATCGGCATCGCCTTCGTCCCCGGCTACGCGCGGCTGGTGCGCGCCGAGGCCCTGGTGGTGCGCAGGTCCGGGTACATCGAGTCGGCGGTGGCGCTGGGGCTGCCGCGCCGGCGGATCGTGCTGCGGCACGTCCTGCCCAACGCCCTCGCCCCGCTGCTGACGCTGGCCACCGTCGGCTTCGGCACGGCGCTGATCTCCGCGTCCGGGCTGAGCTTCCTGGGGCTCGGCCCCGCCGCGCCCTCACCGGAATGGGGGGCGCTGCTCGCCGCCGGGCGGGACTTCCTCCAGACCGCCTGGTGGATCGGGGTGTTCCCGGGTGCCGCCGTCACCGTCACCGTCGTCGCCGTGAACGTGGTCGGCCGCCACGCCCAGCAGCGCTTCACCCGGAGGACCAGCCGATGACCCGCACCACCCCGGCCCCGCTGCTGAGCGTGGAGAACCTGGACGTCACCTTCCGGCGGGGCGGGCCGGTCCGCGCCGTGCGGGACGTGTCGTTCACCCTCGGCCGGGGCGAATGCCTCGCCGTGGTCGGCGAGTCCGGGTCCGGCAAGAGCGTCACGGCCCGCACCCTGCTCGGTCTGGCCGGGGCGCACGCCACGGTGGCGGCCCGGCGGCTCGACTTCGACGGCGTCGACCTGACGGCCCTGTCCGAACGCGGGTGGCGTGCCCTGCGCGGCCGCCGCATCGGGCTGGTCCTCCAGGACGCCCTGGTCTCCCTGGACCCGCTGCGCACAGTGGGCGCCGAGGTCCGCGAGACGCTGGACGCGCACGGCCTGGCCCGGGGCGCCGAGGCGCGCGAGCGGACCCTGGCCCTGCTGTCCGACGCCGGGATACCGGACCCGGCCCGGCGGGCCGCCGAGTATCCGCACCAGCTCTCGGGCGGTCTGCGGCAGCGCGCGCTGATCGCCTCCGCGCTGTCCGGCGCGCCGGAACTGCTGGTGGCCGACGAGCCGACGACCGCGCTGGACGTGACCGTGCAGGCGCAGATCCTCGACCTGCTGGGACGCCTGGTCGCCGAGGGGACGGCGCTGCTGCTGATCAGCCACGACCTGGCCGTGGTGGGCCGGCTCGCCGACCGGATCGCGGTGATGTACGGCGGTCTGGTCGTCGAGCAGGGCCCGGCCCGGGACGTGCTCAGGGACCCCCGGCACCCCTACACCAGGGCCCTGCTGACGGCGGTGCCCACGTTCGCGTCCAAAGGGAGCCCGCTGTCCCTGCCGGGCCCCGGACGGCAGGAGGCGGCGGGGCCGGGCGGCTGCCCGTACGCGGCCCGGTGCGCGGCGGCCGACACCCGCTGCCGTACCGCGCTGCCGGACCCCGTGGCCGGTGCGCACGGGCGGCTGACCCTGTGCTGGCACCCGGACGCACCGCTGCCGGCCCCGGCCGTGCGGCGGCCGGGGCCCGCGCCCGCCGACCGTGTCCGCGAAGCGCCGTCCGGGCAGCCGTTGCTGGAGGTCCGGGAGGTCTCCAAGCGGTTCCGGGCACCGGGCGGCGGCTCCTACCCGGCGGTGGACGGGGTGTCCTTCCGGATCGCCGCCGGTGAGACCCTCGGCCTGGTCGGCGAGTCCGGGTCGGGCAAGACGACCACCGCCCGCATCGTGCTGGGGCTGGCGGAGCCGGACGAGGGGGACGTGCGGTTCGAGGGCGCGGCCTGGAGCGGTCTGCCCGAGCGGGAGCGCCGGGCCCGGCGGCCGCGTCTCCAGGTCGTCCACCAGGACCCGCTCGGCTCCTTCGACCCTCGGCACAGCGTACGGCGGGTCGTCGGCGAGGCGGCGGCCAGGGCCGGCGTCCCGCGCGGCCGGGCCCGCCTCGCACGGGTCGCCGAACTCCTCGACCAGGTCGGCCTGTCGGCCCGGCTGCTGGAGCGGCGGCCCGCCGAGCTGTCCGGCGGGCAGCGCCAGCGGGTCGCGATCGCCCGGGCCCTGGCCACCCGGCCCCGGCTGATCGTCTGCGACGAGCCGGTCTCCGCGCTGGACGTGTCGGTCCAGGCCCAGGTGCTCGACCTGCTGGCCGGACTCCAGCGGGAACTGGGCGTGGCCCTGCTGTTCATCTCGCACGACCTCGGTGTCGTGCACCATGTCAGCGACCGGGTGATCGTGATGAAGGACGGACGGCTCGTCGAGAGCGGGGACGTGGGGCAGATCTTCGACCGGCCGGCCCATCCGTACACGCGGGAACTGCTGGCCGCGCTGCCCCGGCCCGACCTCGACCCGGAAGGACAGGGATCACTGGCATGACGACCGACCTCGACACCGAACGGTGGATCCGGTGTTTCCGGCCGGCGCCCGCGGCGCCCGTCCGTCTGGTGTGCTTCCCGCACGCGGGCGGGTCGGCGGGCTTCTACCTCGGGCTCTCGCAACGGCTGCACCCGCGTGTGGAGGTGCTGGCCGTGCAGTACCCGGGGCGTCAGGAACGCAGGGCGGAGCCGCAGATCACGGACATCGAGAGCGTGGCCGAGGCCATCGCCGGCGTGCTGGCACCCGGGTGGGGCGCGCCGACCGCCTTCTTCGGCCACAGCATGGGCGCCCTGATCGCGTACGAGACGGCCCGCCGGCTGGAGCGTACGACCGGCGCCGGACCGGTCGCCCTGTTCGCCTCCGGCCGGCGCGCCCCGTCCACCGTGCGCCCCGCCGAGCGGCTCCATCTCGCCGACGACCGGGACCTGGTGGCGGAGATCGTCCGGCAGGGCGGCACCCCGGCCGGGCTGTTCGACGATCCCGAGCTGACGGCGATGGTCCTGCCCGCGGTGCGCGGCGACTACCGGGCCGTGGAACGCCACCGGCACCGGCCCGGTCCCCCGATCACGGCCCCGGTCACCGTCCTGACCGGCCGCGACGACCCCAAGGTGACGGCGGCGGAGGCGCGCGCCTGGGAAGGACACACCACGGGCCGCACCGAGGTGCTGACCTTCGACGGCGGGCATTTCTTCCTCCTCGAACACCAGGAGCGGATCGCCGAGTCGGTGCTGACCCGGCTGCTCCCGGACCCGTCGGCCGCCCCCGGGCCGGCCTGACGCCCGGGCCGCCGCCCCGACCTCCATGGATGTCACCGACGGCGTTGACGTCCCCGGCACGACAACGCCACCGCGACGTGGGAGATACGGAGCCTGTTGTGGTCCTAGTGGAACGCGAGAGCCAGGTGAGGCGACTGCGGGAGATGCTGGCCGACTGTCTCGCGGGCAGAGGCGGTGTGGCCACGGTCAGCGGGCCGATCGCCAGCGGCAAGACCGAGCTCCTGCACGTCCTCGGTGAACACGCGGACGCGGCGGGCGCCGTGGTGCTGCACGCGACGGCCCGCTGCTCGGAACAGCAGGTCGCGCTGGGGGTGGTGGGCCAGCTCTTCCGCCACCAGCACTTCTCCCCCGCCGACCGGGAGCGGGCGCTGCTGCTGCGCGCGGAGGCCTCCTCGATCGCGCCGTGCGACGCGGACCTCCAGTCCCAGGGCCCCGCGCCCGCGCAGGTCTGCCAGGTCCAGTGGCAGTTGCTGCGCGCCCTGTCCCTGCGCCGTCCGGTGGTGGTGATCGTCGACGATCTGCACTTCGCGGACTCGGCGTCCCTGGACACGCTCACCTATGTCGGGCGTCTGCTGCGCACCGACCGGCTGCTGCTCGTGGTGGCCGAACGGGACACCGTGTCCGGGTCCACGACCACCGAGCTGTCCTGGCGCACGACGCTGGTCCGGCAACGGCACTTCACCCGGCTCCGGGTGCCGCCGCTGTCCCCCGCGGGCACCCGGGACCTGCTGGCGCAGCTGATCGGACCGGGCTCCGCGGCCGGCCCCGCGGCCGCCTCGTGGCACCGGCTCAGCGGCGGCAACCCCCTGCTGCTGCGGGCGCTCGCGGAGGACCATCACGAGCAGGCCGCCCGCCGGCCGGCCGGAGCCCGGCCCGGCCCGGGTGAGCCGGCCGCGGGCGAGGAGTACGGCCGGGCGGTGGACGCGTGCGTCCGCCGCGCCGGGGAACGCTTCCGCGACACGGCCCGCGCGCTCGCCGTGCTGGACGCCTCGGGCTCGCACCACCGGCTGGCCCAGCTGCTCGGCCGGCCGCGCACCGCCGTCGAGGAGACGCTGGCCGCGATGGAGGTGTTCGGCGTCCTCGACGGCGGCCGCTTCCGTCATCCGGCCGCCCGCGCCGCCGTCCTGGCCGGCATGCCGGCCGCCGGACGGGCCGAACTGCACCGCGACGCGGCCCGGCTGCTGCACACGGCCGGGGAGTCCGCCGCGGCGATCGCCGTCCATCTGGCGGCGGCCCGGCACGGCCGGGAGCCGTGGGCGTTCGCCGTGGCGCTGGAGGCGGCACAGGACGCGCTGCGCCGCGACGACACCGCCTTCGCCGAGTCCTGCCTGGACGTGGCCGAGGAGTCCTGCGCGGACGACGACCAGCGGGTGACGGTGACCATGCTGCGCAGCCTCGTCGACTTCCGGACCGATCCGGACACCGCCTGCCGGCGGCTGCGTCCGCTGGTCGCCGCACTGCGCGAGGGCCGGCTGTCGGGCTGCCAGGTCGTGGCGCTGCTGGGACGGCTGCTCTGGCACGGCGGCAGCGACGAGATCGCCTTCGCGCTGCGCAGCCTGGAGCGGTCCGCGGAGTCGCTCGACTCCCGTTTCACCGCGGACTACCAGGCGGCCCGGCAGTGGCTGCACGCCTCCCGGCCCCCGCTGCTGCCGCGCCCCGCCGCCCGGCCCCGCCCGCGGCGGCCGGCCGCCCGGAACGCCGAGGCCCCCCGCCGCATGGCCGGCTCGCTGCACCGGCTGCTGCGTTCGGGCCCCGACGCCGAGACCGTACGCGGCGCCGAGCTGACCCTCCAGACCACGCTGCTGGACGACGCCAGCTTCGAGACGATCCACCAGGCGCTGTCCGTGCTGGTCTACGCCGACCGCTGCGATCTCGCGGTGACCTGGTGCGATCTGCTGCTGCGCGAGGCCACCCGGCGCGACGTGCCCACCTGGCAGGCGCTGTTCGCCGCGCTGCGGGCCGAGATCGCCGTCCGCCAGGGTGACGCCCGGCTCGCGGAGCAGCAGTCCCGGCAGGCCATGGGGCTGCTGTCGCTGCGCGGCTGGGGTGTGCTGATCGGCTCCCCGCTGGCGAGCCTTCAGCTCTCGGCCGCCGCGACGGGCACGATCACGGACACCGGCGGCCCGCCGCTGTCGGCCCTGCCCGAGCAGCTGTTCCAGAGCCGGTTCGGGGTCCAGTACCTGCACGCCCGCGGTCGTTGGCGGCTCTCGGTGAACCTGCTGCACGGCGCGCTCGACGACCTGACCCGGTGCGGGCGGCTGATGCGGGAGTGGGACATCGACCTGCCCTCGTTCGTGCCGTGGCGCGGCGACGCCGTGACGACGCTGCTGCGCCTCGGCCGGACCGAGGAGGCCCGGCGGCTGGCCGTGGAACAGCTCGCCCTGGTGCCGGCCACCCAGGCCAGGACCCGGGGCATGGCGCTGCACACGGCCGCCGCCGTGGCCGACGCCCGGCGCCGCGCGACCGTGCTGCGGGAGGCCGCGGACCTGCTGGAGGCCGCCGGTGACCGGCTCGAACTGGCCCGTGTCCTCGCCGATCTGAGCGAGGTCCACACCCGGGCCGGCCAGAGCGGCCGGGCCCGGATCGTGGCCCGGCAGGCCCTGGACATCGCCGAGGAGCACGGCTTCGTCCCGCTGTCCCGGCGGCTGACGGCCCGGGAGTCGCCGCCCGCGGAGCCCGAGCGCGGCGGCGGCCGGGCCGGGGTGCTCAGCAGTTCGGAGGCGCAGGTGGCGTCGCTGGCGGTGGCCGGGCTGTCCAACCGGGAGATCGCCGAGCGGCTGTTCATCACCGTCAGCACCGTGGAACAGCACCTGACGCACACCTACCGCAAGCTGCGGGTCAAGGGCCGGGCCGACCTGCCGCTCGGGCTGCTGGGGCCCGACCGGCAGGAGGCAGCGGGCGCGGCACCCGGCTCACCACGCGTCGGGGGCCGCCCCTAGCGGATTCGGGTCGCGCGGCGTCCCCCGAGGGGCGCCGCGCAGCCGCGTGAGCGGCCACGGCACACCCGCGGACGGCCGACGGCAGGTCACGGTGCCTGCGGCGCAGGGACCGGCAGCCCGAGGAGTCCGCGCAGCGTGTCCGCCTCGTAGGCGGTGCGGAAGACGCCCCGCGACTGGAGTTCGGGGACCAGCTCGCGGGTGATCGCGGTCAGGTCGTGGGGCAGCGCCCCCGGCCGCAGCCGGAAGCCGGACAGGCCCGCGCCCTGCCACTCCAGGAGCAGGTCGGCGAGTTCGGCGGGGGTGCCCACGGCGATGTGCGCGTCGGACGTGTAGGGGTCGCCGTGGGCCGCGTCCAGGCGGGCCTTGCGCTCGGCGGCCCGGCCCGGGGTGCCGTCGAGGAAGACCACGACGTCCGCGAAGACGTGCACCTTCTGGTCCGCGCGTCCGGCGGCGGCCTGCGCGGCCCTGATCTCCTCGACGGTGGCCCGCGCCTCCTCGGTGCTGTGCGGGGTCACCGAGACGACGTCTGCGGAGCGGGCCCCGTAGCGGTAGGGCAGGCTGATGTGGGCGAGGGTGAAGACCAGCGGGTGGCCCTGCGGGGCGCGCGGGGCCAGTGCGGGCGAGTCGACGGTGAGCCAGTCGCCGGCCGCGCCGCCGAGCGGCTCGATGTCGGTGAAGCTGCCGGACGGGTCGGGGTCGGCCGGGGCGAACCGGTCGGGCGCCAGGTCGCGCAGCGCCTTCTCGTCGTCGACGCCGTCCCACAGGGCGCGCACCACCCGCACCAGGTCGGCGGCGCGCTCGAAGAGTTCGGCCATCGGCCCCTGCACCTCGGGGGTGAAGATGTCGGCGATGACGATGGGCCGTGCGGGCGTCACCTGGGTGCGCCAGCCGGCCCGGCCGCCGGTGAGCCGGTCCAGGGTGGCTATGGCCCGCGCGATGTGGGCCGGCTGGGCGTGGTCGATCACCCCGGTGGGCACCAGGCCGATGTGTTCGGTGCCGCCGGCCAGGGCCGCGGCGACCAGCAGCGCGTCCAGCCGGTGCGCGACATGCCCGGTGGGCCGCTTCGGCGGGTCCTCCAGGGTCACGAAGTCCAGCAGCCCGCGTTCGGCCTCCCTGACCAGGGCGGTCCAGTGGGCCAGGCCGTAGAGGTCCCCGTCCGGGGCGTCGGGCCCGGCGCCCGCCGCCGGGTGCCAGCCCACGGTGTCGAGGGCGACGGCGAGGTGCAGCGGCTCAGGTGGGGTCATCGTGTCCTTCTCTTCTCTCAGGTGTGCTGTGTCGGTGCAGACCGGAATGGTTCAGGGGGTGGGCCGGCCGAGAGCGGCGAGCCACTTCTCGACGGCGGCGGCGGTGGTCGCCGAGTGCTCCTCCAGGACGGAGAAGTGGTCGCCGGGCACGTCGGCCGTGGTGTGCGGCAGCCGCCAGAACGCGCGGGTGTCGAGCGAGGGGTCGGCCGGGGTCCCGGGCAGCGGGTCCTCGGCCCTCAGCAGGAGGGTCGGGGCGGTCACCGGGCGGGGCTGCCAGGGACCGAAGGTCCGCAGGTAACTCCCCATCGTGGTGAGGCCGTTGTCGCTCAGCCCGAGGTCGAACGCGTCGAAGCGGTCGACCATGCCGTTGATCATGGCGGGCATCCACCACTCCATGCCCGGCAGGGAGGCGGTGTCCATCGGGTAGGTGTCGACCATGGCGAGTCCGGCGGGGGGCGTGCCGCGCCGTTCCAGTTCGGCGGTCACCGCGTGCGCGACGCAGCCGCCCAGCGAGCGGCCCAGCAGAGCGAACGGCCGCTCCCCGACCAGTCGTTGGACCGCGTCCGCCTGCATCGCGACGAAGGTGTCCGCCGAGTCCGGCAGCGCGCCGTCCTCGCCGTAGCCGGGCGCGGGGACCGCGAGCACGTCCCGTACCCCGTGCAGGGCCCGGGCGAACCGGGCGTACTCGTGCGGCCCGGACAGCGCGGTGAGCGCCGGGAAGCAGACCAGCGCGACCGGGTCGGGTCCGCCGGCCAGGACGACCGGCGGGACGGCGTTGCGGGCGCTGTCCGCCGTGCCGAAGGTGCCGCGCAGCCGGGAGGCGGCCACGATCAGCTCGGTGGCCGCGGTGATCTCCTGGGCGGCGCACAGCCGCAGGTAGAGGCCGGTGAGCGGGGACTCGGGCCCCTTGCCCGGCCCGTCCGGTCCCGGCCGGGCCCGCAGGAGTGCGCCGAGGTGTCCGGCCAGGGCGGCCGGGGTCGGGAAGCGGATGGTGAGGGCGCCGCCGAGCGGCAGCCCGGTCGTACCGGCCAGCCGGGCGCCCAGCTCCACGGCGGAGAGCGAGTCCAGTCCGGCTTCGACGAACGGCCGGTCCGCCGGCACCGCCTCGTCGGTCGCGTACCCGAGGACACCCGCCGCGTGGGCCCTGACGAGGCCGAGCAGTTCGGCGTCCAGCGCGGGCCCGGACAGCGCCGCGTGCCGCTCGGCCCAGCCCGGTCCCGCCTCCGCCGCCACGGGGCCGGGCAGCAGCGGGGCGTCGGTCGTGCTGCGGGTCACGGTGGCGTCGAGCCAGTGGCGGCGCCGCTGGAAGGCGTAGGTGGGCAGCTCCACCGGGTGCGGGTCGAGGCCCTCGAAGACGGCCCGCCAGTCCACCCGTACGCCGTCCGTGTGCAGCCGTCCCAGCGACGTCAGCAGGGTCGCCGCCTCGGGGCGGCCGGCGCGCAGCACGGGCGCGAGGACGGCGGGCCGGGCGGTGCCCGGGTCCTCGCCGGCCAGGATGTCGCCGGCCATCGCGGTGAGCACGCCGTCGGGCCCCACCTCCACGAAGCGGGTCACGCCGAGCGCGCGCAACTCCCTTACGACGTCGAGGAACCGGACGGTACCGCGGGCGTGGTCGGCCCACTGGTCGGCGGACCAGGTCTCCCCGTCCGGCAGCAGGGCGCCGGTCAGGTCGGAGACGACCGGCAGCGCGGGGACGCGGTGGTGGGCCGCCTTGGCCGTACGGCGGAACTCCTCCAGCATGCCGTCCATGCGGTGCGAGTGGAAGGCGTGGCCGACCCGCAGCCGGGCCGTCCTGCGCCCCTGCTCGCGGAAGCGGGCCGCGAGGGCCAGCACCGGCTCCCGGTCGCCGGAGACGACCACCGAGCGGGGGCCGTTGACCGCGGCGACGGAGACCGTCTGAGCCGCCTCGCCGTCGAGTGCCGCGGCGACCTCCTCCTCGGTCGCCTCCACGGCGGCCATCGCGCCCCCGTCCGGCAGCGCCTGCATCAGCCGGCCCCGGGCCATGACCAGTCCGGCCGCGTCGGGCAGCGAGAGCACTCCGGCGGCGTGCGCGGCGGCCAGGCTGCCGATCGAGTGCCCGGCGACGGCGTCGGGCCGCACCCCCCAGGACTCCAGCAGCCGCAGCAGCGCGACCTCCACGGCGAACAGGGCGGGCTGCGCGTGCTCCGTACGGCCGAGCAGCTCGCCGTGCGCCTCGGACAGCACGATCTCGCGGACGGCGGTGGACGTCCCTGGCGTGCGGTGCCGGTCGAGTTCGGCGGTCACCTCGTCGAACGCCCGGGCGTAGGCGGGGAACCGCTCGTACAGCTCCCGGCCCATGGCGGGACGCTGGCTGCCCTGACCGGTGAACAGGAACGCCGTGCGCCCCTCCGTGCGCGGCACGGCGGGCGGGGTGCTGCCCCCGGCCAGCGCGCGCAGGCCGTCGAGCGCCTCGTCGCGGTCCGCGGCGACGACGACCGCGCGACGGTCGTGGGCGGTCCGCGTGGTGGCCAGCGACCAGGCCACGTCGACCGGTTCGAGCTCCGGACGCCGCCCGAGCAGGGCCACGAGCCGAGCGGCCTGTTCCCGCACCGCGTCCGCCGACCGCGCGGAGACCAGCCAGGGCAGTGCGCCCGGCGAGTTCCCGGGCGCCCCCGGTGTCCCGGGCGCCCCGGGACGGCCGCCGACACCGTCCCTTCCCGGCGGCCGCCCGCCGACGGCACGGCCACCGGCCCCGTCGGCCCCCGGAGCCGAACCGCTAACGGCGCGCTCGCCTACGGGAATCCCCCCGCGAACGACGCTCTCCCCTTCCGGGGCCCGCCCGCGAACGGCTCTCTCCTCTTCAGGGGCCCGCCCGCGAACGATGCCCTCCCCTTCCGGAGTCCCCCCGCGAACGGCACCCTCCCCTTCCAGAATCCGCCCGCGAACGGCCTCCGCGACGACGGCCTCCGCGACGACGGCCTCGGCGGCGACGGTCTCCGTGGCCGGCTCGCGCGCCGGGCGGCCGTCGGTGTCCTCCGTCCCCGGCGCCCGCTCGTGCTCGACGGGACCCTGCGGCTCGTCGGGAGCCTGTTCGAGGATCACGTGGGCGTTGGTGCCGCTGACGCCGAACGCGGAGACGCCGGCGCGGCGGGGGCGGTCGTGGCCGGGCCAGGGGCGGGAGTCGGCGAGCAGCCGGACACCGCCGTCCTCCCACTCGACGTGCGGGGTGGGCTCGTCCGCGTGCAGGGACCTGGGCAGCACGCCGTGGCGGATCGACTGCACGGCCTTGATCACGCCGGCCACGCCCGCCGCGGCCGCCGTGTGCCCGATGTTGGACTTGAGCGAGCCGAGCCACAGCGGCCGGTCCGCGGGCCGGTCCTGGCCGTACGCGGCCTGGAGGGCCTGGACCTCGATGGGGTCGCCGAGGGTGGTGCCGGTGCCGTGGCCCTCGACCAGGTCGACGTCGTGCGGGGACAGGCCCGCGTCCGCGAGCGCCCGCCGGATCACCCGCTGCTGCGCCGGGCCGTTGGGGGCGGTCAGGCCGTTGGAGGCGCCGTCCTGGTTCACCGCCGTGCCCCGCACCACCGCCAGCACCGGGTGCCCGAGCCGCTGGGCGTCCGACAGCCGCTCGACCAGCAGCAGCCCGACGCCCTCCGCCCAGCCCGTGCCGTCGGCGGAGGCGGCGAAGGCGCGGCAGCGGCCGTCCGGGGACAGTCCGCGCTGCCGTGAGAAGGCGACGAAGCCGGCCGGGCTGGACATCACCGTCGCGCCGCCCGCGAGCGCGAGGTCGCACTCCCCGGACCGCAGCGCCCGCACCGCCAGGTGCAGGGCGACCAGGGACGACGAGCACGCCGTGTCCACGGTCACCGCCGGGCCCTCGAACCCGTACGTGTAGGACAGCCGGCCGGACGCCACGCTGCCGAGGTTGCCGATGCCCAGGTAGCCCTCCAGTTCGGCGGGCACCTGGTCGAGACGGCTGTGGTAGTCCTGTCCGGCCAGGCCGACGAAGACGCCCGTGGCGCTGGAGCGCAGGGTGTCGGGGGCGATCCCGGCCCGCTCGAACGCCTCCCAGGACGCCTCCAGCAGGAGCCGGTGCTGCGGGTCCATGGCCAGCGCCTCGCGCGGCGAGACGCCGAAGAACTCCGCGTCGAAGTCGGCCGCGTCGTACACGAACCCGCCGTGCCGGGCGTAGCTGGTGCCCGGCCGGTCGGGGTCCGGGTCGTAGAGGGCTTCCAGGTCCCAGCCGCGGTCGTCCGGCCAGGGGGCGACCGCGTCACCGCCGGCCGAGACCAGGTCCCACAGGTCGTCGGGCGAGGCCACCCCGCCCGGCAGCCGGCAGCTCATGCCGACGACGGCGACCGGCTCGCGCAGGGCCGACTCGACCTCGCGCAGGCGGCGTTGGGCCTCCCGGCTCTCACCGACCGCCCGCTTGAGGTAGCGGCGCAGCTTCTCCTCATCGGCCACGGCAGGCCACCTTTCGACTCTCCCGTCCGTCGCGCATCACGCCTCGCTGTCCATCAGCTCGAAGAGTTCGTCGTCCGTCGCCGACTCCAGGTCGAGTTCGCCGTCGTCCTCCTGCCGCGGCCGGGTGTCGACGCCCCAGCGGGCGGCCAACGCACGGATCCGGGCGACGAGTTCGAGCCCGTCCGGGTCGGTGGGCGAAGCCCCGGGCGCGAGCCGTTCCAGGAGGGCGAGCGCGTCCCGCGCCGGTCCCTGCTCCGCCGCGTCCGCGGCCGGCAGCAGGGTGGCGAGGTGGGCGGCGAGCGCGGCGGGCGTCGGGTGGTCGAAGACCAGGGTCGCCGGCAGCCTGCGGCCGAGGGCCGCGGCCAGCCGGTTGCGCAGGTCCACGGCGGTCAGCGACTCCAGCCCGAGTTCCTTGAACGCCCTTTCCGCGCCCACCTCTTCGGGACCTTCGTGGCCGAGCACGCCGGCGGTCTGCCGGCGCACCAGGTCGAGCAGCGCGTCGAGCCGCTCGGCGGCGGCGAGGGCGGTGAGCCGGGCCGCCGGGTCGGTCCCGGCCCCGGTGCCCGTCCCGTCCTCGGCGAGCTCGTCGCCGAGTGCGGCCGGGGCGGTGAGCCGGGCGGCCGGGACCGGACCCGCGTCGAGCCAGAAGCGCCGGCGCTGGAAGGGGTAGGTGGGCAGTTCCACCCGCCGTGGCCGGGGCCCGGCGAACGCGGGTGCCCAGTCGACCGGTACGCCGTGGGCGTGCAGGACGGCGGCCGAGGCGAGGAAGCGGTCGAGGCCGCCGTGGTCGCGGCGCAGGGTCTCGGTCACGACCGCGTCCGGGGCCGCTTCGGCGTCGAACGTGTCCTGGATGCTCGCGGCCAGTACGGGGTGCGGGCTGACCTCGACGAAGACGGTGTGCCCCGCCGTCACCAGGTCACGGACGACGGGCGCGAACCGCACGGTCTGCCGGATGTTGCGGTACCAGTAGCCCCCGTCCAGCTCCAGGGGGTCGGCGAGCGCCGCCGTGACCGTGGAGTGGAGCGGTACGCGGCCGGCGCGCGGGGTGACGAAGGCGAGCTGTTCGAGGAGTTCCGTCCTCGCCTCGTCGATCACCGGGGAGTGGCCCGCGACGGTGGCCGCCCTGATGCGCCGGGCGCGTTCGCCGTGTTCCTCGCAGACCGCGAGGAGTTCCTCCAGGGCGCTCTCGTCGCCGGCGACCACGGTGGCGGCCGGCCCGTTGACCGTCGCGACGCCGAGCCGGTCCGGCCAGGCCGCGATGCGCCGTTCGGCCTCGTCGAGCGGCAGGGCCAGCGAGACCATGCCGCCCTTGCCGACGAGACCGGCCAGGATCCGGCTGCGGACCACGGCGATCCGGGCCGCGTCCTCCAGCGAGAGGATCCCGGCCACGCAGGCGGCGGCGACCTCTCCCTGGCTGTGCCCGACCACCGCGTCCGGCCGTACCCCGTACGACTCCCACTGCGCCGCGAGGGCCACGAGCACCGCCCACAGCGCGGGCTGGGCCACGTCGACCCGGTCGAGGGTGGGCGCGCCCGGCGCCTCGCGCAGGACGTCGAGCAGGTCCCAGTCGACGAGCGGTGCCAGTGCGCGGGCGCAGTCGTGGATCCGCCCGGCGAACGCGGGCGAGGAGTCCAGGAGCCCCTGGGCCATCCCGGCCCACTGGGATCCGTGCCCGGGGAAGACGAAGACCGTCCTGGCGCTCTCGGCGGCGACGCCCGTCACCAGGTTCCCGGCCGGTTCGCCGTCGGCCAGGGCGGCGAGGCCCCGGACGGCGGCGTCCCGGTCGGCGGCGACCACGACGGCGCGGTGCTCGAAGTGGGACCGCTCGGTGCGCAGGGCGTGCGCGACGGCGGCGCCGTCCTCGGGTCCGGCCTCCTCCGCGAGGGCGAGCAGCCGTCCGGCCTGGGCGGCGAGCGCGGCCGGTGTCCGCCCGGACAGCAGCCAGGGCAGGGGCGTGACCTGCCCGACCGGGGCCGAAGCGGACACGGACGGCGCCCCCGCCCCCGCCCCCGCCCCCGCCCCCGTCCCCGTCCCCGTCCCCGTCCCCGGCTCAGACTCCGACGCCGGCTCCGGCTCCGGCTCTTCGGCGGGCTGTTCGAGGATGACGTGTGCGTTGGTGCCGCTCACCCCGAAGGACGAGACACCGGCCCGGCGCGCCCCCGCGGCCGTCTCCCAGGGCTGCCGCTCCGTCAGGAGCCTTACGCCGCCGTCGGCCCAGTCCACGTCCGGGGACGGCTCGTCGATGTTGAGGGTCTTCGGCAGGACGCCGTGGCGCATGGCCTGGACCATCTTGATGACGCCCGCCACCCCCGCGGCGGCCTGTGTGTGCCCGATGTTCGACTTGAGGGAGCCCAGCCACAGCGGCCGGTCCGCGGAGCGCCCCCTGCCGTAGGCGGCGACTAGCGCGTCGGCCTCGATGGGGTCGCCGAGGGTGGTGCCGGTGCCGTGCCCCTCCACCGCGTCGACGTCGTGCGGGGCGAGCCCCGCGGCGGCCAGCGCCTGGCGGATGACGCGCTGCTGTGCCGGGCCGTTCGGGGCGGTGAGGCCGTTGGAGGCGCCGTCCTGGTTCACCGCCGTGCCCCGCACCACCGCCAGCACCGGGTGTCCGAGCCGCCGGGCGTCCGACAGCCGCTCGACGACCAGCAGCCCCACGCCCTCCGCCCAGCTGGTGCCGTCGGCCCCGGCGGCGTACGCCTTGACCCGGCCGTCGGGGGCGAAGGCGCGGTGCCGGGAGGTGGCGACCATGCCCGACGGCGAGGCCATCACCGCGACACCGCCGGCGAGCGCGAGGTCGCACTCCCCGGCCTCCAGGGCCCGTACGGCCAGGTGGAGGGCGACCAGGGACGACGAGCACGCCGTGTCCACGGTCACCGCCGGGCCCTCGAACCCGTACGTGTACGAGACCCGGCCGGACGCCACGCTGGCCGCGCTGCCGTTGTGGAGGTAGCCCTCCAGCTCCGGCGGGAGTTCGTGCAGTCGGCCGGCGTAGTCGTTGTACATGACCCCGACGAAGACGCCGGTGTTGCTGCCGCGCAGGGCGTCGGGGGCGATGCCGGCCCGCTCGAAGGCCTCCCAGGAGGTTTCGAGCAGCAGGCGCTGCTGGGGGTCGGTGGCGAGCGCCTCGCGCGGGGAGATGCCGAAGAAGCCCGCGTCGAAGTCGGCCGCGTCGTGCAGGAAGCCGCCGTGCTGGGTGTAGGTGCGGCCGGGCTGGTCGGGGTCGGCGTCGAAGAGGGCCTCGTTGTCCCAGCCCCGGTCGGTGGGCCAGGGGGTGATGGCGTCGCCGCCGGTGGAGACCAGGTCCCACAGGTCCTCGGGCGAGGCCACCCCGCCCGGCAGCCGGCAGCCCATGCCGACGATCACGACCGGGTCGTCGGCCGTGCGTACCGGGCCTGCCGCGGGGACCGGGACGGCGGTGCCGGCCGGTTCGCCGACGAGTTCGGCGAGCAGGAAGCGGGCCAGGGCCCGGGGGGTGGGGTGGTCGAAGACGAGCGCGGGTGACAGCCGCAGTCCGCCGGCCGTGCCGAGCCGGTTGCGCAGTTCGACCGCCGTCAGCGAGTCGAGGCCAAGGTCCTTGAACGCGCGGTCGGCGGCGACGGCGGTGCGGTCGTCGCGGCCGAGGACCGTGGCCGCCTCCGCGCGGACCAGGTCGATCAGGAACTCCTCGCGCGCCGCCGGGTCGAGGGCGAGCAGCCGGGCGGCGAGGGTGGTGCCGGAGTCCTCGGGTGCCGTGCGGGCGGCGGGCCGCCGGGTGCGCACCAGCTCCCGCAGGGCGGCGGGCAGCTGGGCCGGGTCGGCGCCGTGGCGCAGGGCGAGCGGGACCAGCAGCGGGTGGTCCGTGGCACCGGCCGCGTCGAACAGGGCGAGTCCCTCGGGCGTGGTGATCGGGCGGGCCCCGTGCCGGGCGTTGCGTCGGTGGTCGGCGTCGGCCAGGTGGCCGGTCAGGTCGCTGTTCTCCGCCCACAGTCCCCAGGCGAGGGAGGTGGCGGGCAGGCCGAGCGCGCGGCGGTGTGCCGTCAGCGCGTCCAGGAAGGTGTTGGCGGCGGCGTAGTTGGCCTGGCCCGGGACGCCGAGGACGCCCGCGGCCGAGGAGAAGACGACGAACTCGGTGAGGTCCGCGTCGCGGGTGAGTTCGTGCAGGTTCCAGGCGGCGTCGGCCTTGGGCCGCAGGACGGTGTCCAGCCGGTCGGCGGTCAGTGCGGCCAGCACACCGTCGTCCAGGGTGCCGGCCGCGTGCACGACACCGGTCAGCGGGTGGTCCGCCGCGATGCCGTCGAGGAGGGCGCGCAGGGCGTCGCGGTCGGCCGCGTCGACGGCGGCCACGGCGACGGTGGCGCCGAGGCCGGTGAGTTCGGCGGCGAACTCCCGTGCGCCGGGCGTGCCGAGACCGCGCCGACCGGTCAGCAGCAGGTGCCGTACGCCCAGCTCGGTGACGAGACGGCGGGCCACCAGCCGGCCGAGCAGGCCGAGCCCTCCGGTGACCAGGACGGTGCCGTCGGCGGGTGCGAACCGCCAGGTCCGGCCGGCCGAGGCGGCGGCGGGCAGGAGGCGCGGTACGAGGGCCCGGCCGGCCCGCAGGACGAGCTGCGGTTCCCCGGCGGTGTCGGCCGCCGCCACGGCGGCGGTGAGCGGGCCGCCGTCCGGGGCGGGGCCGTCCGTGTCCACCAGCAGCAGACGGCCCGGGTGTTCGGACTGCGCCGAGCGCAGCAGGCCCCAGACCCCGGCGGTGGTCAGGTCCGGTGCCTCGCCGTCGGCGGACACCGCGCCGGTGGTCAGCACGGCCAGTCGGACGCCGTCGAGTTCGGGGCGGGCGAGCCAGTCCTGGACGAGGGCGAGGACCCTGTCCAGCGTGGCCCGCGCGCGGGTGGGCACGGAGGCGTCGGGCACGGCGCCCGGTACACCTCGCACACTTGGTGCGTCTGGTGCGTCTGGTGCGTCTGGTGCGTCTGGTGCATCTTGTGCTCTTCGTGTGCTTGGTGTGCTTGGCGTGCTTGGTGTGCTTGGTGCGCCCGGCGGTACGGCGTACCAGACGGTGTCCGGCACCTCGCGGCCGGCGCGGACCGCGTCCGCGAGGGCGGCGGGGCCGCCGAGGTCCTCCAGCAGCGGAAGCGGCCCGGCGGCCGGTGCGCCGCCCGCGCGCTCCGGCAGGGCGAGCGGTCGCCAGCCGAGGCGGTACAGCGGTGCGGTGGTCTCCACGCCGGCGGCGAGTCGTCCCGCCGAGACCGGCCGGTACACCAGCGAGTCGACCGACACGACCGGCGCGCCGCCGGGGTCGAAGGCGTCCAGGGACAGTCCGCCGTCGGCGGTGGGGGTGAGCCGGACCCGCAGGGTCATCGCGCCCGAGGCGTGCAGCCGTACCCCGTTCCAGGCGAACGGCAGCAGGGCCTGTCCCGGCTTCCAGTTCGGCGAGGGGTCGAGGCCGGTGGCGTGGAAGGCCGCGTCGAACAGCGCCGGGTGCACCCCGAACCCGGCCGCCGCGGCCCGCTCCTCGCGGTCGAGGGCGACCTCGGCGAAGAGTTCGCCGTCGCGCCGCCAGGCGGCCCGCAGGCCCTGGAAACGGGGCCCGTACTCCACTCCGGACGCGGCGAGCCGGTCGTAGACGCCGTCCGGGGAGAGGCTCGTCGCACCGGGCGGCGGCCAGTCGCCGAGCGGGCGCGGGGGCGCGGCCGAGCGGGTGAGGACACCGGTGGCGTGGCGGGTCCAGTCGGTGCCGTCGGGTGCGTCCTGCGGCCGGGAGTGGACGGTCAGCGCGCGTCGGCCGCCCTCGCCGGGCCCGGCGACCGATACCTGGATCCGGACGGCGCCGGCGGCGGGCAGGGTCAGCGGGGTCTCGATGACCAGTTCGTCGACCGTGTCGGCACCGGTCTCGTCGGCCGCCCGGAACGCCAGTTCCAGCAGGGCGGTGCCCGGGACGAGGACCCGGTCGAGGACGGTGTGGTCGGCGAGCCAGGGCTGGGTCTGCGGGGACAGCCGGCCGGTGAGCAGCAGACCGTCGCCCTCGGCGGGCCGCAGACTCGCGCCGAGCAGCGGGTGGCCCGCGGGACGCAGCCCCAGTCCGGCCGCGTCCTTCGCCGTACCGGCGGCCGGCGTGAGCCAGAAGCGCTGTCGCTGGAACGGGTACGTCGGCAGATCCGCCACGGCGGTCCGCCGCCCGCCCAGCACCGGGCTCCAGTCCGTCTCGACGCCGTGCACGTGGGCCTCGGCGACGGAGGTGAGGAAGCGGACCGGTCCGCCCTCGTCGCGGCGCAGCGACCCGGTGACCGTGACGTGCCCGGCGCCCGCGGCCTCCGCGGTCTCCTGCACGGCGGAGGTCAGCACGGGGTGCGGGCTGCTCTCGACGAAGACGTCGTGTCCCTCGGCGACCAGTTTGCGCACGGCGGGTTCGAAGAGCACGGTCTGCCGGAGGTTGGTGTACCAGTAGGCCGCGTCCATCCTGGTGGCGCCGAGCCAGTCGCCGGTCACCGTGGACAGGAGGGGGACGCGCGCGGGGTGCGGGACGACGGGGGCGAGGACGGTCAGCAGTTCCTCGCGGATGCGCTCGACCTGCGGCGAGTGGGAGGCGTAGTCGACCGCGACACGACGGGCGCGGACGCCCTCCCGTTCGCACACCGCGAGCAGGTCGTCCAGGGCCGCGGGCTCGCCCGCGACGACGACGCTGGAGGGGCCGTTGACCGTGGCCACCGAGATCCGGTCGGCCCACGGGGCGATCGCCTCGGTCGCCGCCTCCAGGGGCAGCGCCACGGACACCATGCCGCCGCCGCCCGAGAGCGCGCCGAGCGCCCTGCTGCGCAGCGCCACCACCCGCGCGGCGTCGTCGAGCGAGAGGACACCGGCCACGTGCGCGGCGGCGATCTCGCCCTGGCTGTGCCCGACGACGGCGTCCGGCCGTATCCCGTACGACTCCCAGAGCCGCGCGAGGGACACCATCACCGCCCACAGCGCGGGCTGCACGACGTCCACCCTGTCGTGTCCGGGGGCGTCCCCGGTGCCGCGCAGCACGTCCTCCAGGGACCAGTCCGTGTGCGGGGCCAGGGCAGCGGCGCAGGCGGCGATGCTGTCGGCGAACACCCCCGAGGTGTCGAGGAGTTCGCGGGCCATGCCGATCCACTGCGAGCCCTGTCCGGGGAAGACGAACACGGTGCGGGGGTCGGTCCCGGCGCTCCCGCGCACCAGGCCGGGGGCGGGTTCGGCGGCGGCGAGGGCGTCGAGGCCGGTGAGCAGCGTGCCGGCATCGGCGCCCACGACCACCGCGCGCTCCCCGAACGAGGCCCGGCCGTGCAGCAGTTCGGTGGCGACCGCCGTGAGGTCGGGGCGGTCGGCGGCGCGCAGGTACGCGGCGAGACCGGCGGCCCGTGCGGTGAGCGCGGCCGGGGTACGGGCGGACAGGAGCAGCGGGAGGACGGGGGTCCGGTGCGGGCCGGGGACGGCGTGGTCCGAGTCCGAGCCGGGGGCGGCGGGCTCCGGGAGCGGACCGGGGGCGGCGGCGTCCCGGTGCGAGCCGGAGGCGGCGAGGTCCCGGTGCGGACCAGGCACGGCGCTGTCCCGGTGCGAGCCCGAGGCGGCGACGTCCCCGTGCGGACCGGAGGCGGCGACGTCCCGATGCGAGCCCAAGGCGGCGACGTCCCCGTGCGGACCGGGGGCGGCGACGTCCCGATGCGAGCCCGAGGCGGCGACGTCCCCGTGCGAGCCCGAGGCGGCCACGTCCGGGGCGGGGCCCGTGGTGCCGTCGGTGGGTGCGGGCTCGGGTGGGGCCTGTTCCAGGATGACGTGGGTGTTGGTGCCGCTCATGCCGAAGGCGGACACCCCGGCCCGGCGCGGCTGTCCGGTCTCCGGCCAGGGGCGGTGCTCGGTCAGCAGGGAGACGGCGCCGGACGCCCAGTCGACGTGCGGGGAGGGTTCGTCCACGTGCAGGGTCCTGGGCAGCAGGCCGTGCCGCATGGCCAGCACCATCTTGATGATGCCGGCGACCCCGGCGGCGGCCTGGGTGTGCGCGATGTTCGACTTCACGGAGCCGAGCCACAGCGGGCGGTCGTGCCCCCGGTCCTGGCCGTACGTGGCGAGCAGCGCCTGCGCCTCGATGGGGTCGCCCAGGGTGGTGCCCGTGCCGTGCGCCTCGACGGCGTCCACCTGTCCGGCCGTCAGCCCGGCGTCGGCCAGGGCCTGCCGGATGACCCGCTGCTGGGCGCTGCCGTTGGGGGCGGTCAGGCCGTGCGAGGCACCGTCCTGGTTGGCCGCGGTCCCCCGGATCACGGCCAGTACCCGGTGTCCGCGGCGCCGCGCGTCGGACAGCCGCTCGACCAGCAGCAGCCCCACGCCCTCGGACCAGCCGGTGCCGTCCGCGCCGCGGGCGAAGGCCTTGCAGCGGCCGTCCGCCGACAGTCCGTGCTGCCGGGAGAACTCGACGAACGTGGACGGGGTGGTCATCACGGTGACCCCGCCCGCCAGGGCGAGGTCGCACTCGCCCGAGCGCAGCGACCGGACCGCCAGGTGCACGGCCACCGAGGACGCGGAGCAGGCCGTGTCGACGGTGACGGCGGGCCCCTCGAACCCGAGGGTGTACGAGATCCGGCCGGAGGCGACGCTCGCCGCGTTGCCGACGAGGATGTAGCCCTCCAGGTCCTCGGGGACGGTGCCGGGCGGGGGCGTGTAGTCGTTGCCGTTGGATCCGACGAAGACGCCGGTGCCGCTGCCGCGCAGGGTGTCGGGCCGGATGCCGGCGCGTTCCAGGGTCTCCCAGGCGGTCTCCAGGAGGAGCCGCTGCTGGGGGTCGACGGCCAGCGCCTCGCGGGGCGAGATGCCGAAGAAGTCGGGGTCGAAGGCGCCGGGGTCGGCGAGGAAGGCGCCGTGCCGGGTGGCGGAGGTGCCGGGCCGGTCCGGGTCCGGGTCGAACAGCGTGGTCAGGTCCCAGCCCCGGTCGTCCGGGAAGTCGCCGACGACGTCGCCGCCGTCCCGCAGCAGCCGCCACAGGTCCTCCGGGGAGTCGATGCCACCGGGGAAGCGGCAGGCCATCCCCACGATGGCGATGGGCTCCCGGTCGCCCTCCTCGGCCTCGCGCAGTTTCCTGCGGGTCTCGTGGAGTTCGGCGGTGACCCGTTCCAGGAGGTGCCTGATGCGGCTGTCGTTCATGGATCCACCCTTCGTGCGCGTGCCCGGTCCCCGGGTCAGGAGATGCCGAGTTCCTTGCCGATGAAGTCGATGAGTTCGTCGTCGGTGGCGCTGGACAGCGTCGCCGAGACGTCGCCGTCGGAGCCCGTGCGACCCGTGGCCGGGTCCGGGACGCCGGCCGCCAGACCGAGGAGCCTGGCCGTGGCGTCCGCCCGCTCGGGGGTGTCCTGCGGGAGCGCCGCCAACAGGGTTTCCAGGCGGTCGAGTTGGACCGCGATGTCCGCTCCCGGCCCGGCCGCCGCGCCCGGGGTGCCCACGGGGTCCGCCGGGGCGAGCCGCTCGTGGAGGAGGTCGGCCAGCGCCTGCGGCGTGGGATGGTCGAACACCGCGGTGGTGGGCAGGTTGAGTCCGGTGCGCAGGTTGAGCCGGTTGCGCAGTTCGACGGTGGTGAGGGAGTCGAAGCCCTGTTCCTTGAAACCCCGGTGGACGTCCACCGCGTCGGCCGAGCCGCCGCCCCGCACCTCGGCGACCTGGGTCCGGACGAAGCGGAGCAGCAGGCGGCGCCGGTCGTGTTCGTTCGCCGCGTCCGCCAACTCCGCGAGCAGACCTGCCGGTTCGGGGGTGGCCGCGGTGGCGGCACGGTCGGCCGCCGGCTCGCCGGTGAGGACTTCGAGCAGGGGGTGGGGCCGCAGCGCCGCCAGGGCGGCCCAGTCTGCCCGGCACACCAGCAGCTGCGTCTCGTCCTGGTCCAGCGCCTTCCCCAGGGCCTCGACGGCGAGGTCGGGGGCCATGGGCAGCAGTCCGTGCCGTTCGATCCGGCGCGCGGCCCCGTCCCCGGCGATGCCGTCGCCCGCCCACAGTCCCCAGGCGATGGAGGTGGCCGGCAAGCCTGCGGCCCGCCGCCGGCCGGCCAGGGCGTCCAGATAGGCGTTGCCGGGCGCGTAGTTGCCCTGGCCCGGTGAGCCGACGAGGGCGGTCGCCGAGGAGAACAGGACGAACGCGCCGAGGTCGAGGTCCCGGGTCAGCTCGTCCAGGTGGCGTGCGCCGAGCGCCTTCACCCGCAGGACGCGCTCGATCTGCCCCGGTGTGAGGGCGTCGAGCAGGGCGTCGTCGAGGACGGCCGCGGTGTGCACGACCGCCGTCAGGGGGAACTCCCCGGGCACCGAGGCGATCACCCGGGCGAGCGCCGCACGGTCCCCCACATCGCACGCCGCGAAGGTCACCCGGGCACCCAGCGTGGTGAGTTCGTCCCGCAGTTCCTCCGCACCGGGGGCGTCGCCGCCGCGTCGGCCGAGCAGCAGCAGATGGCCGGCGCCCGCACGGGCCAGCCACCGGGCGGTGTGCCGGGCCAGCGCCCCGGTCCCACCGGTGATCAGGACCGTGCCCCGGGGCGTCCATCCGGGCGTCCCCGCATCGCCGCGGACGGGCCCCGGAGCGGCCGGCACCAGGCGCCGGGCGAGCAAACCCTCCGCCCGTACGGCCAGTTCGGCCTCCGGGTGACGGCCGGTGACCGCCGTGACCACCTGGGCGGCGGCTCCGGCGTCGGGCCGCTCCGGCAGGTCGACCACACCGCCCCAGCCCGGCGCTTCGGTGGCCGCCACCACCGCGAGTCCCCAGACGAGGGCCGCGGCGGGGTCGGCGGGCCGGTCGGCGACCCCGGTGGCCACCGCCCCACGGGTGAGGGCCCACAGCGGCGCGCCCACGCCGCTGCCACTGCCGGTGCCGGTGCCGGTGCCGGTGCCAAGGTCGGTGCCGCTCCAGGCCTGGATCAGCGCCGTGGTGGCGGCGAGGGCACGCGGGAGGGCCGGGAGTCCGGGTTCCGGGTCGTCGTGGTCCAGCGACAGGAGGGACAGCGCGCCGGTGACGGGCTCGCCGGGGACGCGGTCCGCGGCGGCGGTGAGCAGGGCGGCGAGGGACTCACGGTCACGGCGGCCGTCCGGTACGAGAACGGGATCGACGTGTACGCCGACGGCGACGAGGGCCTTCTCCAGCAACGGCCCCCAGGCGTCGTACGACCGCGCCCCGCCGGTCCGCCCATCGGATCCGTCGCCCACCTCGTGGGCCCGGTCGTCGATCCGGTCACCGGTCCGGTCACCGGTCGGGGCGTTGATCCGGCCGTCGGTCGGATCGTCGATCCGGTCGTGGGTAGGGCCGTCGGTCCGGTCGGGCAGCAGGAGGAGCCAGCGGCCCCGGGCGGAACCGGTGCCAGCGCCGGTGCCTGTGCCCGTGCCGGTGCCGGTGCCGGTGCCGGTGCCGGGCGCCGTGTCGGCCACCGGCTGCCAGGCCACCCGGTGGCGCCAACTGTCGATCTCGGCGGCCCGGTTGCGCTCCGCGCGCCAGGTCGCCAGCGCGGGCAGCAGGGCGTCCAGGGCCTCGCGCTGTCCGGGGTCGGTGAGGCCGAGCGTGCCGGCGACGGGGTCGGCCTCGCCGCGCTCCACCAGTTCCCAGAAGCCGTCGTCACCGGTCCGGGTCCGACCGGCCCGCCGGGGTTCGGCGGCCGATGCCCAGTGGCGGCTGCGCTGGAAGGCGTACGTCGGCAGGTCCACCCGGGCCGGGCCCGACAGTCCGATGACGGCACTCCAGTCGACATGCGCACCGCGCGTGTGCACCGCGCCGAGGGCGGTCAGCAGCGTCTCGGGCTCGGACCGTCCCCGGCGCAGCGTCGCCGCGAGGACGGGCGCGGGCGTGTCCTCGTCCCGGCCGCCGTCGGCCAGCCCCTCCTGCGCCAGGGCGGTGAGGACGGCGTCGGGGCCCAGCTCCAGATACGCGGTGACCCCGTCGGCCTCCAGTCGGCGTACGGCGTCGAGGAAGCGCACCGTGCCGCGGGCGTGCGCCGCCCAGTAGCCGGGCGGGATCGGCCGTTCAGCGGTGAAGAGGGTGCCGTCGAGGGCGCTCGACAGAGGTATTCCCAGGGGGTGGTGGGCCAGCCCCTGGGCGACCCGGTCCAGCTCGGCGGTCATCGGGTCCATGAGCGGGGAGTGGAAGGCGTGGCTGGTGCGGAGCCTGGCGGTCCGGCGGCCCCGCGTACGGAACCGCGCCGCCACCGCGAGCACGGCGGGTTCCTCGCCCGACAGCACCACCGCCGAGGGGCCGTTGACGGCCGCGATGTCCACCGCCCCCGCCAGGTCGGCGAGTTCACCGCGCACCTCGTCCTCGGTGGCCTCGACGGCCACCATGGCGCCGCCCTCGGGCAGTGCCTGCATCAGCCGTCCCCGCGCGACGACCAGCGCGGCCGCGTCCGAGAGGCTCAGCGCACCCGCGACATGCGCGGCGGCCAGCTCCCCCACCGAGTGTCCGGCCACGACGTCCGGGCGGACGCCCCAGGACTCCAGCAGCCGGAACAGCGCGACCTCCAGGGCGAACAGCGCCGGCTGGGTGAGGAAGGTGCGGTTCAGGTCGAGGCCCGGGGCGGGGTCGGGCGCGGATGTCCCGTCCGTGCCCGCGTCCGTACCCGTGTCCGCGCCCGCGCCCGCGCCCGCGCCCGCGAACACGATCTCCCGGAGCGGGGTGCCGAGGTGCTCGTCGAGTGCGGCGCAGACCGTGTCGAAGGCGGCGGCGAACACCGGGTGGGCCGCGTACAACTCGCTTCCCATGCCGAGTCGTTGGCTGCCCTGTCCGGTGAAGAGGAACGCCAGTTTCCCGGGGGCGGCGGACCGGCCTCGGACGGCTCCGTCCGCGGTCTCGCCCAGGGACAGGGCGGCTACGGAGGCCCGCAGCGCGGCCGGGCTCCGGCCCACGGCTACGGCACGGTGGTCGAACAGCGGCCTGCGGGTGAGGGCGTGCGCCACCTCGGCCGCGTCGGGACCTGCGGGACCGTCGGGCGTGGCGGCGTCGAGCGCCGAGGCCAGCCGGGCCGCCTGGTCCCGCAGCGCCTGTGCGGTACGCGCCGACAGGATCCACGGGACGGGGAGGTCCGTCGCGGGAACCGGCCGTCCGGGTTCAACGGTCCCAGCGGGATCGGCGGGCCCGGAGGCCCCGACGAACGTGGGGGGCGCGGGGGACGTGGGGTGTGTGGGGGACGCGAGGGGCGCCTCTTCCAGGATCAGGTGGGCGTTGGTGCCGCTGATGCCGAACGCGGAGACGGCGGCGCGGCGCGGGCCTTCGGCGATGACCGGCCAGGGCGTGTCGCGGACGAGGAGTTCGACGGCGCCCCTGCTCCAGTCGACGTGCGGGGTGGGCCGGTCCACGTGGAGGGTCGCGGGCAGCAGGCCGTGGCGCAGGGCCTCGGTCACCTTGATGACCGAGGAGACCCCGGCCGCGGCCTGGGTGTGGCCGATGTGGGACTTCAGGGAGCCGATCCGCAGCGGCTGTCCGGCGGGGCGGCCCCGGCCGTAGGTGTTGATCAGCGCCTGTGCCTCGATGGGGTCGCCGAGGGTGGTGCCCGTGCCGTGCGCCTCAACGGCGTCGACGTCACCAGGTCCGAGTCGTGCGTCCGCGAGCGCCTGCCGGATGACGCGTTCCTGGGCGGGACCGTTGGGCGCGGTGAGGCCGTTGCTGGCGCCGTCCGAGTTGACGGCGCTGCCCCGGATCAGGGCGAGCACCCGGCGGCCTGCCCGTCGGGCGTCCGAGAGCCGCTCAAGCAGCACCAGGCCGACCCCTTCCGCCCAGGCGGTTCCGTCGGCCGCCGCGGCGAACGGCTTGCACCGCCCGTCGGGGGCGAGCCCGCGCTGCGTGCTGAACTCGGTGAACATGCCGGGTGTCGCCATCACGGTCGCGCCGCCCGCCAGCGCGAGGGCGCACTCGCCGGAGCGCACCGCCCGGGCCGCGAGGTGGAGCGCCACGAGCGACGAGGAGCAGGCGGTGTCCACCGTGAGCGTCGGCCCTTCGAGGCCGAGGGCGTAGGCGATACGGCCCGAGGCCACGCTGACGCTCGCGCCGGTGAGCCGGTAGCCGGCCCCGTCGCCGTCGGCCTCGTGCAGCCGGGGACCGTACTCCTGCTGGGTGGCGCCGACGAAGACGCCGGTACGGCTGCCCCGCAGCGCCGTCGGATCGATGTCCGCGCGCTCCAGCAGTTCCCAGGACGTCTCCAGGAGCAGTCGCTGCTGCGGGTCCGTCGCCTCGGCCTCGCGGGGTGAGAGCCCGAAGAAGTCGGCGTCGAACCGGTCGGCGTCGTGCAGGAACCCGCCGTGCCGCGCGTACGAGTGACCGGGGCGGCCCGGTTCGGGGTCGTAGAGGTTCTCGTCCCAGCCACGGTTGACCGGGAAGCCGCTGATGGCGTCCGTTCCCGAGGCCAGCAGTTCCCAGAGCCGCTCGGGGGTGTCGGCGCCGCCGGGCCAGCGGCCGGCCGTGGCGACGATGGCGACCGGGTCGTCCGCCTCCTCGGCCTCCTCGGCCACCGCGTTCGCCGCGTTCGCCGCGTTCGCCGCGTTCGCCGGGGCGGGCACGGCCGGGACGGCGGGGGCCGTGGTGCCGGGTGCGGCGGTCTCCGTCTCCAGGTGACGGGCGAGGGCGAGCGGGGTCGGGTGGTCGTACGTCAGTGTCGGGGGCAGCCACACCCCGGTCGTCCGGGACAGCCGGTCGGCGAACTCCACCGCGCCGAGCGAGTCCAGGCCCAGCTCCTTGAACGTCCGCTCCGGGTCGAGTTCCTGACCCGGCGTGATACCGAGCACGTCGGCGGCGACGGCGCGGACGAGAGCGAGCGGGTCGGTACGGACGGCATCAGCGGTGTCAGCGCTTTCCGCGGTATCAGCGCTTTCGGACCCGGAGTGCGCGGAAGGGGCGCCGTCGGCGAGGGCGTCCACACGCGCGGGCTCCACGGCACCGGCCCCGACGGCACTCAGGTCGACGGCACCTGCCGCGACGGCGCCCCGGCCTGCGGCACCGGCCCCGACGCCGCCCAGGCCGGTCGCACCGGGCCCTGCCGTCGTGGCCGTCTCCGAGGTGGCGAAGCGGAACTGGCGCCGCTGGAAGGCGTACGTCGGCAGCGGAGTCCGCTCGCCCCGCCGTTCCGGGAAGGAGCCCGACCAGTCGATGTCGGCTCCCGCCACGTCGAGTTCGGCGAGACCGGTGAGCAGGGAGAGCCCCTCGGGCACGCCCGGACGCAGCAGCGGGACCGCCGAGACGGGTCGGCCGGCGCTCGACCGGGTCAGGGCGCTGAGCACGTTGCCGGGACCCAGCTCGGCGTAGGCGGTGACGCCCCGCGCGGCCAACTGCCGTACCGCGTCGTGGAATCGCACCGGGCGCCTGATGTGCTCGGCCCAGTAGTCGGGCGAGGTCAGCTCGTCCGCACCGGCGGGCAGGCCGGTGGCGTCGGAGATCACGCCGAGGGTCGGCGGGCGGAGGGCGAGTGTCGCGGCGACGCGCCGGAACCCGGCCACGGCGCTGTCCATGTGCGGCGAGTGGAAGGCGTGGCTGACCTTGAGCCGTCGGGTCCGGCGGCCACGCCGCGCGAATCGCTCGGCCGCCTCCACCGCGGCGTCCACATCGCCGGAGACGACCACCGAGCGGGGGCCGTTGACGGCGGCGAGGGCCAGTCGGCCCGCGTAGTCGGCGAGTACCGCCTCCGCTTCCTCGGCGGTGGCCTCCACGGCGATCATCGCTCCGCCCACGCGGGCGTCGGCCATGAGCCGGCCTCTGGCCGCGACGAGGGTGACGGCGTCCGCGAGGGACAGCACTCCGGCGACATGCGCTGCGGTGAGCCCGCCGATGGAGTGTCCGAGGACGAAGTCCGGTGCGGGGGCGTGGGGTTCGAGGGTCCGGTAGAGCGCCGTGCCCAGCGCGAAGAGCGCGGCCTGGGTGTACTGGGTGCGGTCGAGGAGCGCGGCGTCCTGGGAACCTGCCGGGGCGAAGATGATCCGGCGCAGGGGTCGGTCGAGGTGGGCGTCGAACAGCGCGCACACCTCGTCCAGCGCTTCCCTGAACGTGCTTGATGTGCCGTGGAGTTCGAGACCGGTGGCGGCTCGCTGGCTGCCCTGTCCGGGGAAGAGGAGGGCGACGGGAGCGGTGGTTCGTACCGGCGCGGTGCCGAGGACGGCGCCCTGAACGGGAGCGCCGGCCGCGAGGGCGTCGAGCGCGCACAGCAGGGTCTCGCGGTCGGGTCCGAGCGCCACCGCACGGTGGGCGAACCGGGTCCGGGTGGTGGCGAGGGCCCGGCCGAGGGCGGTGACGTCGAGGTCCGGGCGGGCCCGGACGTGCTCGGCGAGCCGCCCCGCCTGCGCGCGCAGCGCGGCGGGGGTGGCACCGGAGACGGGCCAGGGGACGACGGCGTCGGCCTCGTGCGCGCCGGCGGTGTGCGAGGTTCCGGGGCCGTCGGCGGGGTCGGCCTCCGGACGCGGGACGGCTGGCGGCTCGGCCAGCAGCACATGGCAGTTCGTGCCGCCCATGCCGAAGGAACTCACGCCCGCGACGAGCCGCCGGTCGGGCCGCGGCCAGGGGCCGAGGTCGCGCTGTACCCGTAGCCGGAGCTCGTCCAGGGGGATGCGCGGGTTGGGCGTCCGGTGGTTCAGGGTCGCGGGCAGTTGCCGGTGGCGCAGGCTCAGCACCGTCTTGAGGACACCGGCGACCCCCGCGGCCCCCTCCAGGTGTCCGACGTTGGCCTTCACGGAGCCGACCAGCAGGGGCTCGTCGGCGGGGCGGCCCGTACCGTACGCGGCGCCGAGCGCCTGGGCCTCCACCGGGTCGCCCACCGGGGTTCCGGTGCCGTGCAGTTCGACGTACTGCACCTCGCGCGGGTCGATCCCGGCCTGCCGGGCCGCGCGGAGCAGGACGTCCCGCTGGGCTTCTGCGCTGGGCACGGTCAGGCCCGCGCCGCCGCCGTCGTTGTTGACCGCGCTGCCGAGGATCACGCTGTGCACGGGGTCGCCGTCGGCCAGCGCCGCCGCGAGCGGCTTGAGGAGCAGCAGCCCGGCGCCCTCCCCGCGGACGTAGCCGTTGGCCCGGGCGTCGAACGGGTACGAGCGGCCGTCGGGTGAGAGTCCGCCGAAGCGGGCCGCGGCCGCGGTGCTGTCGGGCGCCAGGTTGAGGTTGACGCCGCCCGCGAGGGCGAGCGCGCAGTCGCCGTCGCGCACCGCGCGGTAGGCGAGGTGGAGGGCGACCAGGGCCGAGGACTGGGCGGAGTCGACGGTGAGGCTGGGTCCGCGCAGGCCGAGGGTGTAGGAGACGCGGTTGGCGAGGAGTCCCCGGTTGAGGCCGGTGAGGGTGTGGCGGGTGAGCGGGGCGGCGTCCGGGCGGTGGCGCAGGGTCGCGTAGTCGTACGCCATGGCGCCGACGTAGACGCCGACGGGGGTTCCGGCGAGCGCGGCCGGGACGATCCCGGCCTCCTCCATTGCCTCCCAGGCCAGTTCGAGGACGAGCCGCTGCTGCGGGTCCGTCTCGGCGGCTTCGTGCGGGGAGATCCCGAAGAAGTCCGCGTCGAACCGGTCGACGCCGTCGACGTATCCGCCGACGGCGTGAGCGGGGCCGTCCTCGCCGTTCCCGGGTCCGCCGGCAGCGTGGGCGGGGCCGCCCTCGTCGTCAGCGAGGCTGTCGGCATCGTGGGCGGGGCCGCCGCCGTCGTGGGCGGGGTCGGCCGGAGTCCGGGGCGGGCGGCGGTCGGCGGGTGCCGGGCCGATCGCGCTCTCGCCCCTGCGCAGGAGTTCCCAGAGGGCGTCCGGGCCGGACGCGCCGGGCAGCCTGCACGCCAGTCCGATCACGGCGACGGGAGCGACCGCGTCAGGACCGGTCCGGGCCGCGTGGGTGTCAGCCTGCCTCGTCATTGTTTTCGCCGCACCTCTCTCGAATTCCGGAAGCCAGGAAGAATGCGGCGGGAATTTCCGTACGCCCTCCTGGACACCGTCCCTCACATCTTTCCCCGGTACGGCTTTCCAGACCGACCCCTACCCTCCCCCTAGAACCTCTTCAACCGGCCACCACCTGGGGCTTAAGCGATCCTCAAGCGTGCCGGACGCCGTTTTCCCGCGGCCCCCTAGGCACTGGATTTAGGGGTTCCCCATCGAAATTGACCCACTCTAGCTTTTTCCATAAACGTTCGACAGTGCCTTGATTCGCATGACCCGAGGGGAATGACAGATGGATGCGTTGACCGATGCGGTTCTCCGCGGAGCCCCCGCGGACGAGCTGGAGCGCGCTCCCGTGCCGGCTGATTTCGTCGCCGCGCACATCCGGCGTGAGGACGTCGGCATCTTCGACGGCGAGGCGGACCCCGACGTACGGCGCTCGCTGCGGGTGGGCCGGGTTCCGATGCCCGAACTCGCCCCGGACGAGGTGCTGGTGGCCGTGATGGCCAGTTCCATCAACTACAACACGGTCTGGTCGGCGACCTTCAGGCCGGTGTCGACGTTCGACGCGCTCAGGCGTTTCGCCCGGAGCGGCGGCTACACCGCCCGGCACGACCAGCCGTACCAGGTCATCGGTTCGGACGCGGCCGGTGTGGTGGTGCGGGTGGGCGCGGGCGTCCGGCGCTGGAAGGTCGGCGACCACGTGGCGGTGAACGCGGCCGTCGTGGACGAGCAGGATCCCGTCACCCACCACGACGGCATGCTCGGCGCCGACCAGAAGGCCTGGGGGTACGAGACCAACTTCGGCGGCCTCGCGCACTACACCGTCGTACGCGCCAGTCAACTGCTGCCCAAGCCGGCGCACTTGACGTGGGAGGAGACGGCCTGTGTGCCGCTGTGCGGTGGCACCGCGTACCGGATGCTGGTCAGCGACCGGGGTGCCCGCATCAAGCAGGGCGACATCGTCCTCATCTGGGGTGCCACCGGCGGACTGGGCGCCTTCGCGGTGCAGTTGGTGAAGAACGGCGGAGGCATCCCGGTCGGGGTGGTCAACTCCGAGGCGAAGGCGAAGCTGTTGGCGCGGCTCGGCTGCGACGTGGTGATCAACCGCGAGGAGATCGGCATCGGCGGCGAACTGGCGGCCGGCGCCGACACGGTGGAGCTCGCCAAACGGCTGGGCCGGGCCGTGCGGGCGCAGTTGGGCGAGGATCCGCACATCGTGTTCGACCACGTGGGCCGGGCCACGTTCGGGATCTCGGTCATCGTGGCCCGCCGCGGCGGCACCGTCGTCACGTGCGGGTCGAGCACCGGCTACCAGCACACCTTCGACAACCGCTATTTCTGGATGAACCTCAAGCGCATCGTCGGCAGCCACGGCATGAACCTCAACGAGGCCGCGGAGATGATGCGGCTGCTGAAGCTCGGCAGCGTGGCGCCCGTCCTGTCCGAGGTCTACCCCCTCGCCGAGGTCGGCGAGGCGGCACGCCTGGTGCAGACGAACAACCACACCGGCAAGGTCGGCGTGCTCGGGCTCGCCCCCGCCCCCGGACTCGGGGTGACGGACCCGCAGACGCGGGCCGCGCTCGGCGAGGAGTGGCTCAGCCCGCTGCGCTCCACCGTCCAGCCGGCCCACGTGGCATGAGCGGGCCGTACCGCCGCACCGCACCACAGCGAGAAGAGGACCGCCGCCCATGACCGCCACCGCCCTCGATCCCCTGGCGACCGCGCTGCCCTCCCTGCCCGAGGCGCTGCGGCTGCGCAGCGAGACCCAGCCCGACGCTGTCGCCTACGTCTTCCTCCACAACGGGGAGACCCCGGCGCAGACCCTGACGTACCGGCAGCTCGACGAGGCCGCGCGCGCCCGGGCCGCCGCGCTCGACGCGGCCGGGCTGCGCGGCGGCGCCGCCGTCCTGCTCCACCCGTCCGGCCCGGACTTCGTCACCACCCTGCTGGCCTGCATGTACGCGGGGGTGGCGGCCGCTCCCGTGCAGGTGCCGACGCGGCTGCGCGGGCTGATCCGGCTGCGCCGTATCGCCGACGACGCGGGGACGGTCACCGTGCTCACCACGGCGGCCGTCCGGCACGACCTGGAGGAACGTTTCGGGAACACCCCCGAACTGGCGGGGCTCACCCTGCTGGACAGTGAGTCGCAGCCGCCGCCCGCGGCGGCCGCCCAGTGGACCGGCCCGGCGGCCGGCCCCGACGACATCGCCCTGCTCCAGTACACCTCGGGCTCCACCGGCGACCCGAAGGGCGTGCGGGTCAGCCACGCCAACTTCCGTGCCAACGCGGCCGAGACGGATCTGCTGTGGCCCTGCCGGCCGGACAGCGCCGTGGTCAACTGGCTGCCGCTCTTCCACGACATGGGGATGCTGTTCGGGGTCGTGCTGCCGCTGTGGGCGGGCATCCCGTCCTACATCATGGCGCCCGAGGCGTTCATCCGGCGGCCCGCCCGCTGGCTGGAGGCGATCTCCCGGTTCCGCGGCAGCCACACCGCCGCGCCGAGCTTCGCCTACGAGCTGTGCGTACGGGACGCGGCCGAGAACGGCGTGTCCGAGGGGCTGGACCTGTCCAGCCTGCGGGTGGCCGCGAACGGGGCCGAACCCGTGCGGTGGAACACCGTGCGCGCGTTCACCCGGACGTTCGCCGGGGCCGGATTCCGGCCCGAGGCGATGTGCCCCGGCTACGGGCTGGCGGAGAACACCCTCAAGGTCACCGGCAGCCGTGAGGACCAGGAGCCCACGCTGCTCCGGATCGACGCCGAGGCCCTGCGCGAGGGGCGCGTCGAACCGCTCCCGGCGGCGGACCCTGTCGTGGACGCTGTCGCGGACGGTCCCTCGGGTGCTCCCGCGGACGCGGTGCCCGACGTGCGGGTCGTGCACGCGGTCGGGTGCGGTACGACGGTGGGCGCCACCTCGGTGCGCGTCGCGGACCCCGGGACGCTGTCCGCGCTGCCGGACGGCCGGGTCGGTGAGATATGGGTGAACGGACCGTGTGTCGCGGGCGGTTACCACGGGCGTCCGGAGGAGAGCGGGAACACCTTCGCCGCCCGGCTGTCCGGGCAGGAGGCGACCGGCGCGTGGCTGCGCACCGGCGACCTCGGTTTCGTCCACGCCGGCGAGCTGTTCGTGACCGGCCGGCTCAAGGACGTGATCATCCGCAAGGGCCGCAACTTCTACCCGCAGGACATCGAGGTGTCGGCGGAGCGTGCCGACCCGGCGCTGCGGCCCAACTGCGCGGCGGCGTTCTCCGTGGACGACGGCGTCGCCGAGCGGCTGGTCGTGGTCGTCGAGGCCGACGGGCGGGCGCTGCGGGACGGGGGCGCGGAGGGCCTGCGCGAGCGGGTGCGGGAGGCGGTGCTGGACGGGCAGCGGCTGGCGCCCGACGAGATCGTGCTGGTCAGAAGAGGTGCGCTGCCGAAGACGTCCAGTGGGAAGGTACAGCGGCGGGAGACCCGCCGGCGCTATCTGGACGGCGAGTTCGGCACACCGGCCGCGCCGGGTTCGGGGGATCCTCGATGACCGGGACCGGGGTGACGGCGCGGGAGGCGTCGGCCGAAGGTGCGGGGGTCCGGGGTCTGAACGGTCCCACGGCCGTTCCGGGTTCGAGGATCCTCGGTGTGGGGGCCCATCGGCCCGCGCGGGTGGTGTCCAACGCCGAGGTCGCGGCGGCGATCGATTCCAGCGACGAGTGGATCCGGCGCAGGTCGGGCATCACCGCCCGGCACTTCGCCGCGCCGGACGAGTCCGTCGTCGAGATGGCCACGGCCGCCTCGCTCAAGGCGCTGGCCCAGGCGGGTGTGGCGCCCGACGCGGTCGACACCGTGCTGCTCGCCTCCATGTCCCAGCTGGAGCAGTCGCCGCCGGCCGCTCCCCGGGTCGCCCACCGCATCGGTGCCCGTGCGGCCGGGGCGCTGGACGTGGGGGCGGCCTGCGCGGGCTTCGTGCACGCGCTGGCGACAGCGGACTCGCTGATCCGGTCGGGGAACAGCCGGCATGTCGTGGTGGTCGGTTCGGAGCGGATGTCCGACATCGTCGACCCCACCGACCGCGGCACGGCCTTCCTCTTCGGCGACGGTGCCGGAGCCGTGGTCGTCGGCCCGGCGGACGAGCCGGGCATGGGACCGGTGGTGTGGGGCTCGGCGGGCGACCGCCACGGGGCCATCGCCCATTCCGGGCCCTGGCCCACCCCGGGCACGCCGGTCGCGGTGGCGCCGACGCTGCGTATGAACGGGCCGGCGGTGTTCCGCTGGGCGGTGGCCACGGTGCCGGCGGTGGCCCGTGAGGCCCTCGCCGCGGCGGGTGTGGACCCCTCCGACCTGGCGGCGTTCGTCCCCCATCAGGCCAACCTGCGCATCGTCGACGGCGCGGCGGCCGCGCTGCGGCTGCCGCCGCACGTGGTGGTGGCCCGTGACGTGGTCCGTACGGCCAACACGTCGGCGGCGTCGATCCCGCTGGCCCTGGAGGAGCTGCTCGCGCGGGGCGCCGTCCCGCGCCGCGGTCTCGCGCTGCTGGTGGGCTTCGGCGCGGGCCTCGGTCACGCGGCGCAGGTGGTGGCGCTGCCGTGACCGGGACCGGCCTGCCCAACACCGGCCCACCCGGCACCGGTGCACCCGGGACCGGTGTGCCCGGGACCGGTGTGCCCGGGACCGGTGTGCCCGGGACCGCCCTTCCCCGGCACAACGCTTCCGGGCACGACCCTTCCCTGCACGCCCCTTCCCTGCATGCCCATTCCGGGCACGACCCTTCCGGGAGACCCCCTTCAGGGATCCGCTCCGCGGGGTACCGGTGTTCAGGTGAGCCAGGGCCCGGTGACCGCCTGGACCGCCGAGCCGTCCAGGTCGGCCAGCTTGATCGCGGCGAGCCCGCGCGCCAGGTCCGAGGTCTGGACCCGGAAGGGCGGCTCCTCCGCGCCGAGCACGTCGACGACCGCGGCCGCGGCCTCGGCCGAGCTCTGCGCCTGCTCGAAGAGTCCCGCCGTACTGGCGAAGTACGCCTTGAACGCGGCCTCGTAGGGCCCGGCGTTCTCGATCAGGCCGGGTACGGACGGCTCCAGATGCGCCACGAACTCGCTGGCGACCGGGCCGGGTTCGACGACCGACACCCGCACCCCGGTCGTCGCGGCGACCGTGGCCAGCGACTCCAGGAAGCCTTCGAGGGCGAACTTGGCGGCGCAGTAGGCCTCGTTGAAGGGCTGCCCGATGAGACCGCCGAGGCTGGACACGGCGATGAGCCGGCCGCCGACGGCGCGCAGGTGCGGCAGCGCGGCCTTCGTCACCTCCACCGCTCCGAAGAAGTTCACCTCCAGCGTCGACCGGAAGGCCTCGACGCCGATCTGCTCGACGGTGCCGAGCCGCCCGACGCCGGCGTTGTTGACGACCGCGTCCAGACGGCCGTACTCGTCGATCACCTCGGCCACGGCGGCGGTGACGGACCCGGGGTCGGTGACGTCGAGGCGGGTGATCCGGACGCGGTCGCTCACGCCCGCCGCCTCGACGGCCGCGCGCAGCGCTCGGTCGCGGCCGGTGTCACGGAGGGTGGCGACGACGTGCCAGCCGGCCTCGGCGGCCCGGACCGCGGTGGCCAGGCCGATGCCGGAGGAGGTGCCGGTGACAAGGACGGTACGCAGGGCAGTCATGGATGTCTCTTCCGGTTGAGCGCGGCCGCACAGCGGCGGAAGCGGAACGGGCGTCCCGCCCACCGTGACACCGGCCCCGGAACCGGCCAACCCCTATGTTCCCGGCCCCCTTCCCTACCTTTCGCGTATCCGCGCGAACCACTTGACAACACGCCGGACCCGCTGGCGGCCCCAACAAGGAACAGTACGACCAAATGATCGCAATCACTTATCGGTTGATGCTAGCGTGCGGCCATGAGACCGGTCTTTGACATCATCGCGCTGCGCAGTCTGGTCGCGGTCGCCGACGAGGGCGGATTCCGCAGGGCGGCCGAGTCTCTGACGCTCAGTCAGTCGGCGGTGAGCCAGCATGTGCGGCGGCTGGAGAAGACCCTGGGACGGCCGGTCGTCGAACGGACCGGGCGCAGCACCCGCTTCACCACGGCGGGCAGACTCCTCCTCGACGAGGCGCGCCGGATCCTCGACGTGCACGACGAGGCGGCCCGCCGGCTGCTCGGCTCCGGGTCGGCCACCGTCGTCATCGGCTCCGCCGAGCACATCGCGGACCTCATCCTGCCGAGGATCACCGCGGCCGTCCACGAGACGATGCCGAACTGCCAGGTGAGGTTCCGTGTCGACCGCTCCGCCCGGCTCGTCGAGGCCGTGGACCGCAGGTCGGTGGACCTGGCGGTGTACGTGACCGAGGCGGTCGCCGTGGAGGGGGTGCCGGTCGGGGAGCTGCCCCTGAGGTGGTACGCGGCTCCCGGGTGGACCGCGCCGCCGGCCCCGGCCGCGATACCGCTGGCGGCGATCGAGGAGCCGTGCGCGGTGCGCCGTCAGGCTCTGGACGTCCTCGCCGCCCACGCCGTCCCGGCGTCGGTGATCTGCGAGGCCGGCTATCTGACCGGAGTGCTGGAGGCCGCCCGCGCCGGACTGGGCGTGGCCCTCCTGGCGGCCACCGGCCGGGGCTACGACGGGCTGGTCGAGTACCCCGGCCTCCCCCAGGCCCACCCCATCCGGATGAGCGCCCACGCCCGGCCGGGCACCGACCCCTCCATGGCCATGAACATCGTCGGAACGGTCCGCTCGCTCCTGACGGAACTGGCCGCGTCGCCCGCCGCCCCCGGCACCGCCCCGGGCCAGGACGGCCTCACCGACGCCCAGTGGAAGGCGGTCGTCCCCCTCCTCCCCCTCGGCGAGCGCGGCCCCTGCCCGGAGGGCCTCCGCGATCAGTTCGACGGGGTCATGTGGCGCTTCCGCACCGGCAGTTCATGGCGGAACATGCCCGAACGCTACGGCGCGTGGCAGACCGTGCACCACCGCTTCCAGCAGTGGGCGCTGGCCGGCACCTTCGAGACGCTCATCCGCACGTCCGGGACCACGACGACGCGAACACCGCTGCTGGCCCCTCTCAAGAAGGCCGCCGAGGAAGAACACCGACTCCGTACCCGCACCCGCCCCGACGAATCCGACTGACCCCGCTCCCGAGCCGTGGGCCGGTGCGGCACGTCGGGGTGGTGCCGCTCGCCGTACGGCACGCGCCGCCGGTTCCGATCGGCCGCACCAGCGAAGTCGTCCGCCGGACCCCGAGTGCGTCGGATTACCGGTGCGGCCCCTTCCTTCGGCAGGATGGGCACCATGACCGAGATCCGCACCCCACGCCTGCTCCTGCGCCGCTGGCAGGACGACGACCTCGCGCCGATGGCCGACATCAACGCGGACCGCCGTGTCATGCGCTGGATCGACGACGGCTCGCCGCGCGACCTGGACGACACGGCGGAGGCCATCGAGCGGTGGGAGGAGGAGTGGGACGAGGAAGGCTTCGGCCTCTTCGCCGTCGAGCTGCTGGCCTCGGGTGAGCTCGCCGGATTCACCGGCCTGTCCGTACCGGAGTTCCTGCCGGAGGTGCTGCCCGCCGTGGCGATCAGCTGGCGGCTCGGCTCCCCGTTCTGGGGCCAGGGATACGCCTCCGAAGCCGCCCACGCCACGCTGGAGTTCGCCCTCCAGGACCGCGGCCTCGACCGCGTCATCAGCATCAACCGGCTCGGGGACGACGCCTCGGAGAACGTCATCCGCAAGCTCGGGATGATCCCCGAGCGAGAGACGACGCACCCGGTGTACGGCTATCCCCTGCACGTGCACGCCATCGACCTGACCGAGTTCCAGGCGTGAAGCGCCGTATCCTCGCGCCCGAGACGTCAGCGGCCCGACCGGCACGGCACCGGTGCCCGAGTGCGATCGCGCCGCTCTCCCAGCCCGGCACGGAGGTCAGCCCGTAGGGGTGTTGTAGTTGACGATGCCCTCCACCATGAGGGCGACCGCGCCGGCCAGTGGGTTGGGGGTTCCGAGGGCCACGACGTCGGGCAGTCTGTGGGCCTCGCTCTCGGTGACGGCGACCATGCCCCAGAACGCGTTGAAGCCCGAAGGGTCCGCCGGCTTGTCGGTGGCCGCTCCCACGGTCAGGACCCCTCCCGTCTCGGCCACGGCCAGCGCGCCCATCTGCCGCAGCGTGTCGTGGTCCCGTTCCTCGGCGGCCACCACGCTCCACCCGGCCACCTCCGCCTGCCGTAAGGCGTCCAGCAGTCTGCCCGGTGCGTCCGCGCCCGCGACAACGATGTCCGGCAGGACGAGGGCGACCGGGCCCTGTGTCATCGGCAGGGCGGACCGGATCGCCCCGTCGAGACCGGACCCCAACGACTCGTCCTGGTAGACGAAGACCATCTGGAAGGTGTCGGCGTACCGCGCGAGATGGCTCACCGTGTCCAGCTTGTGCGTGCCGAACACCACGACCAGGCGCACGTTGAGCCCGCTCTTGGCGAGTTCGACGACCGCTTCCAGACTGCGGTCCAGCACGGTGACCCCGGGGGCCAGACAGTGCAGCTCCTTCGGGTAGGGGGCGCCGAAACGTGTTCCGTAGCCGGCACAGGGGAGGATCACGGAGACATCGGGTACGGGTGTGGACGAACTCTGCATCGCGTGGCACTCCGGTTGTGTGGACGATGGGGGATCTTGCACACCTCGCCGAGCACAGACTGCCCAGGGCTGACCGCGGCCGAACCTCCGGCCCCACCCGCACCACGGTCCCCGGACCGGCTGCTCCCCGTAACGCCCGAAGGTCCAACTCTGCGCTGAATCGGTCGAGTTGAGCGCCATGGCCGGGCGCGGTGACGCGTGGTGATCACCGTTCACCCGGGCCGCCGGGCGACCTACACTGCTGCCGATCATTCCCGACCGCATGGCCGACCCGACGAAAGAGGACGCTGGATGCGGGTGCTGTTGTCTACATACGGGACGCGTGGCGACGTCGAGCCGCTGGTGGCGCTCGCGGTGCGGCTACGGGCGCTCGGCGCCGCGGTGCGGATGTGCGCCCCGCCGGACGAGGAGTTCGCCGAGCGGCTCGCCGGCATCGGAGTGCGGCTGGTCCCGGTCGGGCCGGCCGTCAAGGAGCTGATGCGCGGCAAGACGCTGCCGTCGGCGACGGACCTGGCGCGCTACCGGAACGAACTGGTCGAGACGCAGTTCGCCACGTTCCCCGCGGCGTTCGACGGATGCGACGTGGTGGTGGCGGCAGGCCTGGGGCAGGTCGCCGCGCGGTCCGTGGCCGAGGCCGCCGGGATCCCCTACCTGTACGTGAGCTACGCGGCGGTCCACCTGCCGTCGCCGCACCACGCGCCACCGCCGCGGCCGGGCTGGCCAAAGCCGGGGACCGCCGACAACCGGACGCTGTGGGAGCTGGACGCCCGGAACGTCGACGCGCAGTTCGGCGAGGCGCTCAACACGCACCGGGCGGTGCTCGGTCTGCCGCCGGTGGACGACGTGCGCGACCACATCCTCACCGACCGCCCATGGCTGGCGGCGGACCCGGTGCTGGGGGCGTGGCGGGAGGCACCCGGCCTCGACGTCGTGCAGACCGGCGCGTGGACCCTCCCTGACGAACGCCCCCTCCCCCCGGACCTGTTGAAGTTCCTGGACGCCGGCGGCCCGCCGGTCTACGTGGGCTTCGGCAGCATGTCCCCGGCCGAGGGCATCGGCGGCATGGCCGTCGAGGCGATCCGCGCGCAGGGGCACCGGGTGCTGGTGTCCCGCGGCTGGGCGGACCTGGATCTCGTGGACGGCGGGGACGACTGCTTCGCCATCGGCGAGGTCAGCCACCAGAGCCTGTTCGGCAGGGTCGCCGCCGTGGTCCACCACGGCGGCGCGGGTACCACGCTGACGGCGGCCCGGGCGGGAGCGCCGCAGGTGGTGATACCGCTCCAGCTGTCGGACAACCCGTACTGGGCGGGCCGGGTGGCTGCGTTGGAGCTCGGAGCGGCCCTCGACGCCGCGACCACGACCGTCGAGTCGCTGGGTATCGCGCTCAAGACCGCTCTGTCACCGCAGACCCGGGCGCGGGCGCGGTCCCTGGGCGGCCGGCTGCGCGCCGACGGAGCGGAGGTGGCCGCGCACCGGTTGGCAGACGGGTCGTGGTGAACGACGGCGCCCCGTAGCCCGCGGAGCGGTCAGGGCGGGACTCAGCGGTCACACTTGCCGAAGTCCCGGGCGGGGCACGCCCGTTCGGGGCCGAGGCAGGCCGATGTCGCGGCACCCGCGGCCGATCGCCCCGCGACGGACACCGCGCCCCGGGTTGCTAGCGTTCGGATCATGGATGACGGCGTGTACGTGGGCAGTGCGGGCAAGGACGCGGCGGTGAACCGGGGGTGGCTGCTCGGGCACTTCATGGAGCGGGGCGATCCCCGCCACAGTGACGCCGTCGAGGTCAAGTGGGGTGTGCATCCACGCGGCGAGCGACGGGCGCAGTGGGTGGAGGGCGAGGTGCGGACGGCTCTGCTGGTGCTCGTCTCGGGACGCTTCCGGATGGAGTTCCCCGGCCGCAGCGTGCTGCTGGAGCAGCAGGGCGACTACGTGGTCTGGGGCCGGGGCGTGGATCACTCCTGGTGCGCCGAGGACGACTCCGTGGTCATGACCCTGCGCTGGCCGTCCGTCTCCGGATACGCCGTCCCCGACGAGGGGAGCGAGGCACCCCCGAAGTGAGCGCGGCACCGGCGAGGTGACACGGCACGACCGAAGTGGGCCGTTGGCCGCATGTGGTCCGCTATCTTCGGGCAAAACCCTTAATGTCGCGTGCCGAGCGCAAACAGTATTCCGCCGCCGGACGGGTGTGGCGTTGGTCACGGTTGACCGTCTATTCGAAGCGCATTTAGCATCGACGCAAATGAGCCACCGCACGGGGCCCGAATAAGCAGAACCGTCCGCGATCGCTACCCTGCACACACCTCGCTCAACTTTATAGAGTTTTTCCCGCGCTCCGCGCTGCTCGCGCAGCGGCGCGACGATGGCGTTGACCAGGTCGGATAACCGATCTCCCCAGCCGGGGCCCTACCAAAGAGCAGAAGAGCCGAGCCCTGTAGGCATTGCGCCGACGCCACTCTTCGCCCCCTTTTCACCGCGCTCTCTTCTCGTGAAGGGTAATCCGTGTCTTTACCCCGAATCACAGCCAATAATCGTTCCGACGAAGAGACAAAATCCGCGCCATTGTCACTGGCGCAGGAGCGTCTATGGGTGATGGCGCGCATGGACGGAGACGCCAGCGCCGCCTACAACGAGCCGATGCCCTTCGATATCCGGGGGCCGCTCGACCGGGACCTGCTCATCAGGGCGCTGGGTCTGCTCGCGGACCGGCACGAGGCGTTGCGCACCCGGCTGGTGCCCGCAGGGGGTTCGGCTCTGCAGGTCGTCGATCCGCCGGGCACGGGGTTCCCGGTGGCCTTCGAGGATCTGACGGGACTGCCGGACCGGGCGGAACGGTTCGCACGCATACGGTCGCAGGTGGAGGGCACCCCGTTCCGGCTGGGCGAGGAGCCCATGGTGCGCGGCTGCCTGACAGCCCTCGAACCGGACCATCACGTCATGATCCTGGTGGCGCACCACATCGTCTTCGACGGCTGGTCCCGCTCGCTGCTGCTGCGCGAGCTGGGCCTGGTGTACTCCGCGCTGCAGCGGGAGGAGGACGCCGAACTGCCCGAACTGACCTGGCAGTACAGCGACTACACGCGCTGGCAGTGGGAGTGGGTCTCGGGCGCCGAGCCCGCCGCGCACGCCGGCTACTGGACCTCCGCGCTGGCCGGCACCCCGGCCGTGATCTCCCTGCCCACGGACCGGCCCCGCCCGCCCGAACAGGACTTCCGGGGCGACCGGTTGGCCGTGACCGTCGACGAGGAGCTGACCCGGGCCCTGCGCGCACTGGCCTCGGACAACGATGTCTCCCTCTACGCGACCGTCCTCACCGGCTGGTCCGTGCTGCTGTCCCTGCTCTCCGGGCAGGACGACATCGTGGTCGGCGCACCCACGTCCAACCGCCGGCGCGGAGACGTCGAGGGGCTGATCGGCCTCTTCGTCAACACCCTCGCCCTGCGCGCGGATCTCTCCGGCTCCCCCACCGTCAGGGACTCCCTGAAGCGGGTGAACCAGCGGATCCGTGACGCCCTCAGCCACGTCGACCTCCCCTTCGAGCGGGTCGTCGAACTGGTCAACCCACCGCGGAGCCCCGCCTGCACAGCCCTCTTCCAGACCATGTTCGCCTGGGTCCCCTCCATGCGGGGGGAGTTCGAACTCCAAGGCCTGGACGTTGAGTTGCGGGAGGACGCGGCCCACGTACCCGCGAAGTTCGACATGGTCCTGGCGCTGGCCGACGAGGGCCGGATCCTCACCGGGGAGATCGACTACGCGGTGGCGCTCTACGACCGGGCGACGGTCGAACGGTGCGTACGCCAGTTCCTGCGCGTGCTGCGGCTGATGACCGAGCGGCCGGATGCCGAGGTCGCCGATCTGACGCTGCTCGACGAGGAGGAACAGCGTGCGCTGCTGGCCGGCTTCAGCACCGGGCCCGGCGTGTCCGGCCCGGCGTCGGCCGGTGTGCTGGAGCGCTTCGCCGCGCAGGTCCGTGAACGCCCCGGGCAGAGCGCGGTGGTCGCCGGTGACACGGAGCTGGACTACGCGACGCTCGACCGCCGGGCCAACCGTCTCGCCCATGCGCTGATCGCCCGCGGTGCCGGTCCCGACCGCGTGGTGGGCCTGCACACCGGGCGTACGGCCGAACTCGTCGTCGGCGTGCTCGGCATCCTCAAGTCCGGGGCCGCCTACCTGCCCCTCGACCCCGGCCAGCCCCCGGAGCGGCTGACCGCCATGGTGGACGACGCCGGACCGGTCCTCGTACTGACCGACCGGCGGGACACCCCCGACGGCGGCGGGCGGTCGTGGGAGCACCTGGCGAAGGTGGAGGCGGAGGGGACGCACGACGAGGCACCGGCCCTCGGCACGGACCCGGCCCGCCTCGCCTACGTCATCTACACCTCGGGCTCGACCGGCCGCCCCAAGGGCGTGGCGGTGACGCACCGCAGCGTCGTCAACCTCTTCGACCACTGGCGCGAACTCATGGGGGACGCCCCCGGCGAGGCCTCCTCGGCCTGGTCGAGCATCGGGTTCGACGCGTCGGTGCACGAACTCCTGGTCCCCCTGGCCACCGGCGCCGTACTCCACCTGGTGCCCGACGAACTCCGCGGTGACCCGCGGGCGTTGCTGGACTGGATGCGCGACCGCAAGGTCACCCAGGCGTTCCTGCCCCCGTCCTACGTCCTGTGGATCGGCGAGGATCCGGCCGCGCGGCTGGCCGGGTCGAGCCTGCGCCAGCTGCTCACCGGAGTGGAATCCCTGCCCGAGAGCACCCTGTACCGCATGCGTGAGCTGCTGCCGGGCCTGCGCATCTGCTTCGGCTACGGCCCGACCGAGGCCACGCTCTACTCCACCGCGTACACCGACCCGCAGCCGTACGAGCGGTCGTGTCCCATCGGGCGTCCGCTGCGCGGCACCCGTCTGTACCTGCTCGACGGCCGTATGCGCCCGGTGCCCGTGGGAGTTCCCGGGGAGGTCTACCTCGGCGGCGCGAGCCTGGCCCGCGGCTATCTCAACCGCCCCGACCTCACCGACGAGCTCTTCGTGCCCGACCCGTTCGTGCCCGGAGAGCGCCTCTACCGCACCGGGGACCTGGCACGGTGGCTCCCGGACGGCAACGCCGAGTACGTGGGCCGTCGCGACGACCAGCTCAAGCTGCGCGGGTTCCGGATCGAGCCGGGCGAGGTCGAGGCGGCGCTGCTGGCGGTCCCCGGTGTGCGGGAGGCCGTCGTGCTGGCCGATCGCGACACACCCGGCGGCCCGCACCTGGTGGCCGGCGTCGGATGTGACGGCGGGGCCCCGCGGCTGCCGTACGAGTGGCGGGCGGCCCTCAAGGACCGGCTGCCGGACTACATGATCCCGACGGTGGTGGCCGAGTTCCCGCGGCTGCCGTTGAACCGCAGCGGCAAGGTGGACCGGGCGCAGGTGCTGCGCGCCACGGCCGGGACCCGCGCGGGGCGGGTCAACGCGGCCGCGCCCCGTGACCACGTGGAGATGGCGCTGTACCGGGTCTGGCGCGGTGTGCTGCTGCACCCGGACATCGGCATCGGTGACAACTTCTTCGAGCTGGGCGGCACTTCGATATCGGCGATCAAGATGGCGTCCGCGGTCCAGGAGGAGCTCGGCGTCACGCTGCCCGTCCGGGACGTCATGCTGCACCCCACCATCGAGGCGCTCGCCGAGCGGGTCCGCGGCCACGGCGGTGCTGCCGCGCGGTCGCCGGAGACCAGCAGCCTGGTCGAGTTCCGTGCCGGCGGCGGCCGACGGCGTGTGGTGTGTGTGCACCCCGCCGGCGGCACCGCGTTCTGCTACCTGCCGCTCTCCGCCGAACTGGCCGACGACATCGGCGTGGTGGGGCTTCAGGCGCCCGGCATCAACCCGGGCGAGGCCACCCTGCCCGGTGTCGGGGCGATGGCCGAGGAGTACCTGCGGCTCGTCGCTCCCCGGGCCGACGAGGCACTGGTGCTGTGCGGGCTCTCCTTCGGCGGTCTGATCGCGTACGAGATGGGCCGCCGTCTGGTGGCGGCCGGGCACGAGAGGGTGAGCGTGGTCCTGCTCGACACCCACGGTGCCCAGGACGACGAGGAGCGCGCCGCGATGGCGCCGGTCGGCATGGCGGAGTTCCGGGAGAAGCTGGTGCGCTTCAACGGCATGTACCCGGGCATCGACGACGACCAGGTGGCCCGGTACCTCGACGTCTACAACCACCATCGCGAGACGGGGCGCGACTACGCCGTACCCGAGTCGTCCGCCCGTGTCGTGCTGATGCAGGCGACGGCCGTGGAGGACGAGGACGCCGAGGGTGCTGCCGCTCGTCTACGCGCGTTCTGGCGGCACCGGGCCGGCGGCGGGTTCGCGGTCGAGCCGGTCGCCTGCGGTCACTGGGACATGCTGGAGAGCGACGAACTCCCGCGCGTCGCCGCCGTCCTCACCACCGAACTGCACCGGCTGACGTCTGCCCCCGGCCAGGGCGGGCCGGAGCGCACGACTTCCTCAGGCACTTCGGAGGCACGATGAAACCGCGCGTCGAGACGTCCCCCGCCGATGCGGCCGAGGACCGGGACTCCCCTGCCGGAACGGCCCTTCGGATCCACCGCCGGGCCCTGCGCACACCGCACGCCGAGGCGCTCGTCGACGGCGACGTCGTCCTGGACTACGCGACGTTGAACGCGACGGCGGCCGCCGTCGCCGAGGAGCTGGCACGCCGGGGCGTCACGGCGGGGCAGGCCGTGGCGGTGGCACTGCCGCGGTCGTGGCGGCTGGTCTGCGTGATGCTCGGGGTGCTGCGGCTGGGGGCACGGGTCGTGCCCCTCGACACGCAGAGCCCCGCCGAGCGCCGTCACTTCGTCCTCCGGGACTCCGCCGCGGTCGCCCTGGTGCACGACGGGGTCGAGGCGTCCGGTCAACTCCCGCAGGAAGTAGTGCCGTTCGCGGTGGACGTCCTGCTGTCCGGGCTCCCGGACGCCGGCACCACCGTGCCGGCACCGTCCGCCCCCGCCGAGGTGTCGTTCCTGTTCTACACCTCCGGAACGACCGGGCAGCCCAAGGGAGTCGAGGTCGGGGACGCCGGCGTACGGCGGCTGGCACAGCCCGGCTACATCCGCGTCGAACCCGGTCTGCGCTACGCCTGCCTGGCCAATCCGGCGTTCGACGCGCTGAGTTTCGAGGTCTGGACGCCCCTGCTCACCGGTGGCTGCTGCGTGGTCCTGAGCGACGCGGACGTGCAGACTCCGCAGCGGTTCGCCTCGGCCCTGCGGCTCGGGCGCGTGGACACCGTCTTCATCACCACGGCGCTGTTCAACGCGATGGTCACGGCCGTGCCGGACTGCTTCGCCACGGTCGGCGAGGTCCTGGTGGGCGGTGAGCAGCTCAACCCCCGGGTGATGCAACGCTGGTACCGGGACAACGCCGACAGCGCCACCCGCCTGTTCAACGTCTACGGGCCGACCGAGTCCACCACCTTCGCCCTGTGCCATCCGATCCCACGGGACTTCGACGGGGACGTGGTGCCGATCGGCCGCCCCTTGCCGGGAACCGGTGCGCTCCTGGTCGTACCGGGGCAGGAGCGGGTCGCCGCGCCCGGTGAGGTCGGCGAACTCCTGCTGAGCGGGGCCGGACTCGCCGTCGGGTACCGCAACCTTCCCGAGGAGACCGAGCGGCGTTTCGTCCGGCTGCCGTGGCTCGACGCAGGCGCGGAGCGGTACTACCGCACCGGTGACCTCGTCCGGGCCGACGACGAGGGTCTGGTGGAGTACGTCGGCCGAACGGACCGGCAGGTCAAGGTCCGTGGCTTCCGGATCGAGCCCGGCGAGGTGGAACGCCGTGTTCTCACCCACCCGGCGGTCCAGCGGGCCTTCGTGTGCACGCGCCGCGCGGGGCCGGAGGGCCCCAACGAACTGCTGGCGTTCGTCGTCCTCGGCCGGGAGCTGTCCTACGAGGAGTTCGACGGCCACCTGGCGGCCCACCTGCCCGCCTACATGCGCCCCCACCAGATCCATCGCGTGGGCGAACTGCCGCTCAACGCCAACGGAAAGGTCGACCAGGCCGCCCTGCTGCGGCAGGCCGACCGGCCCTGGCGGCCCGCCGGCTCCGGCGCACCGGTCATGACGGAGACGGAGCGCCGGGTCGTGGAACTGGCCGAGGAGATACTCGGCACCACCGGTCTCGGGCTCGGCGACCGGTGGATCGCCAGCGGCGGCGACTCGTTGAAGGCGCTGAGGTTCTGCTTCGCCGTACGGCAGCGGTGGGACCGCGAGTTGACCCGGGCGGCCGTCCTCCACGGCGACCTGGCCGCCGTCGCCCGGTCGTTGGCCACGGTCGGGTCCGACGCGGCGGGCCCCTTGCCGGCGCCGGTGGTCTCCGGCGCCCGCTCGGCGCCCGCCACCAGCGAACAGCAGCGGCTGTGGCTGCTCCAGCGCCGCACCCCGGACTCGCGGGCCTACTCCGTCAACCAGGCCTTCCACGTGGACGGGCCCGTGGACACCGCCGCCCTCCGGCGGGCGCTGCGCGACCTGGTGGCCCGGCACGCGGCACTGCGGACGGGCTTCGCCGCCGGACCTGACTGCCTGGAGCAGAGCGTAGGCGAGCCCTACGACCCCTGGCACGAGCCGGGACCGAGGCGGACCTGGGACGAGCGGGAGGCGCACGCCTTCGCCGACACCTTCTTCGCCGAGCCGTTCGACCTCGCGGTCCCCCGCATGCTCCGGGCCTGCTGGCTGCCGCGCGCCGACGGCGGCACGCTGCTGCTGCACCTGCACCACATCGCCGTGGACGGCTGGTCGTTGAGCATCCTGCTGCACGACCTGTCGGCCGCCTACGCGGGAAGCGGCCGGTCCGGGGATCCCGGTCCGACCCCGCTGGACCTCGCCGTCTGGCAGGCCGGCCGGTTCGCGAGCCCGGCCTACCGGTCGCAGCGCGACGAACTCCTCGCGTTCTACCGTGATCTGGAGGAGCCGCCGGAGCCGCTGCCCTCCCAAAAAGCGGGTCCCGCGCCACGGGCGCACCTGCTGCGCACCTCGCTCGACGTCGTTCGGCGGGCCCGGGTGGACCAGGTGTGCGCCGAGTCCGGACTGACCCGGTTCCAGGTCCTGCTGACCGTCTTCTCCTGGTGCCTGTACGGCGTGACCGGTCTGGTCCGTCCGCGCGTCGCCGCGCCGGTCGCGGGCCGCGCGGTGCGCGAGTTCGAGAACAGCGCGGGCATGATGGCCAACACCGTGCTGCTGCCTCTGACCGTCGTACCCGGCGCGGACCTGCGCTCGCACCTCGACCGGGCCGGGGCCGGCACCGGGCAGGTGCTGGAACGCCAGGACGTGGCGCTCACGGACGTCCTGACCGGCTGGGAGGGTGTCGGCGACGGCACACCGTTCGACTTCCTGTTCGTCCTGGAGAACACCGACTTCGAGGCGCTGCGGCTGCCCGGCTGCACCCAGCGCCCGCTGTGGTGGGCGGCCCCGGAGGCCAAGTGCCCGATGACGGTCTCCGTGGTCGAGCACGCGGACGGACTCGACGTGCTGTGGGAGTACGCCGAGGACCGGTTCGGCGGCGCAGAGGTCGAGGCGATGGCGGAGCTGTTCCGGCGGGGCGTGGACGCGCTCGCGGCCGGTGGCCGGTCCACCGCCCGGGAACTCGTCGTACCGTACCGGCGGTCCCTTCCCGAGCACGGACGCGGACCCGCTCCGGAGCCGGGGTTCCGTACGATCGCCGAGGGCTTCGGACGGCAGGTCGCCCGCACGCCGGACGCCCCCGCCGTCGTCACCGCCGACGGTGACAGCCTCAGCTACGCGGCCCTCGACGCCCGTGCGGCGGCCCTCGCCGCGGAACTCGCCGACCGCTACCCGGTGCCGGCCGACGGCGGCCCCTGCCGGGCGGCCCTGTACCTGGATCCCTCCGTCGAACACGTGGTGGCGCTGCTGGCGCTGGCCAGGCTGAACATCACCGCCGTCCCGCTCGACCCCTCCTACCCCGCCGACGTGCTCCGCCGCGTCCTGGAGCGGGTCGACCCGCTCTGCGTCCTCACCACGCGCGACAGCGCTCCGGCGCTGGACACGCTGCTCCCCGAGGGCGTGCCGCGCCACCTCGTCGCACCGGCGGCCCCGGCGCCACGGGACGGCGACAGCGACAGCGACAGCACGAGTGCGCCGTACGGCCGGAGCGCGGTCGGCGTGCCCGCGCACGACGGCGCCCGCCCCCTGTACACGCTGTTCACCTCCGGCTCCACCGGCGTCCCCAAAGGCGTGCAGATCCACGACCGCACCCTGTGCGACCTGATCAGGTGGCAGTCCGGCCCCGGTGGCCTGACCGCCCCCGCGGTCACCCAGCAGTTCTCGATGCTCGCGTTCGACGTGTCCTTCCAGGAGATCTTCGGAACGCTCTGCACCGGGGGCAGCCTCCGGCTCGTGCGCCCCGAGTGGCGTCAGGACGCGCCCGCGCTCCTGGACCGGCTGGAGGCCACGGGCGCCGAGCGGATCTTCATGCCCTACGTGGCCCTGCAACTGCTCGCCGAGTACGCCGTCCGCCTGGGCAGGTATCCCTCGCGCTTGCGTGAAGTGGTCACCGCCGGAGAACAGTTGGTGTGCACCGAGAGCATACGGCGCTGGTTCGCCGGACTGCCCGGCGCACGCCTGTTCAACCACTACGGGCCGACCGAGACGCATGTGGTCAGCGCCCTGTGCCTGGAGGGCGACCCCGGGCGGTGGCCCGAACGGCCCGCCGTAGGACGCCCGGTGGCCGGCGCGGATCTGCGGGTGGTGGACGCCCAGGGAGACCCCGTGCCCGCCGGGTGCACCGGCGAGCTGCTGATCGGCGGCACCATGACCACCCGCTGCTACCTCGGCGAACCGGCCCTCGACGGTGCCCGGTTCGTCGAACTGCCCGGCGCCGGCCTGTTCTACCGCAGCGGTGACCGGGCGTTCTTCGACCCTGCGGGCCTGCTGCACTACGCGGGCCGCGACGACCAGCAGATCAAACTGAGCGGGCACCGGCTGGAACTCGGCTCCGTCGAGGCGGCTCTGCTGCGCCATCCGGCGGTGGTCAACGCCGTCGTGACCCGTGACGGGGAGAGGCTGACGGCCGGCCTGGAGCTCCGTGGCGAGGCGCCGTCCGCCGACGAGCTGACCGCGCACCTGTCCGCCCTGCTGCCCTCCTACGTCCGTGTGGACCGTTTCCGCAGGCTGGAACGGCTGCCCCGCACCCCCAGCGGCAAGCTGGACCGGCAGGCGGTCGTCCGGGCGCCGGGCGAGGAGATACGTCGTTCCGCGACCGCCCGGACGGCTCTGTCGGCCGAGGAGGAACGGCTGACCGCCGCGTTCGAGGAGGTCACCGGCACGGCGATCGCACCGGACCAGACCTTCTTCGAGGCGGGCGCCTCCAGTCTCGCGCTGATGCGCTTCCATCTGCGGTGCACGACGGCGCTCGGTCTGCGCTTCGGCGTCGCGGACCTGTTCGAGCACGTCACCGTCCGCGCCCTGGCCCGCCACCTCACCGCCCCCCGTCCGCTCACCCCGTCGGCCGCGGCGCACGACGCGCTCCCCGCGCCGGGCGAGCCGGTCGCGGTCGTCGGGATGGCGGTGCGGGTGCCCGGCGCCCCCGATCTGGCCGCCTTCTGGGACCTGGTGGTCTCCGGCGGCACCGGGATCCGCCGGATCGACGCGCCGGAGGGAGTCGTCGGCGCGCACAGCACGCTCGACGGCATGCTGGACTTCGACCCGGGCCACTTCGGCATCAGCCCGCAAGAGGCGCGCCTGATGGACCCCCAGCAGCGCCATCTGCTGATGGCCGGCGTGCAGGCCCTGGCGCACGCCGGGCTGGCGGACACCTCGGCCACCCGGGTCGGGCTGGTGGCCGGCGCGGGCGAGAACACCTACTTCCAGTCCCTGCTGCGCGAGGCGGACCCCGGCCGGCTGCCGGACGGCTTCCAGCTCGCCCTGCACCATGAGAAGGACTTCCTGGCCACCAAGGTCGCCTACCACCTCGGGCTGACGGGTCCCGCCTTCGGCGCCCAGACGGCCTGCTCCAGCTCCCTGGTCGCCGTACACCTGGCGGCCGGTCTGCTCCGGCAGGGCGAAGCCGACGCGATGCTCGCGGGCGGAGTGCTCGTCGACCCCGGGCTGACCGGCGGCTACCGCTACCGCCCGCAGCACATCTTCTCGGCGGACGGCGACTGCCGGCCCTTCAGCGACGACGCCACCGGCACGGTCGGCGCGAGCGGTGTCGGCGTCGTCGTCCTCAAGACGCTGCGGCGGGCGCGGCGCGACGGCGACACCGTCTACGCGCTGATCACGGGCTCCGCGATCAACAACGACGGTGCGGCGAAGATGAGTTACACCGCGCCGTCCCTGGCCGGGCAGCGGGAGGTGATCCGCACCGCCCTGTCCCGGGCCGGACGCACGGGCGCCGACCTCGGCTACGTGGAGGCGCACGGCACCGGCACCCGGCTGGGCGACCCGATCGAAGTGGGCGCGCTGCGGCAGGCGTTCGACGTGAGCGAGTCCGGTCGCTGCGCGCTCGGTTCCGTCAAGAGCCAGCTCGGCCACATGGGTGCGGCCGCCGGAGTGGTGGGCCTGGTCCGCGCGGTCCTCGCCGTGCACCACGGGACGCTTCCGCCGAACCTCAACTTCCGTGCCTTCAACCCCGAGATCGGTCCCGACCCCACGCCCTTCTTCGTGCCGACCGAAGCCGCGCCCTGGCCCGGAGGACGCGAACGGGTGGCCGCGGTCAGCAGCTTCGGGATCGGCGGCACCAACGCCCATGTCATCGTGGAGCAGGACACCGCGCCCGTGACGCCGGCCGCCCACGAGGTGGCGGAGTGCCTCGTGCTGTCGGCCTCCGGCCCGGACGCCCTCGCCTCCGACGCCGACCGCATCGCCGACTACCTCCGCCTCCACCCGGAGCGCCTCGGGCCGGTGCTGCGGCACCTCCAGTCCGGCCGGGTCCCGCGCCGTCTGCGGACCGCGGCGGCCGTGCCGGACGCCGCCGCGGCCGAACGCTGGCTGCGCGCGGTGGCCGTGGGAGTGGTACCGCACGGTACGGCGGACCCGGACGCCCCGGCCGTCCACGCGGACGGCCGTACGGCCGACGGTCTCGCCGCGGACTGGGCAGCCGGGCACCCCGTGGACTGGGGTACGGGCTCGGCTCCCGCGCCCTGGGACTTCCCGCCCCCGTCCTTCTCCCTCGCCGCGTACGACTTCGACCGACGGCCCGATGCCCCGCCCCGGGACCCGCCCGGGGGCTCGCCCGAGGACGGGCGTGCGGCCCCGGCCGCCGTGCCCCGGCGGCTGCCCCGGGAGAACTGGCTGCACCAGCCGCACTGGGTCAGGTTGCGCCGGGCCGCCGTCGCGGACACCACCGTGCCGTCCGGGCACGCGTCCGCCGTGGTCGTCGTGGCCGCCGAGGACACACCGCGGACAGCGCTCGCGCCCTTCAAGGCGGTGGCGCCCCGGGTGATACGGGTGTACCCGGCCGGTGCCTTCGCCCGCAGAGGACCGGACGCCTACGCCGCGGACCCCGCCGATCCTGCGTCGCTGCGCCGGCTGCTCGACGCGCTGTCCGAGGACGGTGTCCCGGCCTCCGCCGGCCTGGAGTGGGTGCACGCCCTGCCCCTCGACGTGACCGGGCCGGTCGGTCCCGCGGCCCTGGCACACGCCCGTCGCGCCTGCCTGGACAGCACGGCGGCGCTGGCCCGGGCGCTGAGCGGGCGGACCGGATCCCCACGGGTGTGGTGGCTGTCGTACGGCGCCCGGCCCGTGGCAGGGGTGGTGGACCGGCCCGAACTGGCGCTGCTCGCCGGGCCGGTGGAGGTCGGCCCGCAGGAGTCGGCCCTGCACGGTCACTGGCTCGACCTCCCCGACGGCGACCTCACCCGCTGGGCCGGGCAGGTGGCCTCGGTCGTCGCCGAAGCGGGTGCGGCCGGTCGTCCCGACGGTCCGGGTCTGCCGCGTCAGCTCGCGCTGCGGCAGGGGTACTGGTGGCGGCCGGACACCGTGCCGGTACCGGAGCCGGAGGGGACGCGGTCACTCGTCCCGGCCGGGGCGGACACCGTGCACCTGGTGCTCGGCGGCACGGGCGGGATCGGCAGCGCCGTCGCCGCCTGGCTGCTCGAACACACCCGTGGCCGGGTGCTGCTGCTGTCGCGGGACCCGCGGCTGCCCGGGGAGTTGAGCGGGTGGGCCCACCGCGTCGGTCTCGTCCGGGCGGATCTCGCGACCCTGGCCGTACCCGAGGTGGCGGCGGCCGTCGCCGCGCACACGGCACGGCTGGACGGCGTGGTCCACGCGGCCGGTCTGGGACACGGCGGGCTGCTCGTACGGCGTGACGCGGACGCGATGCGGGAGGCCTCCGCGGTCCGTGAGCGGGGCGCACTGGTCGTCGAGCACCTGGTCGAAGCCTTCCGGCCGGAGATCGCGGTCTACTGCTCCTCGATGTCGGCCCTGCTCGGCGGGGTCGGCCAGAGCGACTACGCGGCCGGTGCGAGCCTCCTCGACGCCTTCGCCCACCACCGGGCCACCGGGACGGAGACGACCGTCCGGATCGGCATCGACTGGGACGTCTGGCGCGAGACCGGGATGGCGACCCGGGTCCTGGACGCGGACAGCCGCCATCAGGCCCACCTCGCGGTCGGCCTGACCGTCGAGGAGGGCAGGGCGGTCTTCGCCCATGCCCTGGCCCTGCAACTGCCCCAGCTCCTGGTGTCCACGACCGACATCGATGTCTCCCGGGCCTTCTACGCGCCCGCCGCGGCAGCGGACCGGTCCGCGGGTTCCGGACCCGCGCGGGGGACGGACCCGGAGCCGGAGGCAGTCTCCGGCGCCGGCGGTCCCGGAGCGCGGGCGGAGGCCATGGACCGGGTGATCCGGGAGCTGCTGGGCGTGGCCGAACTGGATCCCGAGGACTCCCTCTACGACCTGGGCGCCGACTCACTGACCATGATCAGCCTGATCGCCGAGATCGAGGACGACTACGGCGTCGAGTTCGACCTGGCCTCCTTCAGCCACCGCGTCAGCCTCACGGAGATCCTCAAGCACATCGAGGCGGCCCTCACCGCCGTCGAGCCCACCGTCGAGCCCACCGCCGAGGCCACCGCCGAGGCCACCGCCGAGGCGCCCGACCGCGCCTCCCGGGTCGTCCTCGACATCTGGCAGGAGGGCACCGGTCCGGCCGTCCTGTGCCTGGTGCACCCCGTGGGCGGGGACATCCAGGCCTACCGCTCCCTGGTGGCGGCGCTCGGCCCCGAGCCGACGGTGTGCCTCATCGCCGACCCGGCGCTCCGCGACAGCGAGACGCCCGCGTGGTCCCTGGCCGAGCGGGCCGGTCACTACGACAGGGAGCTGCGGGCCCGCTTCGGCGGACCGGACCACCGGCTGCACCTGGCCGGATGGTCCTTCGGCGCCCGCGTCGCGATGGAGATGGCGGGACTCGCCGAGGCGAGCGGCCGGCCGCCGGAGGCGCTCTACCTGCTGGATCCGCCGCCGCCCGAGGCGACGGCGCTGGTCGCGGCCTACGACGAGGCCCGTCTGGAGAAGGTGTTCGCCGCCGAACTGGGCACCGGGGCCTCCTCGTCGCCGACCGAGCACGCGCAGGCGTACGCCGAGCGGCTGGCCCGCTGCTGCCGCGCGAACCTGCGCAGCCTCGGGGAGCACCGCGTGCGACCGCTCGTCTCCGTCCCCACGTACCTGTGGCTCGCCGAGCGTCCCACGGAGGGCCTGCCCGCCCCCGCGGACCCGCGGGAGGCGGACCGGCAGTGGAACGGCTGCCTGCCCGCGTCCGCCGTACGCGGGTACCTGCCCACGGACCACTACGGCGTCGTCGCGGCACCCCATGTGAACACGGTGGCCGAGGCCATCGGCGCGACGCTGGCGTCCCCGGGTTCCGGCGGTGCCGGTTCCCGGCCGGCCGCCGACCTGTAATCCCCCATCCCCGTTGGAGGTTGACATGGAGTCATACGAGCGCGAGGCGCTGGAAGCGGTGACCACGCGTCCGCTGCATCCCTACCGCACGCTCGCCGTCGAACGGATCACCCCCGTGCTGGGTGCGGAGGTCTCGGGCGTCGACCTGTCTCAGGAGATCCCGGCGGAGCAACTGGAGGAGATCCGGGCCGCGTTCCGCGACCACCATGTGCTGGTCTTCCGCGATCAGACGATCACCGCGGAGCACCACAAGCGCTTCGCCGCGGCCTTCGGTGAGCTGCGCCCCGTCAACCCGCCGCCGCCCGGCGGCGATCCGTACATCCTGGAGATCCGTACGGCGTCGGCCGCGGCGGACGTGGCGGGCAACGGCTGGCACGCGGACGGCACCGCCGACGCCGAACCGTCACTCGGGTCGATGCTCTACATCACCGAGGTGCCCGAGCCGGGCTGCGGCGGCGACACGCTCTTCGCCAACATGCATCTCGCCTACGCGATGCTCTCACCGGCCATGCGCGCCCTGCTGGACCCGCTGACCGCGATCCACGACGGTGCGCAGGCCCTGGCGGGGTACACACCGCCCGCGGACTACGTCGTCCCCAGGAGCGAGCACCCGCTCGTCGCCCGGCACCCCGAGACCGACCGGCAGCTGCTGTACGTCAACAAGGCCTACACCAGCCGTATCCCGCAGCTCTCGGCCGACGAGAGCCGGGCCCTGCTCGACGTGCTCTTCGACATCATCGCGCGCAGGCCGGTGCTGCACTGTCGCGTCCGCTGGACGCCGGGCACGCTCGTCTTCTGGGACAACCGCTGCGTCCAGCACCACGCGACGTACGACTACTACCCCTACTCCCGCTACGGGCAGCGCGTCGCCATCAACGGCGGCCCGGTCAAGGGCTGACGTCCGGGACGGTGAGGTGCCCGCGCCGGGGCGACGGACCTGGACGTGTTTCCTGGGTGGCCGGTCGCCCCGGGTGCCGTGGTCCCGGGCAGCGGTCGTTGTCCGAGCAGATCGTGGTGTTCCCCTGGTCGTGGGAGCGCATGGCGCCCAGGGCACCCGGTTCGGGGACGGCGTCGGACAGCGGGGCGGCCGTCACCGTCCGGGTGCTGACGGGTTTCCTCAGTGGTGCGCGGCGGGTGGAGTGCGGTGGGCGTCGAGCAGGCGTCGGCCGTCCCGATGGGCCGCGTGCCAGTCGGCCCAACGGCCCTCGGCGCGGGCGGCCAGGAGGACGAAGACCTCGCCCGTCCGGTCGGCCGCGACGGCCAGCGCGCACAGCCGGTCGGTGAGTTCCGCGGACGTGTCACCGTCGGCGGGCGTGCCGTGGAGTGCGCGTACGAGGGCGACGGTGACGGCGTCCCGGTCCGTGACGGGGTCGTCGGCGAGCAGCCGGCCGAGCGCCTCCGCGGTGGCGGGCAGCGCGGCGATGCCGAGGAGCGGGCGCAGTCCGGTGGCGTCCGGCTCGGGCAACCGGTCGAGGAACAGCTGCCGTTCCCGGTGACCGGTCCGGGTGAGCGCGTGCAGCAGCACCCAGCGGTCGAGCGAGGTGCGTCGCCGGCCGGCAGAGCCGGCGGCGTCGGGCGCCGGGTCGGTGCCGAGCATCGCGTCGGCCAGGGCCAGGTTGACCGCGCTGCGGCCGGATTCCGGGTGGGCGAGCTCGGTGTCCCGGAGCTCCTGCCAGCGGCCGGCCAGGATCAGCGCCGCGGGCAGGATCCGGGTGTCGCCCACCGCCCGGGCGATGCCGGCGATCCGCTCGCAGGCGGCCGGAGCGGGGTCGGCGCGCAGGAGCTCCTCCCGGATCAGGCCGGCGAGGTAGGGTCCGAAGTCCACGGGGGACTCCGATCCGTGCCCGGCCTCCGCTACCGCGGCGGCGTCGAGCCGGTCGCAGGCCCGCTCGGCCTGTGCCAGCCGGACCCGGTGGCGGAGCCAGTCCACGGTCAGGTCGAGGAAGTTCCCGGGACCCGGTCCTCGACCCCGTCCACCGGCGCCGGGAACCAGGGCAGGCCGGTGAGCGGCTGCCAGTACGACACCTCGGTGAACTCCCGCAGCGTGAAGTCGTCGTAGAGGTCGTCGTAACGGCCGTCGGCCGGTTCCTTCAGCTGGCCGTCGTAGCCGAAGCTGTCCAGCCAGACCGAGCCCGCCCACGGACAGTTGAGCACGAGCCGGGCCAGCATGTGGCTGCGGGTGGCGCCCAGGACCAGTGTCCCGTCGTCGGGGGCGGCGTCCTCGGGGAGGTCGTAGAAGGCATCCGCCGGATCGTCGAACTGGCCGTAGAACTCCCCCGGGCCGGCCTCGAAGAAGTCGGCGTCCCATTCCTCCTCCCACTCGGTGATCTCGTCCGGCAGCCCGGCCCAGGGCGCGTGGAGGGGGAACGGCCTGGCGTGGCCCGGGTCGTCCTTCTCTCCGAAGGGCTGTGCGGCGTAGCGCATGAGCCCGGTCCCGGGGTCGCCGAACTCCAGCAGGTAACGGCGGTAGTTCTCCGGCAGCCGCAGTCCGTTGCGGGCCTCGAACGCGGCCACCTCGGACTCCGCCAACGGCACGAACGCGCCGCGCCACGCCTCGCCGTCCCCTGGGCGCAACGCGGCCCATTGCGCCAGCAGTTCGCGTATCCGGGCGATCCGGCGGTCGATCTGTTCGCCGTCCAGCGGCTGTCGGGAGGTGGCCGGCCCAACCATGGTGCAGTCCTTCACTGTTGACTCCTGACGCCGTATCAGGGGCGGCGGCCGCTCTTGGCCTTCAGTTCCTCGAAACGCGGTGTGTCGCCGTCGCGGACCCGCCGCCAGGCGGTGCGGTACAGGTCGGGGGCCGGTTCCGTCGGGACGAGCACGCCCAGCGGGGTCCGTCCGGCCGCGGCCGGCTCGCCGTACAGCGACAGCTTCCACCGCTCCAGGGGCAGCGCCGGGGACGAGAGGGGCTCCCAGCCGCCCGGCAGGAACAGCGAGCGTCCGGCACGGGGCCGGGTGCCCGCGACCACCAGGTCGGTGGCGGCCAGTTCGGCACGGGCCGCCTTGATCCGGGCGGGCTTCCAGCCGGTCCAGCGGGCCGTGTTGCGGTCGGTGGGGTCGGGCATCGCGAGCAGCGTGAGGTAGAGGGCGGCGGCGTCCTCGCCGATGCCGTACTCCTTCGCCGCCTCGGTCACCAGGTCCGGTACGGACCGGGTGGGGTCCTGCGGGTACCAGGTGCCGTCCTTGCCGCGCTCCCCCGCGACCGGGTCGCCCGGGTCGGCGAGCAGCGCCGCGAAGCGCGGGTCGCGGGCGACGCCCAGCGCCACCTCGGCCGGGAACGGCGCTCCGTCCTGGCCGAGCCGCAGGGCGGGCAGGTAAGGGTCCTGGCCGAACTCGTCCAGCAGGGCGACGGACAGGGCGGGGGCGGGCAGGTTGTCGTGGGTGGCCATGACGACCGCGCCGTACCGCTCGAATCCCGCGGCGACCTCGGTGGGCGGGCCGGCCGCCTTGCGGAAGTCCGGCAGGTTGACGTAGGCGACGAGGTCGAGCATCAGCCCGGGGTGGGCCAGCCGGTCCCGTATCGCGCCGAGTGCGGCGGGCAGCGCGGCGCGCACCGGGTCACCGACGGGCAGCCGGTGGGCGAGCCAGGCGGCCAGGGCGACCGTGTCGACCAGGGTGGCCGCGGTGAAGCCGACGGCGTCGCCGTCGACCGGGGCGGCCCGGTCCTCGATCACCGCCCACTCCAGGTCCCGGCTGAGCCGGGGCTCGGCGGCGGGGTCGAGCAGCGCGGCCAGCGTCGCGGGTTCGGCCCGCAGCGCGCGCTGTGCCTCGCCGAGCAGTGACTCGGGGAGCATCGTGCGCCTGCCGACCCTGCTGTTCCAGACCTCCGCTGCGGTCGCGGCGTCCGGTCCGTCCGTCCACAGCCGGGCCGGCTCGCGGGGCAGGAGTGCGGCGACGACGGCCCGCAGGACGTCGGAGTCGATCCTGCGCAACTCGTCCTTGGCCAGGGCTGCTTCACCGACCTTCACACCGAGCACGGACCGTGCCTCGGCGGTCAGGAAGGACCGGTCGTCGCTGTCCACCTGGGGCAGTCCCGCCACGACCAGCCGGGCCGTGGTCGAGGTGACCCCGGTCAGCCGGGCGAACTCCTCGGCCGCCGCCGGGGTCCACGGGGCCGGTCCCCGCGCGGCCAGTTCGGCGCGGAACGCGGCCGGCCAGCCGGGCTCGCGGCCGTCGTCCCCGACCGGGGCGGAGGAGCGGACGGTGTAGGGCGCGGGGACCTCGAAGCGGCCGGTCGGGTCGTAAAAGAGGGCCTTGAACTCGCCGCCGTGCGTCTCGTGGCGCTCGTCGTGCTCGGTGACCGCGAGGAAGGCGCCGTCCTCCAGCTCCAGCACGCCGGTCCAACTCCCCTCTCGCCACTTGCCGTTCGGTGTGCGCAGCGCGTGCGCGTCGAGGTGCAGGGAGAACCGGCGCCAGTGCGCGGGCCCGGCCGGCGCGACCAGCCCGAGCGCGTCGAACTCCCCCAGCAGCGCGTCCAGTGCCTGCCGGTGCTCCGGCGGGGTGGTGGGCGAGGCGACCCGGAACGCCGTCGTCGTGAAGAGGTCGGGCAGGGGCGCGGTGTCCAGGTAGCCACCGGGCAGTTCGGGCCCGTCGAGGTGGAGGCGCGGGGCCGGTGCGCGATCCACCGCGGGGAGCACGGCTCCCGCGGGGTCCTGGGCGGCGAGCGGGTCCGTCAGCGCTTCCCGGCCGGTGCGCGGGAGTGTCGCGGAGGGTTCCGCAGCGCGCAGCGCCCCGCTCAGGACCCGCAGTCGGCGGAAGGCGTTGTCCCGGTCGGCCGAGTAGTGGTACCAGCGGCCGCGGGAGCCGTCGAGGCCGCTGAGCGCGTCGCGGAGCAGCCGGTCGGACGGGCCTGCGGGGCCCTCGTCCTGCCGGCCGCCGGCGAGTTCCGTGGTCAGCCGGCTCGCCGCCGCGTCGAGCACCGCCTGCTGTTCGGCGGCGTACCGCAGCACACCGCCGATGCCGGCCAGGAGCGCCCCGTCGGTGACGTCGGGCAGCAACTCGCTTATTCCGGCGGGGTTTTCGGCGGCGGCGAGGAGGGCGCGAGCGGTGTCGTCGTCGAGTCGGCGCAGTGCCGCGGAGCCCTGTGGGTCCCGGGGCCGCAGACAGTGCCAGTAGCGCAGCGGCGCGAGGATGGGGGTGCCCTCGGCGAAGGCGCCCGGGGCTCCGTCGACGCTCGCGGTGGCCGTGACGACTCCGTCCGGGTCGACGAGCTGGATCCGCCAGCCGTCGCGGACGGCGGCCACCGGCCGGCCGGCGCCGGGGAACCGCACCGCGGCGTACGGCAGGCCCAGGTCCTCCGGGACGATCACCTGGCGTCCGGCCAGGTCCTCGCCGCGCCGGGTGCCGTCGGGCAGCTGCGTCACGCGCCAGCCCAGCAGCCCGTCGACCGGTACTCCGGCGGGGGTGGCCTCGGCGGAGGGGAACGGTGCCAGGGAACCGTGGAGGTAGGCGTCGTCGGCGAGGAAGGCGGGCCGGCTCGCGCGGCCGAGTCGCCTGGTGGCGGGGTCGTACTCCAGCCAGCCGTCGCCGCCCCATGTCCAGTAGGAGGTGCCGTCGCCGAGGAGTCTCGCCTCCGTGGGCACGGTGGTGTCGCCTCGGTGCAGGACGCCGATGCCGGTGGTGCGGCCGCCGCCGGGCAGCGGCAGGGTCGGGACGCCGACGCCCTCCCGGTACCAGTTCATCTGGGTGCCCCGGGAGTCGGTGCTGCCCTGGAGGGTCAGGATCCGGTCGGGGGTGTGGTGCCAGTACCCCTGGAGGCCGTGGCCGTGGGTGCGCCAGTGGACGAGGAGTTCGCCGTCCACGAAGTGGAGGTCGGGTTCGCCGTAGGTGCCCTGCCGCGGCAGGCGCAGGTCGTGGGTGAGCACGGTGCCCTCGGTTCCGATGACCCGGACCCGCGCGGTGCCGGCGGTGATGAGGTACGGCCAGGCGTCGGCGACGTACAGGTCCTCGACGTCCTGCCCGCGTACGAGGTCCCTGGCCGCCTCCTCCCAGGCGGGCCAGCCGAGTTCGTCGAGCAGCCCGGCCCTGAAGGTGCGCGCGAGCAGCGGGGCGAGGTCGGTGGCGGCCACCGCCCGCATCTCCTCCTCGGCCAGGACGAGGGCTTCGGCGGGCAGCCAGCGCAGGCGGCGCAGGGCGTCGGGCAGGCCGGGCAGGCCGGTGGTGACGGAGCGCCGGGCGACCTCGCGCACCCAGTCGGCCAGCATCAGCCGGCCGCCGGGCGACCGGGCGAGGACCCGGATCGTGTCCAGGTCGTCCTCGTCGCCGTCGAAGACGTCGGCCCCCGCGCGGAAGGCGTCCGTGAACCGTGCGTCGGCCGCGAGGGCGAGCAGGTCGCGGCGGTCGTCGCCCTTCGCCCATGAGTGCAGGTCCATCCGGTGCGGGGAGGCGACGGGCACGCCCAGGACGAGCAGCAGGTCCAGCAGGTCCAGATCGTGTTCGGCCTGCAACGCCCGTCCGGACGCGACGAGTTCGCCGCGCAGCCGGTCGGCGGCGGTTTCCGCGATCCGGTACAGGGCGGGCAGGTGCGTGGGTTCGCGGTAGTTCTGTGCCCGGTCCTGGAAGGCCAGGAAGCGGACGAACCAGCCGGCCGTGCCGTCCTGGGGCCGCTCCGGTTCGGGCCGGGTGTCGTCCCAGAGCCCCACGAGGGCCCCGGACTCCTCCAGGAGGTCCAGCCACAGCCGCGGTGCCGTGTGGTCGACGGAGCCGGGCATGACGTTCAGCAGGATGCCGCGGACCGCGGGCTCGCGCCGGGCGAGCGCGGCCAGGGCCGCGCGGTGGGACTTCCACCAGCCGGGCGCCGCCTTGGCGGTGGCGGGCAGGGCGAGAAGGTCGGCCAGGTACTCCTGCTCGGCCGCGTCCCCGTCCCGGCCGGCCGCGCGGGCCAGTCTGCGCACGTCCTGCGCCAGCTGGGCCGAGGGTACGAGGCCGCCCGCGGTGCGCCGTACGCACAACCGGGTGAAGCGCTCCAGGGCCTCGTCCGCCGGTACCCGGGCGGCCAGTTCCTTCGCGTGGGCGGACAGCACGCTCGCCGACAGCGCCCCGGCCAGGGCGAACTCCAGGAAGACGGCGTCCAGTCGCTCCTCGTCCACGGTGAGCCCGTGTTCGGCCTCGGCCTGGCGGGCCCGGTTGAACAGCTGTGCCGCGTAGGTGGTGTTGCCCACCGACAGCAGGACGCGGGCGGCCTGTTCGTAGAAGGTCGGCAGGAAGTGCGGCACGGCGGCGGCCAGTCGGGCGGCGATCTCGCGGTACGCGTCGAGGGCGGCCTTGGCCCGGGACTTCGCCAGGCGCTCGATCCGCTCCAACTCCGGTACGACGCCGAGTGCGTGATGTCCGTCCTCGGGGTGGTGCACCAGCACCCACTCCGGGAAGCCGAGCGCCTGGCGCGCGCCCAGCCCGACCTCGACCGGTGCCGCGGCCGGTGCGAAGCCGAGGTAGCCGGCGGCCAGGTCGGCCGCCTCGCCCATCTCCCCGACGACCAGCCGCACGACCACGCGGTCGTCCAGCCCGGGGTGCGTGTACGACCGTGCCGTCAGCGGGACCGCCCGCTCGCCGGCCCCCTCCGTGCCGCGCGGCAGCACCGCACCGGCAGCCAGCAACTCCTCGTACGACACCTGCGTCTCCCCGCTCACGCGCCCGCCCCACCTTCCCCGTCAAGCCGACTCAGGATCGACACAGCCCGGCCGAGGATCCGGCACTCGGTGTGACGATGAGCTGAAGGTTAAGTGCACCCACTGACAAAACGTCCGCACGGGCCGGTCCGAAGCGTGACGACACCGCCCCCGGCCCACGCGACCGGGACCAGTTGCCGGCCCGCCCGGCAGGCCCGGCCGCCGCGCCCCACTCCTCGGCCCCGTCGCCGACGACGGTCGCGGGCCGCCCGGGAAATCGTGTGCCGTGGTCGTCAGGTGTGCCTACGCTTGCGGACATGGACAGGAGTTGGGGCGGCGGTCTCCTCAACGTCGTGGACGTGGAGGCGACGTGCTGGGCGGGGTCCCGGCCGCCCGGTGAGGTCAGCGAGATCATCGAGATCGGGCTGACCGTCGTCGACGTGGACGCCGGTGAGCGGGTCGCCCGGCATCGGATCGTGGTGAGGCCCGTGCGGTCCTCGGTCAGCGGGTTCTGCACGGAGTTGACCGGCCTGACCCGGCAAGAGGTCGACCGGGGGCTCGGGTTCGCCGAGGCGTGCCGGCTGCTGGCGGCCGGGCACCGTGCGGGTGCCCGGCCGTGGGCCAGTTGGGGTGACTACGACCGTCACCAGTTCACCCGGCAGTGCCGGGCGGCCCGGACGCCGTACCCCTTCGGCCGGCACCACACCGACGCCAAGGCCGTCTTCACCGAGTCGTACGGTCTGCCCAAGCGTCCCGGCATGGCGCAGGCGCTGGAGATCGCCGGGCTGCCCCTCGAGGGCCGTCATCACCGGGGCGAGGACGACGCCTGGAACATCGCGGCGCTCGTGCTGCGTCTCCGCGAGCGGGGCGGGTGGCCGAACGTGGTCCTGCCACCCGCCTGACCGCACCGGCCCGGACGTCCGCCCCGGGCCCCGGAGCGGTGTTCAGGTGCGGTCGCGGGAGCCGTCCGTGCTGTGCGGGATCGGTGGGGCGATGGACCAGAGGACCTCGCTGGTGTCCTCGGCGGGGTTGTCCCAGGCGTGCGCCGAGCGGGCCGAGAAGGTGTGGCTGTCGCCGACCGCGAGGAACAGCTCCTGGCCGTCGACCGTGAGGCGCAGGGTGCCGCGGACGACGACCACGAAGATCGTCTCGGAGTCGAGGGTGTAGGCACCGCCGGAGCCGCCGCCGGGGTCCAGCACCGTGCGCATCACCTGGACGTGCCGCTCGGTGACCGGCGTGAGCAGGAACTCGCGGATCCCCTCGCCGCCCATCTCCAGGGGCGTGCCCCCGCCGCCCCGCACGACCGGGGTGTCCGGGTAGTCGAAGAGGGAGCCCACGGAGACCCCGAGCGCCTCGCACACGCTCAGCAGGTTGGGCACGGAGATGGCGGCCAGCCCACGCTCGACCTGGCTCAGGAAGCCTTTGGTGACCCCGGTGCGGAGCGCGACGTCCTCCAGTGTCAGGCCGCGCTCCCGGCGGGCCGCCCGCAGTTTCGGACCCAGGCGGGACATGCGGGAGTCCCCGTCGCCGGAGGCGGCGGGCGGCTGCTCGGACTGGGGCATCGGGGCGTTCTCGCTTCCTGGAGCGGCCGCCCCGGTGAGGGCGGCGGATGCTGTGGTTTTCGCTTCGGGGGCTTCCCAATCGAAGTTTAGCCGTGTTAAACCATTGGCCAAGGTTTAGTGACACTAAACCGGCTCTCCCGGCGCGGCGCCGCCCGTCCGCGCGTGCCGACGCTTTTCCCCTCATCCCCGGAGTACGACGTGACCAGCCCTGCCTCCCTGCCCCAGCGCGCGTCCACCGTGCGCGCGGCGGTGTTCACCCGCCCCGGCGAACCCGTCGAGATCACCGATGTCCAGCTCGCCGCGCCCGGCCCCGGCGAGGTCGAGGTCGAGCTGACCGCGGCCGGGGTCTGCCACTCCGACCTGCACGTGGTCCGCGGCGAGTGGGAGGTGCCCGCGCCCGTGGTCCTCGGCCACGAGGGCGCCGGCGTCGTCACCGCCCTCGGCGAGGGAGTCGACGGCCTCGCGGTCGGCGACCACGTCGTGCTGTCCTGGGTCCCCGGCTGCGGCACCTGCCGCCAGTGCCGGCGCGAGCGCCCCTGGCAGTGCGAGATCGTGGCGAACGTGGTCGCCCCCGGCGGTGTGCTCTACGACGGCACCACCCGCTTCAGCCGGGACGGCCGGCCCGTCCACCACTACCTGGGCGTCTCCTCCTTCGCCGAGCGGATCGTGGTCCCCGCCTCCGGCGCGGTGGCCATCCGCGAGGACGCCCCGCTGGACGTCGTCGCCCTGGTGGGCTGTGCGGTCGCCACGGGCGTGGGGGCCGTCCGCAACACCGCCGGGGTCGAGGAGGGCTCCTCGGTGGCCGTCATCGGCTGCGGCGGGGTGGGCCTGTCCTGTGTCCAGGGCGCGCGGCTCGCGGGCGCCGCCCGGATCGTCGCCGTCGACATCGACGGCTCGAAGCTCGCCACGGCCCGCAGGCTGGGCGCCACCGACGTGATCGACTCCTCGCGGGAGGACGCCGTGGCGGCCCTGAAGGCCGTCGCACCGGAGGGCCTCGACTACGTGTTCGACGCCATCGGCAAGATCTCCACCACCGAGCAGGCCGTGGCGGCGCTCGGCCCCGGCGGCGCCGCCGTGATCGTCGGCCTGCCGCCCACCGGCTCGTCGGCGCGGTTCGACCCGCTGGTGCTGGCCGAGGCCAACCAGCGCATCCTCGGCTCCAACTACGGCTCCGTCGATCCGCGCCGCGACATCCCCGTCCTGGTGGACATGTACATGGAGGGCCGGCTCGACCTGGACTCCATGGTGTCCGGGCGCCGCCCCCTCGACGAGGTCCAGGAGGCCCTCGACGACCTGGCCGCCGGCCGGTCTCTGCGTACCCTGCTGATGAACGACCACCGGAGCACCACATGACCACACCCACCAGCGCACCCCCGTCCCAGGCCCAGGACCGCGGCCTGGCCGGACGCAGCGTCTCCAGCTTCGAGGTCGGCGCGCAGAGCGTCGCCAACGTCGCCCCCAGCGCCGTCATCGCCTTCGCACCGGCCTCCATGGCCGCGTCCGCGGGCAACGGGGCGTGGTTCTCGTTCGCCATCGCCATGGCCGGGGTCATCGCGATCGCCTACTGCGTGTGCGTCTTCGCGCGGCGGCGGGCCGGGGCCAGCTCGCTCTACGCCTTCACCCGGCTCTCCCTGGGCCCCGGCGGCGCCTTCGTCACGGGCTGGGCGCTGCTGATCGGCGCCGTGGCCATCGGCGCGGGCTCGCTGGCCGGGGCGGGCTACTACCTCGGGCGGGTGCTGCACTCCGCCCATGTCACGGCCTTCGACGGTGCCGCCGGGCAGGTGGTCCTGGACCTGCTGCTCGCCGCCCTCGCGGCCTGGCTGACCATCGCGGGCGTACGCATCGCCGCGCGGGTCTCCTCGGCACTGGAAGTGCTGTCGATCGTGCTGATCGTGGTCGTCCTCGTCGCCGTCTTCGTCCGCAGCGGCCACATCATCGACACCGACCAGCTCACCCTGAAGGGCTCGACGGCCGACGGCATGGTCTTCGCCGTGGTGCTGGCCGTCCTGGGCTTCGTCGGCTTCGAGGGGGCCGCGTCGCTCGGTGCGGAGGCGGCCGACCCGTTCCGGGCCATCCCGCGGGCCGTGATGGGCAGCGCGGTGCTCGCCGGCGTGCTGTACATGTTCGCCACCTACGCGCAGGTCGCCGGATTCGGCGGCGCGGACCGGCTGGCCGCCAGCAGCGACCCCATGGAGGACCTCGCGCACCGCAGCGGCATGGGCTTCCTCAGCCCGTTCCTCAGCCTCGGCTTCGCCGCCTCCTTCCTGGCCGTCGTGATGGCCTGCGTCACCGTCGCCGCCCGGCTGCTGTTCGGGATGGGCAAGGAAGGCGTCCTGCCCGGCGTCTTCGCCCGCACCCACGCGCGGCACCGCACCCCCTCCACGGCGACCTGGACGGTCACCCCGGTGGTCGCCGTCGTCACCGTCCTGGTCGTCGGCGCGGGCACCCAGCCGCTGCTGGCCACCACGTACATCGACACCGTGGGCACCTTCGGCTACATGCTCAGCTACGTGCTGGTCTGCATCGGCGCCCCGCTGTTCGTACGGCAGACCAGCGGCGGACGCACGGCCCTGACGGTCTTCGCGGGCCTCGGCGGCGTCGCGGTCATGGTCTACGTCTTCTACCGCAACCTCGTCCCGGTCCCTGCCTCCCCGATGAACCTGCTGCCGTACGTCTTCGTCGCCTGCATGGTCCTCGGCGTCGCCGGATACGCGGCGCTGCGCCTGCGCAACCCCGAGGCCGCCGGCCGCGCGGGCTCCTTCGCGGAGGACGCGTAGCCGAGGACGCGCGGCGAAGTACGGCCGGAGGCCGCGGGAGCAGGTACGCCCCGCGGCCTCCGGCACACCACGCGGCCCGGCGGTGACGCCGGGCCGCGGTCGGCTCAGGGCGCGGGTGCGCCCGGACCGGTCAGGGGCAGGACGCGGTCCCCTGGGCGAGAACGTGCGCGTCGGCGTTGTCCGCGACCTTCACCCAGAGCGCCGAGGTGCCCCGCCGGTCGTAGGTGCGCGTGAACTCGGACTGTCCCGTGCGGATGAACTTCACCTTGTAGCACCAGCCGGCGTCCACCCGGAAGGAGTCCCAGTCCTGGCTGTAGGGGGTGTGGCCGCCCCCGGCCGTGAGGTTCATGGTCTTCTGGCTCACTCCGTCGGACGAGCACTTGGGCTCGGTGGACGTCGAGTCGCCGGTGCTGTCGCCGCTCCGGCACCAGTTGAAGTAGGCCGTGACCCCGTAGGCGCTGTCGTTCACGGTCGTCGAACACAGGGTGAGCGTGCAGCCCGTGCCCGCCTGCGCGGTCGGCGCCACGCCCAGGACGGCGGCGCAGCCCAGCGCCGCCACCACGACCGCCGACCGGCCCCGCCCCGTGCCGAACAACTTGGCCGTCATCTCTTTCACGTGCATCTTCATGCCCTCTCTCACCGGCCGCGCCACCAGGGACGCGGCCGTCCGTGCCTGGTCACAGCCAACGCTCAGCCATCGGCCTTGCGAAAACCTTGCCGCCCCGGACGCCCCTCCCCGTGCGATCGGTTCAGGCCATGATTGATTTTTAAACGTCCATGTTTTGAGCACGGTGGTACACACTTCCCTCACATGGGTTATCTTCTCGATCCGGGCAAGACCTGTCAGAGGGCGCGCTCAAGCCGGGCCTTGGCCCGGCCCGGTCGACGGTTGCTCAGGTCGCTGGCGCACTCATGACGCTTCTGTGGGGGAAGTGCGTACGTGAACAACTGGCGAGAACACGCCCAACCTGAGCGGCATCAGGGTGCCGATCCGTCCGAAGGGACCGCCTTCGCCGGCCGACCGGACCGCACGGCAGAGGCCTCGTGGCGGACCGACGCCGGTGGACAACCACCGGACCCGGCCGCCCCGGAGCACGTGCACGACCCGCACGAGGTCACCATCCAGATGGACCGTGCGCAACTGCCGCCGCCCGGCGCCCCGGGCACCGCCGAACCCGCCGTCGCCCGGCCCGTGTCCGACAAGCCGGTCTTCGTCGACGAGTCCGGCCGGCGCAGCCGCCGGCTGCGCCGGATCGGCATCGGGTTCGGGGCCGCCTGCACCCTCTACGCCGGAGTGATCGGCGCGACCCTGCTCTCGGGCAACTCCGCGGCGCCCTGGCTGCCGGTGCCGGGCCAGCAGGGCGGCAGTTCGACCGACGAGGTCGCCACCTCGCCGGAGCCCTCCCAGACCGTGCCGCCGTCCACTTCCGCGACGGACGGCCCGGACGGGAGCGAGGCCTCCGGCGACGCCTCGACGGACGCCTCGCCGACCGGCACCGGCACGGGGGCGGCTTCGTCGGGTACGGACACGCAGACCACCGGGACGTCCCCGAGTTCCGGCGCGTCGGCGAGCGCGACGGCCACCCGGCCGGGCGCCACGGCGACCGCCCCGAGCACCGCGCCGACCCGGAACTCGTCGGCCAGTCCGGCCCCGAGCACCGGGGACGACACCGACGCGCCGTCCGCGCCGTCCCCGTCGTCCTCCGAGGAGGCCGACGCGTCACTCACGTGACCCCCGGCTCCGACCCCGACTGCTGAAACCTTTCTGCACTTTCCGGCCCCTCCGCTCCCCGCTCCCAGCGGCCCGTCCGGTCCATCCGCTCCATCCGCTCCATCCGCTCCGCTCCTGGAGAGCCCACCTCCCGATGCCATCCCTCATCAGCCGGCGAAGAGCCGCCAGCACCTCCTCCGACGGTTCCGCTCGCCGCCGTGTACCCCTGCGGCTGCTGCTCCCCATGCTGCTCCTGGTCGCCCTGATGGCGATGATGATGCTGCACGGCTACGTGCACAGCGAGATCTTCGCCGACCACCGCATCCAGCCCGAGGCGGCGACCGACAAGGTCCCGGAGAAGATCCTCGACGGCGGCCCGGTCATCGACACCCGCAGCGGCCGGGAGACCAGCCACCGGGTGCCCGACCACCGCATCGTCCTCACCTTCGACGACGGGCCCGACCCGGACTGGACGCCCAAGGTCCTGGACGTCCTGAAGAAGCATCACGCGCACGCCGTCTTCTTCGTCACCGGCACCATGGCCTCCCGCTACCCCGAACTCGTCCAGCGGATGGTGGACGAGGGCCACGAGGTGGGCCTGCACACCTTCAACCACCCCGATCTCTCCTACCAGTCGAAGAAGCGCATCGACTGGGAGCTGTCCCAGAACCAGCTCGCGATCACCGGCGCGGCCGGGGTCCGCACCTCGCTGTTCCGGCCGCCGTACTCCTCCTACGCCGAGGCGATGGACAACAAGTCGTGGCCGGTCACCCAGTACATCGGCAGCCGCGGCTACCTCACCGTCGTCAACAACACCGACAGCGAGGACTGGCGCAAGCCGGGCGTCGACGAGATCATCCGCCGTGCCACGCCCCACGGCGGCAAGGGCGCGATCGTGCTGATGCACGACTCGGGCGGCGACCGCCACCAGACCGTGCAGGCGCTCGACCTCTTCCTGCCCCAACTCCAGTCGCGCGGCTACACGTTCGACAACCTGACCGACGCGCTCGGCGCTCCCAGCGCCATGACGCCCGTCAGCGGCCTCGACCTGTGGAAGGGCAAGGCCTGGGTCTTCCTGGTGCGCATCTCCGACGGTGCCACGGGCATCCTGGTGGTCGCCCTCTCGGTGGTCGGCTCCCTGGTGATCGCGCGGTTCGTCCTGATGCTGCTGCTGTCCGCCGTGCACGCCCGCCGGGTGCGCCGCCGCGGCTTCGCCTGGGGAGCACCGGTCACCGAGCCCGTCTCGGTGCTGGTCCCGGCCTACAACGAGGCCAAGTGCATCGAGAACACCGTCCGTTCGCTGATGACCAGTGAGCACCCCATCGAGATCCTCGTCATCGACGACGGTTCCACCGACGGCACGGCCCGGATCGTGGAAGCCATGGGCCTGCCCAACGTGCGGGTGATCCGCCAGCTCAACGCGGGCAAGCCGGCCGCGCTCAACCGGGGCCTGGCCAACGCCCGTCACGACATCGTCGTGATGATGGACGGCGACACGGTCTTCGAACCGGCCACGGTCCGCGAGCTGGTGCAGCCCTTCGGCGACCCGAAGGTCGGCGCGGTGGCCGGCAACGCCAAGGTGGGCAACCGGGATCTGCTGATCGGCGCCTGGCAGCACATCGAGTACGTGATGGGCTTCAACCTCGACCGCCGCATGTACGACATGCTGCGCTGCATGCCCACCATCCCGGGTGCCGTGGGCGCGTTCCGCCGCTCGGCCCTGGAGCGGATCGGCGGCATGAGCGACGACACGCTCGCCGAGGACACCGACGTCACCATGGCACTGCACCGGGACGGCTGGCGGGTGGTGTACGCGGAGAAGGCCCGCGCCTGGACCGAGGCCCCGGAGTCGGTCCAGCAGCTGTGGTCCCAGCGCTACCGCTGGTCGTACGGCACGATGCAGGCGATCTGGAAGCACCGCCGGGCCGTGCTGGACCGGGGCCCGTCCGGCCGCTTCGGCCGCGTCGGCCTCCCGCTGGTGTCGCTCTTCATGGTCGTCGCCCCGCTCCTGGCGCCCCTGATCGACGTCTTCCTGCTCTACGGCGTCGTCTTCGGCCCGACCATGAAGACGATCGCGGCGTGGCTCGGCGTCCTCGCCGTCCAGGCCGTCTGCGCGGCGTACGCCTTCCGCCTGGACCGCGAACGCATGATCCACCTCGTCTCGCTCCCCCTCCAGCAGATCCTCTACCGCCAGCTGATGTACGTCGTCCTGCTCCAGTCCTGGATCACCGCCCTCACCGGCGGCCGCCTGCGCTGGCAGAAGCTGCGCCGTACCGGAGCCGTCGAAGCTCCGAGCGAATCGATCCCGGGACAGCGCTCCCGCAGCACCGATGATCGGAGCCCCGTCAGATGAGCCACGCACACCCGGCGGGGACCAGCCCGGAGCCCGCGCCGGCCTACGGGATTCCGTACGACCCGCCCACCGACCCCGCGGCCGCCGCCTCCGGCGCGTCCGCCGCACCGGCTGCCGCGGCGAAGAAGCCCGGCCGGGACCGCTACCTCGACCTGTTGCGCTCGATCGCCCTGGTCCGGGTCGTCGTCTACCACCTCTTCGGCTGGGCCTGGCTGAGCGTGGTGTTCCCGTCGATGGGCGTGATGTTCGCGCTGGCCGGCTCGCTGATGGCACGTTCCCTCAGCCGGCCCCCGCTCGGCGTGATCAAGAGCCGGGTGCGCCGACTGCTGCCGCCGATGTGGGTGTTCGGCGCGGTGGCGCTGGCCATGCTGTTCGCCGGCGGCTGGAACCCGGTGAAGGACCCCGACCACGGCGGCACCCTGGGTCTGGTCGAGCTGTTCAACTACATCGTGCCGATCGCCACCCCGCCCTTCCCCTGGAGCATCGGCTCCCCGTCGGGCCTGCTGGAGAACACCTGGGCCATAGACGCGGTGGGCCCGCTGTGGTACCTGCGCGCCTACCTGTGGTTCGTGTTCGCCTCGCCGCTGCTCCTGTGGGCGTTCCGGCGTTTCCCCTGGCCCACCCTGCTGGCGCCGCTCGCGCTCACCGCGATCGTCGGCACCGGCCTGGTCGACATCCCCGGTGAGACCGGCAACGCCGTCACGGACTTCGCGGTCTACGGCAGCTGCTGGGTGCTGGGATTCGCCCACCACGAGGGCGTGCTCGCGAAGGTCCCGCGCTACCTCGCCGTCTCGCTCTCGGCCCTGGTCATGGCCCTCGGCCTGTGGTGGGCGTCGGGGCATCTGGGGCCCGACGGCTGGGACCTCAACGACATCCCGTTCGCCCAGGCCTGCTGGTCCTTCGGGTTCGTCGTGATCCTGCTCCAGTACTCACCGTCCTGGCGGGAACTCCCCGGCCGCCTGCGCCGCTGGGACAAGCTCGTCACGCTCTCCAACAACCGGGCCGTCACCATCTACCTCTGGCACAACCTGCTCATCGCGGCGACCGTGCCCGTCATCGACCAGACGTACGACCTGCCCTTCATGCAGAGCGAGCAGGCGACGGCGCTGCTCGACACGGCCTACAACGTCCTGATGCTCCTCCTGGTCTGGCCGCTCATCGGCATGACGATCCTGGCCGTCGGCTGGGTCGAGGACATCGCCGCGAAACGCCGTCCTCGGCTGTGGCCGAACGGCGCGGCCCGGCGCGGCCGGGCCGGCTGACGCCATTGGTCCGCGGGTGTCCTGCCGTGCAGGACACCCATGCCCTTTGAGGCTATCCGGACAGGCGTTCGAGTAGGCCATCCAGGCAGGGGTGAGGGGCGGGCGTGCAGGAGTAGGTGCACATGTGCGGACCCGGGCTGATCAGCGGCGAGACTCTTTTCAAGATCACGTCCGTGTGAGGTGTGCCTTACTCGTGCCGGGGGCGCACGGACGCGGTTCGCAGCATCAGCAACAGGAAAGGCCGACCCGTGAACCGACCGCCGTTCGCACCTGAAATCGCCCTCTCGTCCAGGCAGGGCCTGGGCCTGTCCCCCCACCAGGTGACGCAACAGATGAACGCATGCGGGGTCTCCGTCGACATCACACTGGTCCACGCCTGGGAAGCCGGTGAGTACCGCCCCACGGAGAGCGAGTTGTTCGCCCTCGCGGACGTCCTGTGGTGCCGGACCGCGGACCTGATGGGCATCGAGGCTCCGCGGACGCTGCTGGAGCACCGTCTGACACGGCAGTTCAGCACGGCCAGGCTGGCCCGCTCGATCGGAATGGACACCACGGAGTACGAACGGGCCGAGGAGAGAAACAGATGGAGCGGTGACGGACGGCAGACAGCGGCTCTGCTGCGCATGCTGAACCTCACCCCGCTCCAGCTGGCGAAGGCCACCGGGCAGAGCGGCATCACGGTGTCGGGTCTCACGACGCAGCCGGAGCCGGCCCGCGACCGCGACGGCTCGCGCTGACACCGGCTCCGCGGGACCACCCGCCGACGGCCGAGGACACGGATGCGGCAGCCGCCAGGGCCGCCCGTGCCCTCGCTCGTCGGCGGACGGGTACGGCGCCGGCCGGGACTTCGAGCGGCCGCCCGCCGGCGTCGGGCGGGGCAGGGCATCGGCCGGCCGACGTCACACATGTCTTGACACCCGCGGTGTGACCTTCTTAGCGTCCACATAGTCATGGCCGAGATGTCGAGCCATGTTCGGTATAGCGAACTTCCGGCACAGCGAACCGCACCCGCTCCGCACGGAAAGGTCACTGCCCATGCCGCGTCCCCCACTGCCCAGACGGGACTTCATCGCCGCAGTAGGCGCCGCCTCCCTCGGCGCACCGGCCGTCACCTCCCTCGCCGCAGGCCCGTCCACCGCACCTCAGGACACCGTCCCGCAGGACACCGCACCGCAGCCCGCGGGCGCACTCGAATACCCCACCCTCCAGAGGCCGTTCGCGATGCCCGGCGCCAAGGACCAGGACTGGACCGGCGCGTTGTTCGTCGGGACGGGCGAGGCCCGGTTCGCGCTGCGCGTCGGACTGGTCACCGCGCAGGGCAGGCTGCTGCGGGAGAAGCTCACCAACTACCTCTGGCGGATCGGGCCGATGGCGCCCGACGGCGCCTTCCGGCAGGTGCGCCTGAGCACGGACGACCGTACGGTCATGCCCGCGCACCTCGACGCCCTGCGCGAGGTCATCGCCCACCCCGACCAGTGGGAGGCGAGCGCGGTGGCCGACGCGACGGCGAAACTCCCGCAGTTGCAGGCGAAGTACGAGCAGGCCCGGCGCGACAAGCGGGAGATCCGGGTGCGTTACGCGCGCACCCCCGACGGCGCCGGCCTGGTCGGCGCCGTCACCGCGCTCGACGACGACACCACGGTCGTCCTCGAACTGGGCACCCCCTGGGGCGAGTCGGCGGCCTTCCGGCTCGACGGCCAGGACCTGACCGGCAGCGCGCCCGGTGTCCTCGACCCCAGCAGCACGGGCCACCTCCGTCTCTCCCCCACCGAACCCGCCGACACGGCCGGCTGCTACGCCTCGCTCGCGGACCTGACAGCGGTCGCCGCCGGCGGCATCGGCACCCCGGGGACGGCGCTCGGCGCGCTGGTCTACCACCTCGGCAAGGTCCGCACGATCACCTTCACCGCCCGGATCGGCGACGGCCCCCAGGCCGCGGACACGCCCGAGGCGCACGGCGTCGAGAGCGCGCTGGCGGCGGCCGCGGCCCGCGTGACCGAGACCGGGCTGACCGGATCGGGCCCCGTGGGACGTGCGGCCGACGCGGTGCGCGACGCCCTCTCGCTCAACACCAACTACGACCGCGACCACCAGCGCAACTTCGTGCTGTGGGGATGGGGCGGCGGGGGCGGGCTGTTCACCGGCTGGGACTCGGCGTTCGACGCCGTGGACGCCGCCCTCGTCAGCCGGCCGCTCGCGCTCCAGCACGAGACCGACGTCTTCGACGCGTCGGCGCCGCCCAACCAGGTGCCGCTCAAGGGCCCGCGCTACGACCAGCAGAACTCGGGCCAGATGCACGCGTACGCGGTGTGGCGCCTCTACACCAAGTTCGGCGACCGCACCGTCCTGGAGAAGGCGTACCCGCACCTCGTCACCTTCCACGACCTGCTGCCCGAGTGGGACACCGACGGCGACGGACTGCTGGAGAGCCCGTACTTCGGCGACCGGATCGGCGGCCGGGGCAACCACCTGGGGCTGGACGACAGCCCCGTCTACGCCGGCTACCACCGCATCCCCAGGGAGGGCGGCAGCGGCGACCCGCGCGCCCACACCGACCTCACCGACGTGGCGCTCAACTCGTACTACGCGCTGCTCGCGGAGACCCTCGCGAAGATGGCCCGGGTCCTCGGCGAGACGGCGGACGCCGTCCGGTTCGCGAGCCGGCACGCGACGGTGAAACGGCTGCTGAACGAGCGTCTCTGGCACGCCGGGAAGGGCCTCTACCTCAGCCGCTACCTCGACGGCACCTGGAACGAGGTCGTCACGCCGACCGTCTTCTACCCGCTCTTCGCGGGGATCGCCACACGGAGCCGGGCCCGCACCCTCGTCGAGGACCACCTGCTGAACCCCGGGGAGTTCTGGGGCGACCACGTGATCCCGTCCGTCGCCCGCGACGACCCGGCGTACTGCTCGGGCGGCCCGGTGCACCCGGAGTCCGAGCACTTCAGGTTCTTCGACCGCTACGGCGAGGACACCGCACCCGAGCAGTGGAAGGGCGCCTGCTGGCCGCCGATGAACGCCACCGTGTACGACGGGATCAAACGCTACGGCTTTGACAACGTTGCCGGACGGTTCGCCGCCCGCAGCACCGCGATGTACCTCGCCGCGTGGGACGAGGAGAGCTGGTTCCCCGAGTCCTTCGACCCGGAACCCGGCCAGTCCGTGATGGGCCCGGCCGTCGACACCGCCTGGCGCACCTACTCCTGGTCCAACGCGATGGCGGTGCAGGGCCTGCACGAACTGCTCTGCGACAACCCGTGGGACGGCGACCCGGCGGCCCTCATGTTCGGCTCCCTCACCCTGCCCGGCACCAACACGCTGGCCAACGTGGAACTGCGCGGACACACGTACACCGTGTCCGCGGGCCCGAACCGCACCACGCTCGTGCGCGACGGCAGGACCGTCTTCCGCGCGACCGGAGCCCGCGTCGCCGTCCGCAACTACGTGCCGACGAGGTCGGGAGCCGCCTTCGACGTCAACGCCGAAGGACCGGCCCGGATCGAGGTGTTCCCGGCGAACGGCGCGCCGCGCGGCTGCGACGTCCCGGCCGGCCGCAGCCACGTCGCTCTCTGAATCGTTCCGATCCCCGACCACAGCAAGGGACTTCCATGCCCGGATCCAGCAGAGCGACGCCCCGGCGCACACGATGGGCGCGCGCACTCGGCGCGCTCGCCCTCGCCTGTCTGACCCTCGCCGCCCCCACCGGCGCACGCGCCGACACCGAGCCCACCGCCGTGCAGCGGATCGCGGTGGACGCCGACGGGACCGGCCGCACCTTCGACGGCATCGGCGCGATCAGCGGGGGCGGCGGCACCTCGCGGCTGCTCGTCGACTACCCCGAGCCCGAACGCGGCCGGATCCTCGACTACCTCTTCAAGCCCGGCTACGGCGCCTCCCTCCAGATCCTCAAGGTGGAGATCGGCGCGGACACCAACTCCAGCAACGGCGCCGAGCCCAGCCACATGCGCAGCCGCGGCCGGGGCGACTGCGACCGCGGCTACGAGTGGTGGCTGATGAAGGAGGCGCTCAGACGCAACCCCGACATCCGCTTCTACGGCCTGGAATGGGGTGCGCCCGGCTGGTTCGACGGCGGCTTCTGGTCCGCCGACAACATCGACTACCTGATGCGCTGGCTGGGCTGCGCCGACCGGCACGGGCTCTCCGTGGACTACCTCGGCGGCTGGAACGAGAAGGGCTGGGACGCCGCCTGGTACGGCAGTCTGAAGGCCGCCCTCGTCGCGCACGGCCACGCGGACGTGAAGGTGGTCGCCGCCGACAACGCGGGCTGGCAGGTCGCCACGGACATGCGGAACGACCCGGCCTTCGACGCGGCGACCGACGTCGTCGGCATCCACTACCCGTGCACGGCCGTGCACTGCTCCTCCTCGGCGGACGCCCTGAGCCTGGACAAGCCGCTGTTCGCGAGCGAGTCGGGCTGGAACAACTACCTGACCGGGGCGACCCGGCTCGCCGCCGAGATGAACCACGAGTACGTCGACTCGCGCATCACGGCGTTCATCAACTGGCTCGCCGTGTACGCCTGGTACCCGACGGTGCAGATGCAGGGCAGCGGACTGCTGCGGGCGAACGAGCCGTGGACCGGGCACTACGACCTGGGCCCGACGCTGTGGACCGTCGCCCAGACCGCGCAGTTCACCCACCCGGGCTGGCGCTACGTCGACTCGGCGAGCGGCTACCTGGACGGCGGCGGCACCTACGTGACGCTGCGCTCGCCGGGGCGCAGGCCCTCGTACACGACGGTGTTCGAGACGACCGGGGCCACGGCGGCGCAGCGCGTCGGCCTCACCCCCACCGGGGAGTTGCCGCGCGGCGCCCTGCACCGGTGGACGACGGCTCTGGAGTCCACCGATCCGGCCGACTGGTTCGTGCACGGTGCCGACGTCCCCGCGGACGCCTCCGGCGCGCACGAGGTGACGCTGCCGCCCGGCACCGTGACCACGCTCACGACCGTGTCCGGCGGCAAGGGGACGGCGGCCGGGACGGCACCCCGGTCGGGCACCATGGCCCTGCCCTACCGCGAGGACTTCGACGGCTACCCGACGGGTGCCACGCCGCGCTATCTCTCCGACATGGAGGGCGCGTTCCAGGTGACGCCCTGCGCCGCGGGCCGCGGCGGCCGGTGCCTGGGGCAGGCCGTCACCCGGCAGCCCACCAAGTGGTCGCGGGTGCCCAGTCCGCTCACCCTGACCGGGGACAGCCGCTGGAGCGACTACACCGTCTCCGTGCGGACCCGCATCGACGGCGGCGGGTCGGCGTCGCTGCTGGGCCGGGTGGTGAACCAGGTCAACAACGCCGGCCCCGACAAGATCAACACCTGGGAGGGCTACTACCTGGACCTCACGGACACGGGGACCTGGACGCTCAGGGTCGTCGCACCCGACAAGACCACCCGCACCCTGGCGGTCGGCGGCGGCCTGCCGTCGGGAGCGGCCGGCTCCTGGCACCGCCTGCGGCTCGGCTTCGCCGGGGACACGATCACCGCGACGGTCGACGGGACCGAGGTCGCCCGTGTCACCGACGGCACGTACGACCACGGGCAGGTCGGCCTGGCCCTCGGCTCGTACACCGCCTCGCAGTTCGACGACCTGACGGTGCGGCCGCGGGCCTGAGGAGGCGTCGGGAAGGGTGCCCGGCCCGGGTGGACGTCCGGGCGGGCACCCTTCGCGCGGGTCAGGGCTTGGCGGCGTACGTCACCCCGGCCAGGTTCTGCGCGGTGGAGCCCCACACCTGGTCGTACATCGAGGTGTCGGCGCCGAGGGTGTAGAGCAGGAAGGCGGTGGTGACGCCCTGGGTGAGCTGCTGCTGGGCGGCACGGGTGATCGAGCCGCTGTCGCAGCCGATGCCCCAGGAGTCGACGAACCCGCAGTGGAAACCGCCGGTGATGACGCGCAGTTGGGCGGGCGCGGGCTTGGCGTCGTACATCTTCTGCTGGTTGTCCGCGACCGGGGCGATCGAGTCGGAGCTGCCGCCCACGAACTGGGCGGGCACGGTGAGCGTGCCGGAGGCGGTGACGGCGGAGGGGTCGGTCTCGGCCGCCGCGAGGGTGGAGACGGTCCTGACGGCGCTGTTGCGGGAGGCTGCCAGCAGCGCGGCGCCGCCGCCCATGGAGTGGCCGGTCACGCCCAGGTGCGCGGTGTCGACGGCGCCGAGGAAGCGGGAGCCGCTGGTGGTGTTCTGCGCGGTGAGCCAGGTGAGCCCGGCGTTGAGGTCGTCGGCGAAGCCGGTGTGGCTGGGGAACAGGCCGCTCTGCGACTTGGGGGTGACGGTGACGAAGCCCCAGGAGGCGTAGTGGCCGAGGAGGGTGGCGTACTTGGAGATGTCCTGGAAGAAGCCGTGCCCGAAGGCGAGACCGGGGTGGGCGCCGGCGGCCACGGGGGCGTCGGCGCCGCTGGAGGTGCCGGGGTACCAGACGCGCGCGCTGAAGGAGCGGCCGGACGCCGAGACGGTCACGTCGGTGTAGGCCACGGCGTAGGGGCCGGCGGCCGAGGGGTCCGCGGCGGCCGCGGCGGCGGCCGAGGCCGCGGGCGCCACGCACAGCAACGCGGCGGCCGACAGGGCCAGGGCGAGCAGGGCGCGTAACGGTCTGTGGAACACGGGGTCACCTTCTCGGTGTGGGGGATGGAAACAGCGTTTCCCCAAGACAGCAGAAAGCGGCGGTTCCGACAAGGGCCGCGACGGAACGCCCGTCACGTTTCCGCCACGAGAACGCTGTTGGCACAAGGGGAACACCACTGCCGGGCACGGGCCGCGAACAGGCGGAGGCGGGCAGGCGCGCCGGGCCGCCGTCGCGCTCAGCCGGTCCCTTCGGCGAGCGCCGACCCTGTCACCAGGCGCCCGTCCCGCAGGGCCGCGACCATGCCGGCGAGCAGCAGCGCCTCACCGAGGTTGCCCAGCGGCGGCGCGGCGACGGCCGCCGCTGGCGCGGCGAACACCGCGAGCGCGCCGAGCGCGAGCCACGGAACCGACCTGCGCCTCCAGAGCAGCACGCCGGCGACGAGCAGCAGGAGCATGGAGAGCACCGCCGCGACGGGTGCTCCGGCGTGCCCCGTGTCCACGTACCGCAGGGTGTCCTGCCAGCGACGGGGCTCCAGTTGCAGTCCGGGCAGGGACAGGAGGACTCCCGTCACCGCCAGCGCCGCGCTCAGCGCCCAGGCCGCGATCGTGGCCCGGCGGCGCACTCCGGCGAGCCCCGCCCCGCAGACGACGGCCAGCGGGGTCAGGACGGCGTGCACCACGAAACGCCCTCCGTTCAGGGCCTCCAGCGCGACCCCCTCCCCCACGGCCGCTCCCGCGCCGACCACGAGCGAGTCGTAGGCGAGGGCGCACCCGAGCACCGCGGCCCAGCGGCCGGCGCCCCGCCCCGACCGCAACGCCACTGTGGACAGCGCGAGTTGCAGCAGTCCGAGTCCCACCAGAGCGGCAGAGAACATCACTTCGGCTTTCTGTACGGCGGATCAGTGCTCGCGCAGCAGGGTGCCCGCTCCCTCGATCCGCTCCGTGATCCCGTTGTCCCGCAGCGCCATCCACCAGGTCGCCGCGTTGATGGCGATCACCGGAAGCCGGAGCCAGCGTTCCGCCTCGTCCGCGAGGCGGATCATCGACAGGTTGGTGCCGCACTGGACGAGGGCGTCCACGCCGTCCAGCGCGGCCAGTTCGCGCAGGGCCCGGCGGAGCCGCTCCTCGGTGACGTGGGCGATGGAGACCGCGGTGGGACAGCGCAGGCCGACGATGCCCGCCACCTCGAACCCCAGCTCGGTGAAGAAGCGGCGCACGTTGGCGTCGCCGACCGGCTGGTACGGCGTCACCACCCCGATCCGCCCGGCCCCGAACAGCCGCAGCGCGCGCTCGCACGCCTCGGCGCCCGTGGCGACCTCCAGGCCCGTGATGTCGTGGATCTGCTTGACGAACTCCCGGTTGCCCTCGACACCGCCCCAGAAGGTCTCGGCGGACATGCCCATCACCATGTAGTCGGGCTCGCAGGTCAGCACCCGCTCGCAGGCGGCGCCGATCTCCGATCGGATCTGCTCCAGCAGCCGTTCCATGCCCGAGTCGCCGTCCATGTCCTGGTCGCGGATGTGGATCCGGGAGAAGTGCGCGGTGACGCCGGGCACGGTCATCCCGTAGAAGTCCGGCTCCACGATGGTGTTGGTGCTCGGTGCGATCACACCGAACTTACGGCGCCAGCCGAGGGCGTCCGTCATGGGGTCACCGTCCGGTGGTCGGGGGAAGGGGCAGGGGATCCGTCCGAGGCGGCCCCGGTACCGAGGCCGGCGGCGGGATCCGGCGGCGCGGACAGTGCCCTGGTCAGCCGCCACGCGGCCAGGACCGCGGCGGCCTGGGTGAGGGTGTTGCAGGACTGCTCCACCCATTGCAGGGCGACGCTCTGGTCCGGGCGCGCGGCGAGCGGGCCCAGGACGTACATGCCGAGCAGCCACAGCCCGGCCGCTGCGGCGGCGAGGGTGTCTGCCGCGCCGCGGGCCAGCAGGATCAGCCGTACGGCGCAGACGGTGACCGCCGCGATGGCGAGCGTCATGACCGGGGCGGTGGCGGCGAGGGCGAGCGACAGGCCCGCGGTGGCGAGCCAGACTCCGGCGAGGACCACGGCGAGCCGCCGTCCCCGGACGGCGGCCGGCTCCAGCCTGAGCAGGGCGAGGGCCAGGAGCAGGAAGCCCGCGGAGAGCAGGGGGAACAGGGCCTCGTCGAGTGGCTGGAGGTCCGGGCCGTCGAGGGCGACGACCAGTTTCCACACCGCCTTGGACAGACCGCCGGCCGCGATCAGGGCGGCGGCTGCCGTCGCGAGGACGCGCCCCGCGCGGCCGGTGCGGGCGGCGGGCGCGATCAGGCGGGCCGCCGCGAGGGCGGTGCAGAGCACGGGCACGAAGTCCTCGACGGCCAGGGCCACCGGGTAGTCGGGGTGGCTCATCGGCGGGCCTCCTCGTCCTGTCGTGCGCCCTGTTCGGGCGGTTCGGCGGCGCCGGGCCGCCGTTCGGGCATGACGTGGCGGCGGCGTACGGCGGCGGTGGCGAAGCGGGCGGCGGCCTTGCGGCGGGTCAGCCAGGCCACCCGTCCGCCGTTGCGGGTGCCCCCGTGGAGCACCTGGTCGGCCAGCCAGGGGCTGACGGTGTCGACGGTGTCGGCCAGGATGTCGAGGACCTTGCGGACCCGGGCGTACTCGTCGTCGGTGTAGCCGTGGGTGAGGACGTCGGTGACGACCATGCCGGGCGACAGGTTCATGGCGCGCACGTCGTGCGGCCGTACGGCGGCACGGGCGCGCAGGTCGGTGGCGAGCGCCCGGGTGAGGTAGGTGACGGCGCGCTTGGTGGCGCCGTACGCGCCGAGCCCGGGCAGGGTGCGGCCGTCCGAGCCGAAGCCCTCCATGTTCCAGATCCGGCCGCGTCCCAGGTCCAGGAAGCCGCTCGCCGCGACGGCACTGCCGTTGGCGACCCCGAGCAGGTTGGCCTCGGTGACCGCGCGCGTCTCGGCGGCGGTCAGTTCCCACAGGGGGCGGCGGGCGGTCGTGGCGCCGGCGTTGTTGATCCAGACGTCGACGGTGCCGAAGGTGTCCCGGGCCGCGTGCCACAGGCCGGTGAGCCGGTCGCGGTCGGTGACGTCCGCGGGGTGTCCGAGCAGCCGGTCCGGTGGGGCGTCCAGCCGGTCGACGGCCGCTGTGACGGCCTCGGTGGTCCGCCCGCACAGGGCCACCCGGCAGCCGCGGTCGAGGAAGGCCCGGGCCAGCCCGTGGCCGATGCCGCGGGTGCCGCCGGTCACGACCACGACGGGGCCGGCCGCGGTCATGACGCGGTCCAGTCGAGGAGGCCGTGGAGCACGGCGGCGAGGCTCTGCCCGTCGAACACCTCGTAGGTCACGGCGAGCCGGCCGCCCGCGCGCATCCCGGGCGCGGTGTCGAGGGCGAACTCGCGGGCCACCACGCGCCGGGGGGCGCCCGCCGAGAAGTGCCAGACGGGGAAGTTGGCGCGCCCGAAGGCCTGGGCGTTGCCCCAGGCGTCGGGGCCCTCCCAGAACTCCCGGGTCCCGTCCCGGCGGCGTACGACGGTGGCGGCGCGGTCGAGCCCGCAGCCTCGCCAGGTGATCCGGTGCTCGGTGCGCAGCAGGTCCAGGGGGGTGAGGCGGTTCTCCACGTGGACGGTGCCGAGCGGTTTCTGCGCGGCGTCCCAGGCTTCCAGTTCCCCGGTGAACGCGCCCGCCTGCTTGGTGGGCAGGATCCACGGCACCGGTCCGTGGCGGGTCTCGGCGGCGAGGTGTGCCGAGACCGCGTCCCGGGTGGCGGGGTTGGTGTCGTGGTCGGTGGTGCGGTGGTAGACGCCGTTGAAGCAGCCGACGACGGTCCAGCCCTGGTGGAGGACGGAGGAGTAGACCTGGGTGTCGCCGTCGGGCAGGACGTGGTTCCAGGTGTTGAGCCCGACCTGCCAGCCGGGGCCGTAGTAGTGGGCGTCGACGAATCCGCCGTAGGGGCGGCCGGTGCCGTGGAAGTCGGGACCCCGGTAGACCCGGGTGTGGTCGGAGTCGGTGACGTCGAAGGCGAAGGGGGCCGCGAGCCGGAACCGGCCGGCCAGCGGTCCGCCGCCTTCGAGGCCGCCGTCCATGCGGTAGACGGTGGCGCCGTCGGTGTGTTCGGAGGAGCGGCGGATGTCCTCGTAGCCGCACCAGGTGCCGGTGGCGTCGAAGAGCGAGGGGCGGCCGTGCCATTCGCCGGTGATGCGCCGCTGCCAGACGCTGGGTCCGGTGGTGCCGGTCACGGGGTGTCCTGCGCCGCCGGGCGGCCGGTGATGAGCAGGGTGCGCAGCGCGTCGGTGGTGGCCGCGCCGAGCAGCCGGTCGACCTGGGTCCAGACCGGGTCGATCTCGCGGCTGAACAGCAGGTCGCGGACGCGTCGGTCGCGGTCGGCGAGGGGGTCCCCGGTGTCCGCGGCCTCCTTGGCCGCGTCGTCGGGGAAGTCGGCGGCGAGGGCGAGCCAGTGGTCGAGGTAGGCCTCGGCGAGCGGTCCGGCCGCGGTCAGCGCGGCCTCGTCGGCGCGGTGCACCAGCATCCAGGGCGACATCAGGGCGCGCTGGCGCGGGCCGACGCGGGCCGGTGCGAGTCCGGCGATGCCGGCGGCCCGCTCGTGGGCGGCGGTGAGGGGGCCGTAGACACGGTCGGTGTAGAGGGGGTGGGAGGCGAGGTCGGTGCGCTGGACCAGGTCGAGGTGGAAGGCGTAGGCCTCGCCGGTGCGTACGGCGTCCAGGGTGAAGTGGGGCAGCGGTCCGGCCGGGGTGCCGAAGGCGAAGACCATGTGGCTGTCGAGGCCGATCGGGGGCACGACCAGGGAGATGTGGACGACGGAGTCGACCGGGCCGTCGCCGGTGAAGCACCGTACGGCGCCGACCGGGCCGGGGAAGGCGGCGCCCGTCAGGGTGGGCCAGGGGGTGGGGATCTCGGTGACACCGGTGGCGGCGGTCAGGCGGTCCAGGACGCGGGCCGAGAGCGCGGCGGGCGGGCTGGGCGCGGTGTCCGGTGCGGGGGCGTCGGTCATGTCGGTCACTCGCTCTCCGCGGGAGGTGTGGACTCGGCGGACTGTTCGGCGTCCGCGACGGTGGGGTGGAAGCCGTGGGCCTTCTGCTCCCAGGCGCGGGCGAACTCGGCGACGGCGCGCCGGCCGGGTGAGGCGATCACGGTCGAGGTGCGTGCGGGCACGTCGCCGGTGATGCGGTCGGCGGGGCCCAGCGCCCAGCCCTTGGCGGCGAGTTCCTGGCGCCGGCGGCGGTAGGCGACCGAGATCAGGTCGGAGCGCAGATGGAGTTCGGCGCCGAGGTCGGCGGGCAGGAGTTCGGGGCGGGTGGCGTCGACGACGGGGGCGTCCTGGCCGAAGATGCGGTCCACCCGTTTGCGGGTGTTGCCGTCGGCCCAGGAGCCGGTGAAGAAGTCCCGCAGGGCGACCCATTTGACGAGGGTGGTGGTCTCGTCGACGGGGATGTTGGTGTCGTAGATGATCATGTTGCCGAAGGGCAGCCGGACGTGCAGCTTGATCAGGTTGGGGAGCATCCAGCCGGCCGTGGTGACCACGGGGGGCCTTTCCTTGCCCTGGGAGCGGCGGTCGGCGTAGAGCTTGGCCCACAGGCCCTTCGCGGTGGGCGGGTGCAGGGCGACGGTGGCGAACGCCGACCATTCGTCGGGCTGTTCGAGGGTGTACTCCTCGACCTCGGGCCGGTCCGGGTTGCCGAAGGAGCCCGCGTGCACGAACGGGGTGTGGGCGATGTCGCAGCCGTTCTCCAGCACCCGCTCGTAGTTGGAGTGCCACAGGTACTCGCCGGTGACGGCGCGGAACCGGCCGCCGTCGGCGACGAGTTCGCCGAACTCGGGCCAGAGCGGCAGCGGCGGGCGTTCCTCCTCGGGCAGGTCGCCGAGGAACACCCAGACGAAGCCGTACCGTTCGGTGACGGGGTAGGAGTCGACGCGGGCCTTCTTCGGGATGCCGCGGCCGGGCAGGTTGGCCGGGATGAGGGTGCAGGCGCCGTCGGGGTCGAAGCGCCAGCCGTGGTAGGGGCAGACGACGCGGTCGCCGGACAGGGTGCCGCCGGACAGGGCGGCGCCGCGGTGGGCGCACAGGTCGGACAGGGCGACGGGAGTGCCGTCCGCGGTGCGGTAGAGGACCAGGCTCTGGCCCAGACAGACCGCCTTGACGGGCTTGCGGCCGACGCGGTCGGCGAACTCGACCGCGTACCAGAAGTTCTTGAACATGTCGGGAGGGCGCTCCTCGGGTCGTTCGAGGCGATGTCCTGCACAGGGGTGCGGTTCAGCGGCGGCGTACGGCGAGCAGGCCGGGGTGCGGTGGCCGGAGCAGGCCGTCGAGGCGGTGGGCGGCGTCCGGGGCGGAGCGCAGCCGGGCCAGGCAGAACTCGGTGACCAGCCGGCCGAGCAGGTCGCGGGGCGCGCTCCGGTCGGAGGCAGGTTCCTCCAGGAAGCCCCGGGCCGCGGTGGGGTCGTGCGGGTGGCAGGCGGTGAAGTGGCCGGCGTCGGCGAGCCGGGCCCAGACGCTCGCGCCGCCGGCGTCGGGCACGGCCTCCAGGAAGGTACGCAGCACGGGATCGGCCGGGGTGCCGTCGGCGGCCGGGGCGTAGCGGTCGGCGCTGGCGGCGATGACACCGTCGTGCTCGCCGGACAGCAGCAGCACCGGCGGGCCCTCGCCCACGGGCAGCACGGTGCCGTCCGGCCAGCCCAGCATCCGGGCGACGAGGGTGTGGGCGCCGTAGGCGAACACGGCACGCACGCCGGGTGTGCGGGCGGCGGACTGGAGGGCGACGGTGCCGCCCGCGGAGTGCCCGCCGAGGGCGACCCGGTCGAGGTCGAGCAGCCCCGTGAGCGGGGCGCGGCCGGCCAGTTCGGCCAGGGCGTGCAGAAGGGCGCCGATGAGCGGGGTGGTGGGACGGGTGCCCCAGCCGGCGGGCGAGGCGGCCTCCAGGTCGACGGCCGGGGTGAGTCCGTGGCTGCCCGCGAAGAGCTCACCGACCAGGTCGGCGCTGACCACGACGAGTCCGGCGCGGGCGAGGGCGGCGGCGAGCCAGCGGTAGGAGTCCTGGCCGACGTTGATGCCGGGCAGGAGCAGCACGACCGGGTAGGGGGCGCCGGCCGGGTCGGCAGGGATCTCGCCGGTCAGCCGCTCGGCGTCCGATCCGGTGGGCCGGGCCGGGTAGAAGACCCGCAGGTGGGCGGTGTCGAAGGGTTCCTTCAGACCGGGCACGCGGCACGCCCACCACAGGGCCCGTACCGGGGTCCCGGCCCCGTCCGCCGCGCTCACCGCGGTCTCGGCAGTTCACGGTCGCCGCCCCACAGGGCCCGGACGAGCCGGCCGGTGGTCTCCTCGCCGAAGTAGCGGACGCCCATCACGTTGGCGGGGTCGCGTTCGGCGATGTTGCGGCGGGTGGCGAGGTCGGCGGCGGCGAGCGCGTCGCGTTCCGGGTCCGGGACGCTCTCGGCGGCGTCCACCCAGCCGAGCCAGCGGTCGACGTGCGCGTGGGTGAGGCCGCGGACCAGGGTGATGTGCTCCTCGTCGCGGGGCAGGGAGTAGCAGTAGGCGGTGGGTGAGAGGCTGGCGCGGATGAAGCCGGCGCGGCTGGTGAACCAGTCCAGGCGCGGGTGGCTCTCGCGCACCTTCAGCCATTCCTCGTCCAGGGGCGCGTAGTAGCGGTCGTAGGCGTCGCCGTCGGCGAGCAGGTTGGTGCGGGGTACCGAGTCGAGGTAGAACCAGCCGCCGGGCCAGCACAGCAGGGCGATCGCGAGGTGCGGGACGCGGATCCGCGGGCCGAGCCAGACCGTGAGGTGGAGGTTGGCGAAGCCGCGGGTGGGGTTGCCGAGCCAGGAGTGGACCATCCAGTCGACCTCGGGGCCGCTGTAGGCGGCGAGGGAGCCGCCGGGGCTGTCGGGCGGGCTGCCGTAGGACTGGAGGGCGAGGGTGGACGGGTCGCGGGTGAGCTCGAAGCGGCGGTCGATCTTCGCCTTGAGTTCGGTGAGCAGCTCCTGCCAGCGCAGGAAGGTGTCGGTGACGTCGGTGACGGGGGCCGCGTCCGTCATGTCCTGCACGGCCTTGAGGGTCTCGGCCATGGCGCTCCTCGGAGGATGGCTGGGGCGGGAGGGCGACCGGCGGCGGTTGCCGTGCCGGTCGTTGGCGTCGGTGCGGCGACGGGCGGTGACGAACGGTCGGGGGTGTGCGGGGTCAGGGGGCCGGGTTGTCGGCGGTGTCGGGGGGTGTGCGGGTCAGGGGGCGGGGGCGCCCGGGTCCTGGGCGGTCAGGGCGCCGGCCAGTCGCCAGGGGCGGCCGTCCACGAGGTCGGTGCGGCGCGAGACGAGGCGCCGGGTGGCCTGGGCCGGGTGGACGGCGGCGAGGGTGAGGGGTCCGGCGGCGGGGGTGGTCAGGGGGTGGCTGATGCGGCCGGTGAAGCCGCCCTCGCGGCTCTGCCAGAGGCCGAAGTTCGCGGGCAGGGCGTGGATCGCGCCCTGTTCGGGTCCGGCGGCGACGACGTTGACCCGGTTCTCGGCCGCGCGTTCGGGCAGGCCCAGGTCGTGTTCCCAGGGTTCGGCGGGGGTGTGGCAGACGGCGACGGTGTCCGCGCCGGCCAGGGCGGCGAGCCGGAAGGTCTCCGGGTGGAGCGCGTCGTCGCCGACGACCAGGGCGACACGGCCCCAGTCCGTGTCGTGGGTGCGGGGCGGGGCGGGCTTCTCGACGGCCCACCCGCTGTGCCGGGCGCTGGGGTGGAGCTGGGGGACGCGCAGGACGGGGCCGTCGGCGCCGACGAGGAACCCGGTGTGCACACCGGCCTCGGGCAGAGTACAGGCGGCCAGGGCGTCGGTGCCGCGCAGCGCCTCGGCCAGTTCGTGCAGCAGGTGGGCGGTGATTTCGGGGTCGGGGACGGTGCCCTCGGGCAGGACGCCGCCGGGCAGGAAGAACAGTTCCGGCAGCACCGCGAGCCGGGCGCCGGCCGCCGCGGCGCCGGAGACGAGGGCGAGTGCCTCGCGGACCGTGCTGTCGCCGGTTCCACCGGGCCGCAGGACCGCGACGATCGCCTCAGGTGCGCGTTCGCCGGGGAAGGGGGCCGGTGGCCGGGGCGCGGCGGCGACGGGCCCGTAGAGCCAGGGGCGGCGGGAGGTGAACAGGTCGGTGCCGTCGGGGCGTTGCTTGTCGTCGGCGGTGGCCGGTTCGATGTCGGCGACCACCACGGCCTCGCCGGTGCGGGGTGCGCGGGCGGCGACCGAGCCGTCGGGGCGGACGATCTGGCTCTCGCCCGCTCCGTGCAGGGCGTGGGGCGGCACGCCCAGTCCGGCGCTGACGGCGGCGAGCCGCTCGTCCGGGATGAGGGGGCCGACCTTGTTGGCGGCCACCACCCAGACCTTGTTCTCGGCGGCGCGCACCGGTATGTGGAGGGAGGCCTCGTCGAGCGCGAAGGAGTTGAGGCTGTTGAGCAGGACCTGGGCGCCGCGCAGGGCCAGTCCCCGGCACACCTCGTTGATGACCCCCTCCATGCAGGAGTAGAGGCCGAAGCGGGCGAGCGGGGTGTCCAGGACCGGTCCCGCGCGGTCCGCCGGGTCGAGGTGGTCGTTCTCGCTGCCCATGAGGATCTGTTTGTCGGCCCGTCCGAGCAGGGTGGCGTCGGGCCCGAACAGCAGGCTCGCGGCGGTGATCCGCATCCCGTCCGAGCGGCCCGGCGCGGCGCCCTCGGCGGCGAGGGTGACGTGCGCCTTGACGTACATGCGGTGGCCGGCGGCGGCGTCGGCGATCGCGGTGAGGAAGGCGTCCCCGGGGCGGCACGCCTCGCGCAGCGCGTGCGCCCGGTCCCGGTACCAGGAGAGGTGGTTGCAGAACTCCGGCAGCACCACCAGCCGTGCCTCCCGGGCGGCTGCCCCGTCGATCGCCCGCAGTACGGCGGCCAGGTTGGTCTCACGGTCCTCGCCCACGGCGAACTGGGCCGCGGCCACCCGTACGGAGCCGGCGACGCGGGCCATGGCATCCTCCTGTGGTTCCTCTAGCGGAACAGCGTTTCCCAAACATACACTCGCTGCCGCCCCCGCGACAGAGGGGATTTCCCGATCCGACCCCGGAGGGCCGGCTGTGCTCACCCATGTCGTCCTCATGCGTTTCACCGACCCGGCCGACGCGCCCGAGGCCCGTCGGCGCCTGGCCGAACTCGCCCCGCTGGTACCGCAGATACGGTCCATCGACCTCGGGCTCGACATCGTCGGCTCGCCGGTCTCGTACCACCTGTGCATGGTCACCCGGCACGACGACGCGGCGGCCCTGACGGCGTACCAGTCGCATCCGCTCCATCTGGAGCTGGCCGCCTGGCTGCGACCGCGTCTGGCGGACCGGGCGGTGGTCGACCATGCCGAGGGCGCGGGCGGCGCCGGCTGAGCCCGGGACGGACACGGGGGTGCCGCGAGCCCGGCCGGCGGCACCCCCTTCCTCACGCGCCGGCGCCCGCGAGGGTCTCGACGACCCCGGCCGCCAGCAGGGTCCGGTAGTAGGTGCCGCCGGGGTAGTAGGTCGCGGTCGTGGTGCCCGAGAAGGCGTCCGAGGCCCAGCCGACGGCGAGGGTCTGGAGCGCGGTGATGTTCTGGGCGCTGGAGGCCCCGCAGCCCAGGCTGCCGATCGCGTCGGTGCTGGAGCCCTCGGCGTCCACGTGCGACCCGGTGGTGAGTTCCACGCCGAGGAACGCCGCGTCGGGGTAGGCGGCCTCCAGCGCGGTGGTGCCGGAGGCGCTGCTGTTGCACAGGTAGGGCGGTGAGGAGATGGTGTGCACCGGCAGCGCGGTGGTGGCCAGCCCGGCCAGCGAGGCGGCGGTGTTGTCGCCGATGGCCGAGGCCACCGGGTCGAGCAGCACCAGGCCCTTCAGCCGGGCGAAGGCGGTCGGCGAGGTGCTGTGCAGCCGCTGGGCGACGTACTCGACGGCCTCGCCGCCCGCGGAGTGGCCGGAGAACAGCAGGGACGAGGGCAGCGAGGTCCCGGCCCGTCCGGCACCGGCGGCGGCCCGGGCGTAGCTGGTGGCCAGCTGCCCTGAGGCGTCTCCGGCCGAACTGAACCAGTTCGCCACGTTGTTGAGGAACGGCTTGTTGTTGCCGAGGTTCTGCAGCGTGCAGCCGAAGATGTCGGCGCTCGGCAGCGTGGGGACGAACACCAGGTAGCCGGCGGCGGCGTAGTGCTCCCCCAGGTCGGCCATGTTGGCGCCGGACCGCGCGAAGCCGTGCTGGAGCCAGATCAGCCCCTTCGGGGTGCCGGAGGGGAAGTACCAGTCGGCGTCCTGGTGGTAGGCGAGTCCGGCACAGGTGACGTCGACGGTGGTCGACGCGGCCGTGACGCCTGCGGTGTCGGCCCGCGCGGGCGAGGGGACGACCAGGGCGGCCAGGACGGCGGCGACCGCCGGGGCGAGGTATCTGAGTCGGGACAGCACACGCATGGAGGCCTCCGAAGCCGGCACGGCCGTTTCCTAGGTGGAAACACTGTTCCGCACCGTTGGTGGGAGATGACAGCGAAGACCCCGGGCGGTGTCAAGTGCCGCACCGCGTAACCCAAATGTTTCACCGCGACCGATCCCACCCCTGGCCTACCTGTCCCCCTGAGTGGAACTCTGTTTCCTGTACGGGAACATGCGTACTTCCCTTCCCCGCATCGGAGAGCCCGTGAGATTCCGCAGAACACCCCATGGAACGCCGCGCAGTTCAATGCTCAGAACGCCCCGCGCCCCACTGGCGGCCCTGCTCGCCGTCCTGTTCGCGCTGCTCGCCCAGCCGGTCACGGCACCCGCGTCCGCGGCCACCGCCGTCGCCTCGTACCAGACCACCGTGGGCGACGACCAGGCGGACGTGTACCACCCCTCCGGCACCGGCACGAAGCTTCCGGTGGCGCTGCTGCTCCAGGGCGCCAAGGTCGACCGCTCCTTCTACTCCCAGTACGCGTCGGCCCTCGCCGCACAGGGCTTCGTCGTCGTGGTGCCCAACCACTACCGCCTGGTTCTCTTCGAGTACGAGCGCTACGCGGCCGAGGACCAGATCACCGCCACGGTCGACTGGATGAAGGACGAGAAGTACGACTCCGCCTCCCCGCTGTACAAGCGGATCGACAGCGGGAAGCTGGTCCTGCTGGGGCACTCCTTCGGCGGCGCGGCGGGCCTCGCAGCGGCCGAGGACAAGTGCAGCCTCGTCTTCTGTCCGACGCTGAGCTTCAGCCTGCCCAGCCAGGTCAAGGCGGCCTCGTTCTACGGCACCAACAACGGGTTCCTCGGCATCTTCGCCGACATCGACAACCAGATCCCCGTCCAGCTGGTGCAGGGCACGGCCGACGGCATCGCTCCCCCGGCCGACGCCGAGCAGAGCTACGCGCACCTGCTCGACACCCCGCGTCAGATCGTGCGCGTGGCCGGCGCCAACCACTACGGCATCACCGACGTGCAGAGCCCGTCACCGGCCGAGGCCGAGACCAGCACGCAGACCCTCACCCAGAGCGAGAGCATCGCGGTCTCGGCGCGCTGGGCGGGCGCCTTCCTGCGCGCCGCGCTCGGCGACAGCGCCGCCGCCGACTACGTCTGGAACACCGGCGACGCCGCCGACCCGGCCGTGACCGTCACCGGCGCGCCCTGAGCGGCTCCCGGCCACCGCGCGTGCCCGGGGCCGGGCGGACCGCTCAGCCCGGCACCGGGTACGCGCCCGGGGCCATGCCCCCGCCCCCGCGGCGGAACGGGCCGGGGGCGTGCGTCACACACGGCTGGGTGTACTCCTCCAGCCCCTGCGGCCCGTACTCCCGGCCGTGGCCGCTTCGCTTGACCCCGCCGAAGGGTGCCCGCAGGGACATCCCGGTGCGGTTGTGGGTGTTGACGAAGCAGAACCCGGCGTCGAGACGGGCGGCGAAGGCGAACGCCCGCTCCTCGTCGGCGCTCCACACGGACGCGCCCAGGCCCAGCTCGCCGGCGTTGACCCGGTCCACGACGTCGTCCTCGCGGTCGTAGGGCAGCACCGGCACCAGGGGGCCGAACTGCTCCTCGCCCACCACGGGCGCGTCGTCGGCCACTCCGGTCAGCAGCACCGGGCGTACGAAGTGGCCGGCGGCCAGGTCGGTGTCGGGGCACACCGTGCCGAGCGGGACGGCGGACGCGCCACGCCCTGCCGCGTCCGTCAGCAGTGCGCGCAGCCGTGCGGCGGCCTCCGCGGTGATCACGGGGCCGACCGTCACCCCGGGCCGCAGCGGGTCGCCGAGCCGGACCACGCGCTCGGCCGCGGCGGCGAACGCGGCCGTGAACGGCGCGTACGCGTGCCGGGGCACGTAGACGCGCTTGACCGCCATGCAGACCTGTCCGGCCGTGGCCAGGCAGGCCATCACCAGCCGGTCCAGGGCCTCGTCGGTGAGTTCGGCGTCGTCGAGCAGGACCGCCGGGTCGTTGCCGCCCAGTTCCATGGTGGTCGGGGTGAGCGCCGCCGCTGCCAGGGCGCCGACGGCCCGGCCGGCCCGGGCGCCGCCGGTGAACGCCACCTTGTACACGCCCGGGTGCCCGACCAGTTCGGCGGCGGTCGCCTCGTGGCCGTGCAGCACGTGCAGCAGTCCGGGCGGAAAGCGTCCCGCCCAGGCCCGCAGCAGTCCGTCCAGGGCGAGCGGCGCGAGCGGTGAGGGCTTGACCAGCAGGGCGTTGCCCGCGACCAGGGCGGGGGCGAGCTTGAGCACGGTGAGGACGACGGGCGCGTTCCACGGGGTGAGGGCGGCGACGGGGCCGTAGGGGCGGCGGCGTACCGTCAGCCGGCCCAGGGCGTCGTCGGTCTCGGTGTCGGCGAGCAGGGCGGGGGCGGCGTCCGCGTACCAGCGCAGCACGGCGGCGGAGAAGGCGAGTTCGCCCCGGCAGTCCGCGAGGGGCTTGCCGGACTCGCGGGCCAGGAGCACGGCCGCGTCGGGTGCGCGCCGGTCCAGTTCGTCGGCCGCCTCCCGTACGGCGGCGGCCCGTTCGGTGACCGGGCGGGCCGCCCACGCCCGTGCGGCGGGCCCGGCGGCCGCCACCGCACGGTGCACCTCGGCGGGCCCGGCCACCGCCACGGTGCCGACCGACTCGGCCTTCCGGGACGGGCTGTGACGGTCAATCAGTTCCGGGTCGGCCACGGGGCCCTCCTCCGTGCGGTCGGCGCGCTCCCCGTTCAGCGGGCGGGGCGCAGCGAGGCGATCATCGAGCTGCGCAGCAGGGTGTCCCGGGCCCGGACGGGATCGGCGGCGGTGGCCCGGAGTTCGGCCTCCAGCGCGGCGCGGGTCCCGGGGTCGCGGGCGCGCAGCCGCTCCCAGTTCCGGTGGGTGTGGGCGCCCACGTAGCCGAGGGCGCAGTCCCGGCGGGCGGCGGCGACCCGGTCGAGGGCGGTGTCGGCGCCGGGTTCGCCGAGGGCCAGCGCGGCCAGGGCGCCGCCGAGCAGGACGGCGTCGTGGATGCCGCTGTTCATGCCCATCCCGCCGAGCGGGTTGTTGACGTGCGCGGCGTCCCCCGCGAGGAGGACCCGGCCCTTCCTGAAGCCGTCCGCGACCCGCTGGTGCACCCGGTAGAGGCTGGCGTGCGCGACCCGCCAGGGTGTCCGTGCCCCCACGTCGGCGCGCAGAGCCGCCAACCGCGTTTCCAGTCGGGCCAGTTCGGCGGTGTCCTCGGTGTCGGGGGCGGTGGGCAGCAGTACCCGCCAGTGGTCCGGGGTGCGCAGCAGGACCAGCCACTCGTCCGGATCCATGACGTAGGCGATCGGCGCCAGACCGGGCAGGTCGGCGGCGAGGTCCGCGTCCAGGGAGGCGACGAGGAAGCGCTCGGGGTAGGTGAGCCCGTCGAAGGTGACGCCGAGCGCGCGCCGTACGGCGGAGTGGGCGCCGTCGGCCGCGACCAGGTAGGTGCCGCGCACGGCGTGCCCGTCGTCGAGGACGGCCGTGACGGAGTCCGTGTCCTGCCGTACGTCCGCGACCCGGCTGCCGAACCGCAGCCGGGCACCGGGCAGCGCGCCCAGCGCCCCGGCCAGGAGCGGGGTCAGCTTGCTCTGCTCGCACTGCACCCGGTACGGGAACGGGGTGTCGCCGGCCAGCAGGGACAGGTCGAGTTCGGCGACGGGCCCGGTGTGCCGGTCGCGGTACTGGAAGGTTCGGGCGATCAGACCGCGGGCGAGCAGACCGTCGGCGACACCGAGCCGGGCGAGCATCTCCAGGGTCGGCGGGTGGAAGGTCGAGGCGCGGGACTCGGCGGACAGTCCGGTGCCCGCCTCCAGGACGGTCACCGGCACCCCGGCGCGGGCCAGCATCAGGGCGGCGGTGAGCCCGACCGGGCCGGCCCCGGCCACCAGCACGGGCGGCGCGCTCATCCGGACGCCCGGCCGGCGGAGGGACCGGTGTGCGGGGCGGCCGGATGGGAACCGGCCGTGTGCGGGTCGGTGGCGGGCGGGGCGACCGTGTCCGGGGCAGCCGTGTGCGGGTCGGCGGCGGGCGGGGCGACCGTGTCCGCGGTGGCCGTGTGCGGGTCGGCGGCGGGCGGGATGGTGGTGTGCAGGGCGAATCCGGCCTCGACGCCGGTGACGCGGGTGCCGGTGAAGTGCAGCAGGGTCTCGTCGGTGCCCTCGTCCACCAGCCCGGACAGTCCCCAGGCGGGGCGCGGTGTGTCGAGGTGCAGGCTGAGCACCGAGGAGCCGTTGACCTTGACCTCCCCGGCCCGGATCCGCGCCGCGACGGCCAGTGCCGCCGCCTCGTCGCGTCCGGCCACGTAGGCCTCCAGACCGTAGCCGGTGGCGTTGGCCAGGGCCACCGCCTCGTCGAGGGAGTCGTACGGGTGGACGGTGGCGACCGGGCCGAAGATCTCCGCGCGGGCGTGCTCCTCGGGGACGCCGGAGAGCAGCACCGGGGCCAACCAGTTGCCCTTCTCGGGGACCTCGGTGAAGGAGTGCTCCTTGGCGCCGAGCGCGGTCAGGCCCGCTATCGCCGAGCGGGCGCCGTGCCGGTAGCGGGAGTGGGCCAGCGGGCCGTAGCCGGTGGCGGGGGACAACGGGTCGCCGACGGCCAGTGCGGCGAGGGCCGCGCCGACGGCCTCGACGACCTCGGTGCGGCGGGCGGCCGGCACCACGAGTCTGCCCAGGGCGCGGCACCACTGGCCGTTGAGGGTGGTGAGCAGTTCGGCGGCGATCCGCGCGACGTCGCCGGTGTCCGCGTCGGCCATCACCACCAGGGCGTTGTTGCCGCCGAGTTCGAGCTGGGCGGGTTTGAGGGAACCGCCGCACACGGCCCCGACCGCGCGGCCGGTCGCGGTGCCGCCGGTGAAGGACACCGCGCGGACCCGGTCGTCTCCCACCAGCCGGGCGCCGACGGCGCCGTCTCCGTGCAGGAGTTGGAGGAGCGCGGCGGGGGCCCCGGCGTCGGCGAGGGCGGCCGCCGCGCTCTCCACCAGCAACTGGCTTCCGTAGGGGTTGAGTTCGGGCGCCTTGAGGAGGACGGGACAGCCCGCGGCGAGGGCGGAGGCCGCCTTGTGCGCGGCCATCGGGGCGGGCGCGTTGGCGGGTACGACGCACAGGGCGGGGCCGAGTGCCGCCCTGCGCACGGTGACCGTGCGGCCGTCGGGCCGGGCCACGGTGGTGTGCAGTACCGAGGCGCGCAGGCGGGCGGCGGCGAGCCGGAAGGCGCCGCCGAGGATGACGCCGAGCACGGTGGTCTGGGCGATCGGGACGCCGCTGCCGAAGGACTCGGCGCGGGTGATGAGACCGGCCCGCGCCTCCACCGCGCCGGCGGCCGCGTCGAGGGCGTCCGCGCGGTCGGTGTCGGGGAGTTCGGCCCAGGCGCCCGAGCGGTGCACCCGGTCGGCGGCGGCGAGGGCCTGCTCCACCCGGGCACCGGTGCTGCCGCGGGCCGGGCCGAGGTCCTCGCCGGTCGCGGGGTTCTCCAGCCGGGGGCCGTCCGGCAGCGGCGGGCAGGGCAGGGACCGGCCGTCGACCAGGTCGGCGACGGGGGCGGGCCGGAAGGGTGTGGTCATCGGCCGCGCTCCACGGTGGCGAACAGTGCGGTGGCCCGGTCGTCGGTGACCGTCTTCGCGGCCTCCAGCCGTCCGCGCTCCGCGGGGAACGTCATCACCAGGCCCATGGCGAGGTCACGCAGGGTGCGGCCGATGATCCCGTCGAGGGTCGCCCCGGAGGTGCCGCACGCCTTGAGCGCGCCCAGTGCGACCTCGAAGCAGGCCTCGGTGACGGAGCCCTTGCCCAGGCGCCACTGCCGGAACACCTCGGGTTTGGGGCGCAACGGCGGTTGCGAGGTCTCCAGTTCGAGCTGGCGGCGCAGCCAGAGGTAGGCGGTCTCCAGCCGCTGGGTCATGTCGCCGACGAGCACCTGGTGCATGGGGCTGGAGGCGATGGGCCGGCCGGTGTCGGCGAACGTCCTGGTGGTGAGCAGGTCCAGGGTGTGGTCGTAGACCGCCTGGGCGGCGCCGGTGTAGACGGCGGCGATGGCGAGCTGGTTGCCGACGAAGCTGCCCCGGCTGACCTGGAGCATCCGGCTGAAGGCGCCGGGCAGGGTCAGCGCGTCGCCGTCGGGGACGGTCACCCCGTCGAGACGGATGCCGTGGTTGGCGCTGCCGCGCATGCCGATGCCGTTCCAGGGCGGCCGGGAGGAGACTCCGGGCGCGTCGCGCGGTACGAGGAACAGAGCGAGTCCGTCCATGCCGTCCACGCCGTCGAGGCGGGCGGTGACGAGGTAGAGGTCGGCGACGCCGGTGGCGCAGCCGAAGGACTTCTCGCCGTCGAGCCGCCAGCCGTCGGTGGTGCGGCGGGCAGTGGTGGCGATGGAGATGTTGGCCCCGGAGGTCTTGACCGACTCGCTGGCGAAGTTGCCGAGCCAGCTGCCGCCGGACATCACCTTCAGCACCCGCTCCGCGAAGGCGGTGACCTCCGGGATCTCGGCGTCCTCGAAGAGCCCGGCGTCGATCGCCTCCAGCGGCAGCAGTCCGCGGGAGGCGCTCGTGTTGTGGAAGAAGTAGGCGAGAGCGGTGGAGGGGCAGGCGGTGCCCATCGCGAAGGTGGCGGCGGCCAGGTCCCGCAGGCCGCCGCCGAGGCCGCCGTACTCCTCGGGGACGACGAGGCCGAGCAGACCCGCTTCCCTCAGCAGCGCGACGTGGCCGCGCGGGAACTCCCCGGCGGCGTCCGCCTCGGCTGCGGCGGCACGCAGCGTGGGCAGCACGGATTCGACCCGGCGGGCCCGGCTCTGTTCCTCGGGGGTCATGACGTCGATGAGACGCTCACCGGTCAGGCGCGGTGCTGTCATGCGTCGACTCCTCGGCGCGGAAGTGGGTGGGGAGACAAGGGCGGAGAGGGCTGGAGAGGTGAGTGGAAGGAAAGAAGGAAAGGAAAGGAAAGGGAAGGGAAGGGAAGGGAACGCACGGGACCGGTCCGGCGCTCAGGCGGGGCGGCGGGTCGGGCCGCGCCTGACCAGCCGGGCCATGTCCGCCCGGCAGGCGGCGAGTTGGGAGCCGTCCACGGGTACGCCCACCCCCATGCGGGAGCACAGCAGCACCAGCCGTTCGGTGTCCAGGGTGCCGTCGCAGCCGGTGAGTGTGGTGTCGAAGTGGCGGATGCCGCTCTTCATGGCGGTGAGCGCGTTGACCAGGCCGAGGCCGTGGTCGTCCCGCAGGCACAGCCGCAGCGGTACGACGCCGGCCAGTTGGACCGCGTCCTGGAGGAGCAGCCGCAGATGGAGCGGCGAGCTGCGCTCGGGCGAGGTGCCTCCGTCCGGATCGGGTGCCTCCTGGAGGGCGATCTCGTCGCATCCCGCGGCGCGCAGCGCGGACACCAGGTCCAGGACACGGGCGGCGCGGGCGGGGTCGAGGGCGTCGTCGACACGGCCCACGACCGTGGCTGCTCCGGAGGCAGCGGCCATGAGGGCGGGCACGCCGGCGAGCGCCACGCCGGGCGTCCCGGGTGACTCCGCGACCGTGAACTCGACCGTCGTGACCCCTGCGGCGAGGGCCTCGGCGGCCTCCTCGGCCCCGGCGACCAGCGCGGAGACGGCGAGCGGGACCCCGCCGACCGGCCGGGCGCCGGAGAACCGTGCCGGGGGCAGCCGCACCCGGACGCCGGCCACGGCCAGGGCGGACAGCAGCCGGGCGGAGCTGCGGTCCGGGCCGCCGGCGGCCAGCTGCCGGGCGGCACCGATGTCGGCGACCCCTACCCGGTCGGGCAGCGGGTCGGCGACCTGGCCCCAGGCGCGGGAGTGGAACAGCAGGGGGGCGACCAGGCGGGGCACCCGGGCGTCGAGCACCTCGCCGACGAAGATGGTGTGGTCGCCGCCGGGGTAGGCGTGCCGGACCGTGCAGTCGACCCAGGCCGCCGCGTCCTCAAGGACCGGGCTGCCCGTCGCGCGCGCCTCCCAGGACGCCCCGGCGAAGCGGTCCTCGACCGCCGGTTCCATGCCGGCGAACCGGCGTCCCAGGGCGATGTGGTCCCGGCCGAGGACGCTGACCGCGAAGACGCCGTGCTCCTCGATCATCCGGTGCGAGCGGATCCGGCGGTCCATGCAGACCAGGACCAGCGGCGGGTCGAGACTCAGGCTGCAGAACGAACTGGCGGTCATGCCGTGCCGGCCGAGCGGTCCGTCGGTGGTGACGATCGCGACGCCACTGGGCCAGCGCGCCAGTGCCTGACGGAATGTCGACTCGTCGACGGCGGCTCGCATGGCGCCTCCCGGCGGTGGGTTCGTGTGGGTACCGGTGTCCCGAGCAGACGTCCACCGCCACCACCATCGGGCTTCTGTTTCCTCTAGCGGAACGGTGTCACGATGAGCGTAACGACGGCCTTCATCCGGTGTCAATGGCGAACGGTGACGGCAGGGCGACCGCGTTTCCCTTGGGGAAATCCGGACCGTATGCTGGGACACGGTCGGAGGAGCCGCCCCGACTGGCCCACCCGGCCCCGCACCGCAGAAGGAACAGCGTGAGCGAGGAGAACAGCAGCAGGTCGATCGCCGCCGTCGAGCGGGCCATGGACGTACTCCTGCTCTTCGGCCGCAGCGGCCGGCCGGACCTCGGAGTCACCGAGATCGCACAGGAGCTGGGCATCACCAAGGCGGTGGTGCACCGCATCCTGACGGCCCTGCGCAACCGGGACCTGATCATCACCGACCCGGTCACCCGGCGCTACGCCCTGGGTCCCGCGGCCATCTCGCTGGGCCGCGCCTACCTGGCCCGCACCGACCTGCGGACCATGGCGGCACCGGAACTGCGCCGGCTGGCCGCCCAGTGCGGCGAGACGGCGACGCTGTCCATCCGGCGCGGTGACACCCGGCTCTACGTCGACCAGGTCGTCCCGCAGCAGGAGTTGCGCATCGAGGTCGCCCTCGGCATCCCCTATCCGCTGCACGCGGGCAGCTCCTCCAAGGTGGTGCTGGCGTTCATGCCGGAGCACGAGATCGAGGAGTACCTGAGCCGACACGAACTGGAGCCGCTCACCGACCGGACCATCACCGACGTGGCCAGGCTGCGCAAGGAGCTGACGGCCATCCGCAGGCGCGGCTACGCGACCTCCGCCGGTGAGCGGGAGGCGGGGTCGGCCTCCGCCGCCGCGCCCGTGCTCGGCCACGACGGCCATGTGGTGGCCGCGCTGAGCGTGGCCGGGCCGCAGACCCGCTTCAAGTCCCGGCTGGCCGAGTGCGTTCCGCTGGTGATGGCGGCGGCGGAACGGATCTCGGCGGAGTTCGGCCACCGGCCCGGCTCGGGGACGGCCACGGGCTGAGCGAGGGCCGCGCCGGCCTGCCGCCACGGGCTCCCGCGGGAGCCCGTGCGGGCGTTCACAGCGATGCGCCCGGTTTGAACACGCCCAGCGCGGCCGCGCCGAGCACACAGCTCCAGATCCCCACGACGTAGGGCACACAGCCGTCGACCGCGCGGCGCAGCACGGCCTCCGTCGCGGGGGTGGAGCCCTCGCGGGCGAGCGTGGCGAAGGCGGCGCCGAACGGGCGCAGGGTGAGCCTGATGCCGAGCCCGCAGGCGATCGCCAGCGCGTACAGCATCACCTTGGCGCCCAGCCAGTGCGGCCGTGTCGTGACCCCGAAGGGTTCGTCCGCGAACAGGGTGTATCCGCCGACCGCGAGCAGGGCGAGGGTCAGCCCCACCCGTACGGTCCAGTCGGCGCGGCGGACGAGTGGATGGCGGCCGGGGTGCCGGTGGTCGGTGACCGTGAGCCAGAGCCACACCGCGGCACCCGCCCAGGCGGCCCCGGCGGTCCAGGGGTTGAGCAGGGAGGCGCCGTGCGGATCCAGCGCCATCAGGGTCACCCCGCTGGGCAGGAAGAGCACGAGGCAGATCTTGGGGCCGAGGTCGAGGATCCCCATGATGCGCAGGGCGGTAGCCCGGGCCTCGAAGCCGATGCCGGAGGCGAGCACGGACCGGCTGGACACGTAGACCCCGAGGTCACCGCCGAGCCAGAAGACGAACAGCACGAGGTGCAGCAGAATCCACCAGCCGTGCGCGTGAGCACCCATGGCTCCCCCTCACCCCTCCCCACCGGACGTACCGGACACACCGGACACACCGGCCCGGTCGACTCCGACGCCTGACGCGGGCAGGCCGGCGGATGACGTGGGCAGGTCGGCGGGCGGCGGCGGCCGGTCGGCAGACAGCGCGGGCCGGTCGGCGGGCGGTCGTGGTGCGGCCAGAGGGTCGGCCTGCGGGGACGGTTCGGCGGGGGCGGCTCGCGGTGCGCTCGGCGGGAAGGGGCCCGCGCGGCCGAGCAGGGCCGGGACGGGCTTGGCGAGGCGGTTGCCCAGGGAGCGGCCGATGGCGGCCGCGGTCTCCAGGTCGATACCCGTGCGGACGCCCATCCGCTCCATCAGGTAGACGAGGTCCTCGGTGGCGATGTTGCCGGTCGCCGCGGGAGCGAACGGGCAGCCGCCGATGCCTCCCAGGGACGCGTCCAGCCAGGCGGCGCCCGCCTGCACGCCGGCCACCGCGTTGGCGTACCCGGTGTTGCGGGTGTTGTGGAAGTGGCAGCGCAACACGGCGTCCGGGGCCACCTCGGCGACCGCGCGCAGCAGCCGGGTGACGGCGTCCGGGGCGGCCACCCCGATGGTGTCGGCGAGCACGATCTCCGCCGCCCCGGCCAGTGCGGCCCGCCGCGCCAGCTCCACGACCCTGCCCTCGGGGACCTCTCCCTCGAAGGGACAGCCGAAGGCCGCGGCGAGGGTGACCGACGGCGTCACCCGGTGCGCGCGGGCGCGGGCGGCGACCTGCTCGAAGACCCCGAAGGCGCCCTCGGTGTCCACGCCCTGGTTGCGCCGGCAGAACGTGTCGGAGGCCACCACCACGCAGTTGACCTCGTCCACACCGCTGTCCAACGCCCTTTCCAGGCCCCGGAGGTTGAGGACGAGTCCGGAGTAGCGCACCCCGTCCGTCCGGGGCACCAGCGCCATCACCTCCTCGGCCCCCGCCATCTGCGGAACACGTCCGGGACGGACGAACGCCACCGCTTCCACCCGGCGGGCCCCGGCCGCGACGGCCCGCGCCACCAACTCCGCCCGCTCGGCCGGTCCGAGGACCACCGACTCGTTCTGGAGCCCGTCACGCGGGGCGACTTCGACGATGCCGACGGCGGGCGCGGCCGCTTCGGCGGACCTGATCTCCATGGCCGCCATTCTGCCCCCTCGGTTCCCCTGGCGGAACAGCGTTTCCCAAATCTACACTCGGCTCATGACTGGACCCCTCTCCGACGTCCGCGTGGTGGAGACCGGCACCCTGCTCGCCGGTCCGTTCTGCGGCCAACTCCTCGGCGACCACGGCGCCGAGGTCGTCAAACTGGAGGACCCCGGCGGCGGCGACCCGATGCGCCAGTGGGGGCGCGAGCGCCCGTACGGCACCTCGCTGTGGTGGCCGGTGGTCGCCCGCAACAAGAAGTCCGCGACCTGCAACCTGCGCCACCCCGAAGGCCAGCGCCTGGCAAGGGAGTTGATCGCCACCGCCGATGTGCTGGTGGAGAACTTCCGCCCCGGCACCCTCGAACGCTGGGGGCTCGACTACGCGACCCTGGCCGAGGCCAACCCCGGCCTGGTCCTGGTCCGCGTCACCGGCTACGGCCAGAGCGGCCCCTACGCGCCCCGGGCCGGCTTCGGTTCCATCGGCGAGGCCATGGGCGGCATCCGGCACATCACCGGCGAGCCCGACCGGCCCCCGTCGCGCACCGGGGTCTCCCTGGGCGACGCGCTGGCGGGCACGATGGCCGCCTACGGCGCGGTGATGGCCCTGCACGCCCGCACCAGGACCGGCCGCGGCCAGGTGGTCGACTCGGCGCTCTACGAGGCGGTGCTGGCGTACATGGAGTCGCTGATCCCCGAGTGGGAGATCGGCGGGTACCGGCGCGAGCGCACCGGCGCCGTCCTCCCCAACGTGGCTCCCAGCAACGTCTATCCCACGGCGGACGGCGTCGACGTGCTGATCGCCGCGAACCAGGACACGGTGTTCGCCCGGCTGACCGAGGTGATGGGCCGCGCGGACCTGGCCGCGGACGAGCGGTACGCCACGCACGGCGCGCGCGGCGCCCACCAGGCCGAGCTCGACGCGGCGGTCTCCGAGTGGAGCTCGCGGCAGAAGGCGGAGCCGCTGCTGGCGGCCCTGCACGAGGCGGGCGTACCGGCGGGGCGGACGTACACCGCCGAGGACATGCTGGCCGACCCGCACTTCGCCGCGCGCGAGGCCATCGTCCGCGTGCCGCACCCCGACTTCGGCCGGATCCCCATGCAGAACGTGGTGCCCCGGCTGTCGGAGACCCCGGGCGAGGTGCGCTGGCCCGGCCCCGCGCTGGGCGCCCACAACGACGAGATCTGGGGCGGCGTCCTCGGACTGGCCGCCGGGGAGCGGGCCCGGCTGGCCGCCGACGGGGTGATCTGACGTGGCGGGCCGGCTCGACGACGACTACGCGGCGGCGGGATTCGGGCGCCGCGTCGGCTGGGGCGAGCGCCCGGCGCTGCTGCTGGTCGACGCGGTCCGTGCCTACGCCGAGCCGGACTCCCGGCTCCGCCTCGACACCGCCGGGCCCGCGCTCGCGGCGATGGCGGAACTGGCCGCCGCGGCCCGCGCGGCCGGGGCCCCGGTGGTGTTCACGGCCGTCCACTACGCGGGCGACCCGGCGGCCGACGCCCCGCACTTCCACCGCAAGGTGCCGGGTCTCGACGCCTTCCGGGCGGGCGGTCCGCACGCCGGGTTCACCGACGTCTGCCCGCCGCGGGGGGACGACCTGGTGGTGCGCAAGCACTATCCGAGCGCGTTCTTCGGCACCGGACTGGACCGGCTGCTCACCGAACGGGGCGTGGACACCGTGGTGATCGGCGGGTTCTCCACCAGTGGCTGCGTCCGGGCCAGCGCGCTGGACGCCCTCCAGTACGGGTTCCGCCCCCAGGTGGTCCGCGAGGCCTCGGCCGACCGCGATCCGGCGCCGCACGAGGCCAACCTCTTCGACCTCGACTCCAAGTACGCCGACGTCATCGGGCTGGCCGAGGCCCTCGCCCGGCTCGCCCCGCCGCTGCCCTGACCGCGGGCCGGTCATCGGCCCTGGGGCCGCTCCGTGACGGTGCGGCCCCAGGGTGACGGACGGTCAGTCCTCGTGCCGTCGGCGCGGGATCAGCAGCAGTCCGGAGACGCCGCACAGCACCAGCGTCGTGGTGGCCAGCAGCCCGACGGGGATGCCGTCCATGGTGCCGGTCTGCGCCAGCGCGTCGTCCGAGGACGAGGCCGACGAAGACGACGAGGACGACGAGGACCCGGTCGCCCCCGAGGACCCCGACGTGCCCGACCCGCCGGAGGACGAGGCGGCGGAGGCCGAGGCGGAGGCGGAGGGGCTCGCGGACGACGAGGCCTCCGTGACGGTCAGCGGCACCTGGACCATCTCCTCGGTGGCGGTGATGAAGACCGCGATCACACAGGCGCCCGCCTTCGCGGTGCAGTCCGCGCCTCCCGCCGTCGCCTTGACGGTGATCCTGACGGTCGTGGCGTCGTCGGAGGAGGCGTGCCAGACGCCGTCGGCGTCGGTCTTGCCGACGTACGCGGAGTCGGCCGAGGTGTCGCAGTCGGTCGGCCCGGCCGGATCGGGCTTGCACAGGCCGAGCGGCGCGAAGGACTGGCTCTTGCTGAGTCCCTTCGCCGAGACGGTGACCGTGTCGCCGACGGCGAGCCCGGTGGTTCTGCTGACGGTCAGGACTCCGGCGGCGGCCGCCGGATGGGCGGTGAGCAGGGCGGTGCCGGCGGCCACCGCCCCGGCACAGGCCAGGGCCGTGGACCGGCGGTTGACGGTGCGCATCAGGGAGTACCTCCAGAGCGGGAGAGCGGGACGGGGCCTGGGCGGTGCGGGAGCAGGCCGGCCGCGGCGCACAGCACGACGGCGGCCAGGGACAGGGCCCACAGCACGGTCGAGGGACCGTCCCAGCGGGAGTCGTCCGACGACCGGGCCGCGGCGGAGGTCTCGGCGTGCCCCTCGCCGGACGGCTCGCCGGCGACGGTCCCGCCCTTGAGGCCGATCGGGACGTTCACGGTGTTGGCGGGGCGGAGCGCGGCCGGTGTCCCGGTCGGCAGCGGGGAGACCCCGACGACGCACTGGCTGGTGCGGCAGTCGGTGCCGGCGACCGTGCGCCGGACCGTCAGGGTGACCGTGGGCAGGCGGCCCCGCGCGTCGATGTTGACGAGCGCGGCGCCTCCGGTGAGGTCGCAGTCCGTGTTGCTTCGGTAGCCCTTCTTGCACAGTCCGACGGCGACCGAGGTGAGCCCAGGGCGGAAGCCCTCGCCGGTGACGGTGATGCGCTGGCCCTCGGTGAGCGCGGTGGCCTGCGAGACGGTGACGGTGGCCCCTGCGCTGTCGGCCTCCGCCACCGTGACCGGGCCGAGGAGGGCGAACAGCGGCGGTCCGCTCAGCGCCAGGGCCGCGACGAGGCGCCGCGGACGGGTCCGGGGCCAGGAGGTCATACCGGTTTCCTTTCGTGGAGAGGCGCCGTGCCGTGGGCGTCGGGGCCGCCGGACGCGCCCGGTCGTCGGGCCATCGCGTCGGCGGTGGACCGCTCGGGCCGGCGCGGCGCGCGTGCGGGCCTGCGTTCGGTGAGGTCGAGCGGCCTGCCGCCGAGCGGGACGGCCGCGCTGCCCGCGGTGGCGACCAGGACCGTCGTGCCGTGGTCCGCGATCCGGCGGACGAGCCCGGCCACTTGGGGATCCTCGGCGAGGGCCGCCGCGGCCGGGTCGGTCAGGTCGAGGAGCAGCAGCCGGGGCCGGGCGAGCAGTGTCTGCGCGAGCCCGAGGACGCAGCGCTCGGCCGGTCCCAGGTCCCGTGGCCGGCTGTCGAGCCGCTCCGCCAGGACCGGGAACGCGGCGAGCGCGGCCCTCAGCAGGTCCTCGGCGCGTCCCGGGCCGTGCTGTGCCACGGCACCGCGCAGCGCGTCACCGACCGTGCGGTCCGAGGCGACCTGCGGCAGCAGGCCGGTTCCGGTGGCGTCGACGGGGTCGACGGCGGCGGACAGGCCCAGCAGCCACCGGGTTCGGGCGGGGACGGCCCGTACGTCCTGGCCGTGCAGCCGGTATCCGCCGCGGGCCGGCCGGTCGCGCCCGGCCAGGACCCGCAGCAGCGCGGCGGCCCGCCGCCCGTTCCGCTCGTCGCGCAGGACGAGGACGTCCCCGGGCCGGGCCGTCAGCCGCAGCCGCCGGACCTCGACGCGCCCGCCGCGCCGTACCGTCAGGCCGTGCACCCGCAGCAGCGGTTCCGCCCGCTCCTCCGCTCCGCCGTACGCACGGCGGTCCGCCCGGACCAGCAGCACGGTGGCGGCCAGCGGCGGCCAGGCGCAGAGCGTGAGCGCGTCCCCCGCGTCCACGAACCGTCCGAGACCGGACAGGACCCCGATCCCGGCGAGCGCGCCGAGCAGGGTCCACGCGGCGGTCGCCGTACGACGACGGTCGTCGAGGCGCCGGTCCAGCGCCCGCCCGGTGAGCGCGGCGCAGACCAGCAGGGCGCAGAGGGCCACGGTCAGCCGCACCGCTCCGCCGGCGGTCGCGAGGGCGAGCAGCGCGGCGCAGGCGGCCGCGAGCGACAGCGCGGCGGACCGTCGGCCGCCGTTCCGGCCGGGGAGCGCCGCGAGCAGGTACAGCAGTGCGGCCCCGCCGGCGGCGACGCCGATCCGCCCGGCCGGTTCCGCCCCCAGCAGCTCGAAGCGGAAGGTGAGGAAGTCCTGCGCCGCGAGGCCTCCGGCGCCCACCGCGAACCCGAGGGCGGCGAAGGCGGCGGAGCCCGTGCGGTGCCGGTCGTCACGACCCGCGATCGGGCCGGTGTCAGCCCCGGGCAGGGCGCCGACGTGTCCGGACTCCGACTCCGCCCCGGCGAACTTCGCCCCGGCGGACACCGGGCCTGCGGATCCGGTCCCTGCGAGGACCGGGCCTGCGGACACGGGGCCTGCGGACACCGGGCCAGCAGGCACCGAATCCGCCGGCACCGGATCCGCGCGCACCAGATCCACGGAAACCGATTCCGCGGGCACCGGTTCCGCGCGCACCGGGTCGCGTCGGAACGCGGCCGGTGCCGTCGCGAGCGTGGCGGTCGCCGCGCATGCCAGGAGCGCGGTCGCCGGGCGGTCCGGGAGCAGGGCGCTGGTCGCGCCGCTCGCGGCCAGGCCGGTCAGCGCGGCCGGGTACCAGGCGGGGCCGGTGCGGATGGTGAGGGCGGCGGCACCGAGGGGGGCGGCCAGCAGGACCGCGGCGCACAGCACGGCAACGCCGGGCAGCGCGCCCGCGAGGGCGATCAGCAGGCTCGCGGCGAACACGCAGCGAGCCGCGGTGCGGGCGGAGAAGGGGCGCTCGGGGCGCCGGCGGGCGCGGCAGCCGGTGAGCGTCAGGGCCCCGAGGGCGAGGAGCACGCCGGTGAGCAGGACGTAGCGGACGGCCGCCCCGGGCATCCCCACGACACCGCCGAGCTGCTGTGCGCCGAGGACGAGGGCCCCCGGCACCAGTCCGGTGGCCGCTCCGGCCGCGGCGCCCCAAAGGGTGGCCGACGAGAGGCGGTTCACCGGTCTCCCCCGGCCTCGGCGGAGCCGACGGGCGCGGTGTCCGGTGCGGGAAGGTGGGCCAACAGGGTCTCCAGGGCGTCGAGTCGCGCGGCGTCGACGAGGGCCGGCCGGCCGGAGAGCGTCCGCAACAGGCCCTCCAGTCCGAGAGGTTCGCCGAGAGGTTCGCCGAGAGGTTCGCCGACCGGCCGGGGGGTGAGGGTGGTGAGCAGGGTGTGCAGTCCCTCGGCGGTGACGGGGACGGCGGCCGGGGCGGGGACGGTCGCCGGGGCGGGCGGCGGGACCGGCGCGGGCGGCCTGTCGAGGCGGCGGCGGACGGCCCGGCCGACGGCGAACACGGTGAGCAGGACCGAGGCCCCGGTGACCGTGATCAGGCCCCACGGGTAGAGGTCCGTGGCGACGGTGAACGAGCGTGTGCCGTACCGGCCGCCGACGGAGTAGCGGCCGAAGGCGGCCAGCGGCATGGCCATCGGGACGCGGTAGGTGGCCTGCGCGCCCGGTGCCAGCGGTGCGGTGAGCGGGGCCGCGACGTCGGTGTCGGCCCGCGCGCCCGCTCCCCAGCGGACCCGGAGGGGGGTCCGTCCGAGCGTGGCGTCACCGGTGTTGCGCACGGTGACGACGAGGGTGCGGTGGGGCCGGCCGCCGAACAGCTCGGCGAGCCCGGGGCGTCCGGTCAGTTCGGCGTCGACGACCGTCACCTCGGGGGCCCTGGTGTCCGGGGCGGGCACCTTCCGTTCGGGGACGCCCTCGATCCCGACGCCGACCGTGGCGGTACGGCCGCTCTGTCCTCCGGTGGTCGCGCGGACCACGCACGGGCAGTCGGCGGGCGGGCCGCCGGCGACCAGCGCCAGCCGGAAGGTGCCGTCGGGGGCCACCAGGGCGACCGCACCCCGGGTGGTGTCGCAGTCGGAGCTGCCGTGGACGGCCCGCGCCCCGCACACCTCGGCCTGGACGGTGGCGCCGACGGGCCAGCCGGTGCCGCTGACGGTGACGGGGCGGCCGGGGACCAGCCGGGTGTCGTCGACGGTGACGGCCTGGCCGGCGGCCGGGACGGGCACCGTGGCGAGGGCGACGAGGGCGAGGGCGCCCAGGACCGGGGCGAGCAGCCGGTGGGCCGGGGTCGGGGCCGGGGCCCGGCGGTGGGTCATGTGTGCTCCAGCGCGAGGGTGCGTCGCCGTCGCCGCAGTTGGGATCCGGCGGCGGCGGACAGGATCGCGGCGGCGGCCACGACCGCGAGGGTGGGCCAGGACAGGGCCAGCCGGTGGGCCCGCGCGGTGGTGGCGGGTGTTCCGGTGCTGCGCACGGTGACCTTCGCGGTGAGCAGGTCGACGGGCGGGGCGCGGCCGATGCCGACGCTGAGTTCGGTGTGCTGGCCGGGCAGGATCAGGGGCAGGGAGCGGGTGCGGCGGCCGATGTCGCGGCCGAGGAGTCCGCTGACGGCGATGACGGCCCTGCCCTGGACCGGGGTGTTCCCGGTGTTGGTGACGGTGTAGCGGACGGTGACGCGCCCCTGGCCGAAGGGGGCGCCGTCGGGCGTGTGGTCGAGGTGCACCCCGCCGACCGACAGGCCCGGGGTGAGCGGGCCGGCGACGGTGAGCTCCAGGCGGACGGCGATGGCCCGCTGGATCCTCACGTCCACTCCGGAGCCGGTGGTGCCGGCGCCGCGCAGGGCGTTGTCGAGGGCGACGATGCCGCCGGTGTGGGTGCCGGGGGTGGCGTCCTCGGGGACGGTCACGGTGAACGGGATGTCGGCGGCCCGGCGGGAGGGGATGACCAGGGCGTTGGTGCCGAGCTTCACCCAGACCCCGATGTCGTGCTGGGCCTCTCCCGCCTGGCGGTAGGCGAGGCCGCCGTCGCGCGGGGTGTTGTAGGCGTCGGCGCCGTAGACCTGGAAGGAGATGGGCTCGGTGGAGAGGTTGCTGACGCGCACCGAGTCGTGGACGACGGTCCCGGGCCGGGCGTCGAGCCGGAAGGCCGTTCGGGTGTCGGTTCCGCCGGCTGCGCCGCTCTTGTCGCTGGGCTGCACCGACCAGGCCTGCGCGGTGCCGTCCGCCGCGGCGCCGGGCGCGTGGAGCCAGCACAGGGCGGTGGTCAGCACCGCGCACACGGCGAGCCGGGCCGCGCGGACGGCCGTACGGCCGCGGACGCTTGGGCGCATCGGTCCTCTCGGATCCTCGGGCGGGCCGTGGGCCCCGGCGGGCGGGGCGCTCGGCGGACGGCGGTGTCCGGCGGTGCGGGGGAAGAGGGCGGGCCCGCCGGGCGCGTTGCCCGGGGGCCGCCGTCCGGAGTCCGGTCAGGACAGGGTCAGTCGCAGGACGGCCGCGTACTGGCCGCGTTGGGTGATGGCCGGGACGGTCAGGTCGAGCGCGGCACCGGCGTCGAAGTCGCCGCCCGTCACGGCGGTGGGGTCGTCGTCGGCGGCCTGGGTGCACAGGGGCGCGGCGGTGGTGGAGCTGAGGGCTCCGGCGCCGCCCGGGGTGACGGTGGAGGCCGCGGCGGCGCCGGTGTGGACGGCGCAGGTGGGGGTCCAGGACAGGTTGCTCGCGGGCAGGGTGGCGCCGGCCGCGTCGGTGAAGTCGGTGACGGTGCCGACCAGGGACCAGCCGCCGGTGCCGCCGCGGAAGTCCTTGACCTCGACGGAGTTGAGCGCGCCGGTGGAGGTGTGCGCGGTGCCGTCGACGGTGACGGGCGAGAGGGTGACCTCGCCGGCCTGCTGGGCCATGGTCAGCGCGCCGCCGCTGACGACGACCTTGAGGGTCTGTTCGGCGCTGCCGCCGTCGGTGGTGGCGGTCCAGCCGGCCTCGGCGGAGTCGGCGGCGGTGCCGTCCTTCTCGGTGGCGACGACCTTCACCGTGGCGGTGGTGGGGGTGAGGGTGGCGGTGAATCCGCCGCGGGCGTCGACGGGTGCGGTGAGGGTGTCCCCGACGGCCTTGCCGTCGGCGTCCACGCCGGTGACGGTGACCTCGTCGCCGGGGTCGAAGGAGGCTCCGGTGACGGTGGTGGTCGTGCCGGGTCCGCCGCCGGCGGGGCTGAGCTGGAGGGAGCGGGTGCCCAGCACGCCGAGCGGGACGGTGGCGCTGAGCGAGCCCTGGGTGATGACCAGGCTGTGCGGGCCCGGGGTGGCGGCGGCGCCGATCCCGACGGTGCCGGAGAGGCCGCCGCCGGCGTCGACGGTGAGCGCGGGGGTGAGCACGTCGTCGGCGCAGGCGGTGGTTCCGTCCAGGGCGCAGAGCCGGACGCCGTCGACGGGTTCGCCCGCCGTCCAGCCGCTGCCGCCGAGGGTGACGACGTCGCCGCGGCGGGCGCCGGTGGTGTCGGCGGCGGGGCGGCCGGAGACGGACTCGACCGCGGCGGTGGCGCTGCCGGTGCTGTCGTCGGTGGCGGTCACCGTGCCGAGGACCGGGGCGCTGCCGGTGACCGTGCAGGCGATGGACAGGCCGTAGTTGGTGATGTTCAGCGTGATGTCGCCCGGGGCGAGTTCGACGGTGCCGGGCTGGGCGACGGTGAGTTCGCCGGTGAGGTCGGGGATGGGGATCTCGGCGTAGGCGGCGACGGCGGCGTTGGCGGCGGGTGCGCTCACGGTGACCGGGTCCTGGCCGGAGACGGAGACCTTCGCGGAGACGGCCACGGTGTTCGCGGCGAGCGCCACGGGGCCGTTGGCGGGTCCGTCGGCGAAGCTCAGGGTGACGTCGACCGGGGTGCCCGCGGTGGTGGTGGCGTCGGCGGTGAGAGTCGCCGTGGTGCTGAACACCGAGTGGGACGAGGCGAACACGCAGTCGTAGGTCACCGCGGCGCTGCCCGCGAGCGCCGGGGTGGCGCCGCCGAGCACGAGTGATCCTGCCGCCGCGACGACCAGGGCGGCGAGCGACGCCACCGTGCGGGACGAACACGGTGAGATGGTCTTGGCTCTCATAGCGGGAAGCTGCCCTCTCCGTGGTGAGAGTGTTTCCCATAAGGAAACAATGTTCCGAAACAGTGCCTCACATGGAGCCACCACCGCGACCCACTGTCAAGGCGCGGGCGGGTCACGACCCGTAAAACCCCTGTTTCCAAAGGGCGTCGGCAGCATCACCTCACAGGGAAACACTGGACCGCACAGGGAAACAAAGCTCTTGACGGGGCCGGACCGCGCTCCTAGGGTCTGGGCGACAGCGGCCCCTCGCCGCGGCCCCCTGGAGCCCGCATCCGAAAGAGGACGCCATGAGTTCCACCGCCGAACCCGAACCCGTCCCGCGGGCGGGCTGGACCGGCCGCTTCTACGAGGACTTCGCCCCCGGCGACCTCTACGAGCATCCGCTCGGCCGCACGGTCGGCGAAGCGGACAACACCTGGTTCACGCTCCTGACGATGAACACCAGCCAGGTGCACTTCAACGAGCAGTACGCCGCGCGGGGCGAGTTCGGGCGCCCGCTGGTGGTGTCCACCCTCACCCTCGCCATCGCCGTCGGGCAGAGCGTCACCGACCTCAGCCAGAACGCCTTCGCCAACCTCGGCTGGGACGACGTCCGGATGAGCGCGCCGGTACACGCGGGCGACACCCTGTGGTCGGAGTCGCTGGTGCTCTCCAGGCGCGAGTCAGCCTCCCGCCCCGAGGCCGGCATCGTGACCGTGCGCACCCGCACCATCAACCAGCACGGCACCGAGGTCTGTTCCTTCCGCCGCACCTTCTACGTGCACAAACGGGGCGCCCAGGCGCTCGTGGGCATCCGGCCGCGCCCCGCCACCCCCCTGACGGCGGCACCGGAGCCCGCGCGCCCGCGTCCCGCCTCCGCCGTCCGGACCCCCCGGCCGTGACCGCGTCCGTGCCGCTCCGGCTCGGCTACGCCCCCTGGGGCGCGGATCTCGCCGAACTCACCGCCGCCGGACGGGCCGCCGAGGAGGCGGGCGCCGACACCGTGTGGGCCTCGGAACTGCACCGCAGCGCGACCGTCACCGCCGCCGCGCTGGCCTGCGCCACCACGACCGCCCGGGTGGGCACCGCCGTCGCCCTGGCCTTCGTCCGCTCCCCCATGACCTGCGCCCTGGAGACCCTCGACCTCGACGAACTCTCCGACGGCAGAGCGGTGCTGGGCCTGGGCACCGGGGTGCGACGGCTGAACGAGGAGTGGCACGGTGTGCCCTTCGACCAGCCCGCCCAGCGGCTGCGGGAGACCGTCGAGTGCGTCCGCGCGTTCATCGCGCACTGCGCCGACGGAGAGCCCATCGAGGCCGGCGGCGCTCTCACCGCCCTCCGCGTCCGCGGCTACCGCCGTCCGCCGCCCCGCCGCACCCGTGTGCCCGTGCACCTGGCCGCGGCGGGCCCGCTGACGACCCGGCTCGCCGGTGAGATCGCGGACGGCTGGATCGGCCACGAACTGGGCTCCCCCGCCCACCTGCGCGACACCGTCCTGCCCGCCCTCCACCGCGGCCTGGAGCGGGCCGGGCGGTCCGCGGCCGAGCTGGAAGTGGTGGCCTCGGCCTGTGTGTCGGTGCACCCCGATCCGGCCGAGGCGCTGCGCCGGGCAGCCGGGAACGTCGGCTTCTACGCCTCCGTGCGCACCTACGCGCCGCTGTTCGCGGCGCACGGACTGGCCGGGCCGCAGCGCGCGGTCGCCGAGGAGTTCCGCCGCCCGGGCGCCCGCGCGGGCGGCCTGGCGGTCGCCGTGGACCCGGCGATGACCCGGGCCCTGACCCTGTGCGGCACCCGCGACCAGGTCGCCGAGCGGCTCGCCGGGTACGCGGGGGCAGCCACCAGCCTCAAGCTCACCCCGCCCGTGCACGGCCTGACGCCCCGGGAGATCCGGGAGTCCCAGGCCCATGTCCTCGACCTCGTCCGGGAGTTGCGCCGATGACCTCCAGCCTCTCCCCCGCCGGTCCCTCCCCCGCCGGCCCGCGTCCGCTCCAGGACGTCCGGGTGATCGCCGTGGAGCAGTACGGCGCGGGGCCCTTCGGCACCTGGCATCTCGCCGAACTCGGCGCCGAGATCGTCAAGATCGAGGAGCCGTACTCGGGCGGTGACGTCGGCCGCTACGTGCCGCCGTACCAGGAGGGCGAGGACTCGCTCTTCTTCGAGACCTTCAACCGCGGCAAACTCAGCGTCGGCCTCGACCTGGCCGCGCCCGCGGGCCGCGAGGTCTTCGAGGACCTGGTCCGGCACAGCGACGCCGTCTACTCGAACCTGCGCGGCGACGTGCCCGCCCGGATCGGCATCACCCACGCCGACCTGCGCCACCTCAACCCGGCCGTGGTGTGCTGCTCGCTCAGCGGCTTCGGCCTGACCGGTCCGCGCGCGGCCCAGCCCGGCTACGACTACATCCTGCAAGGGCTGGCGGGCTGGATGGACCTGACCGGCGAACCGGGCGCGGCCCCCGCCAAGTCCGGCCTGTCGCTGGTCGACTACTCCGGCGGCTTCGTCGCGGCGCTGGCCCTGCTCGCCGGGCTGCACGCGGCCCGCCGCGACGGCGTCGGCTGCGACTGCGACGTCTCGCTGTACGACACGGCGATCGCGATGCTCACCTATCCGGCCGTGTGGCACCTGACGGCGGGTCACACACCGGAGCGCACCCGGCACTCCGCCCACCCCTCGCTGGTGCCCTTCCAGGCCTTCGAGGCGGCGGACGGCTGGCTGGTCGTCGGCTGCGCCAAGGAGAAGTTCTGGCGCCGTCTCGCACCGCTGCTCGGCCACCCGGAGTGGGCCGAACCGGGCCACCCCTACGCGGACTTCGCGGGCCGACGGGAGCACCGTGCCCGGCTGATAACGGAGTTGGAGTCGCTCTTCGCGGTGCGGACGGTCGCCGAGTGGACCGGCCTGCTCACCCCGGCCGAGGTGCCCTGCGCGCCGGTGCGCACGGTGGCCGAGGCCTTGGCCGATCCGCACACCGAGGCCCGGGGGCTGATCGCGGAGAGCGACCATCCGCGGTTCGGCACGGTGCGCGCCCCGGCCAGCCCGGTCCGGGTCGGCGACCGCCCCTCCGGACGGCGGCCACGCGCCCCGCACCGCGGCGAGCACACCGACCCCGTCCTGCGCGACCTGCTCGGTTACGACGACGACCGCATCGCGGCCCTGCGCGCCAAGGGAGCCTTCGGTGACTGACACCCCCCACCCCCCGCACCAGACCCCGACGCCGACCCCAACGCCGCACCCAACCCCAACCTCGGCCCCGCCCCCAACCTCGGCCCCAACGCCGATCTCAGCCCCAGCCCCAGCCCCGCACCCGCACCCGCACCCGCACGACCATCACCACGGCCACCACCAGCGCCCCGACCCCTGGGACCAGGCACCCGCGGCCGTCCGAATCGCCCACTGGGCCGCCGACCTCACCCCCGCCAAGATCCCCAGCGTGGTCCGGCGCGCGCTGTGCCGCCAGCTGCTGGACGGTGTCGGCTGCGTGCTCGCCGCCGCCCGCACCGGCCGGGCCGCGCCCGCGCTCACCGTGGCCGCCGCGCTCGGCGGCCCTCCGGAGGCCGTCGTACCGGGGCTGCCCGAGCCCGTCGGCGCACCGGCCGCGGCGCTCGCGCTCGGCGCGCTCGTCCACGCCCTGGACTACGACGACACCCACCCGGCCGCCCTGGTGCACGCCACCGCGGCCGTCCTGCCCGCCCTGTTCGCCCACGGCCGGTCCGTCCCGGCGGCCGGTCCGGCCCTGCTGACCGCCGCCGCGGCCGGGTACGAGACGGCGCTGCGGATCGGGCTCGGCGCCCCCTACCGGTTCCATGCCCGCGGCCTGCACGCGACCCAGGTCGCGGCCGTCTTCGCGGCGGCCGTCACCGCCTCGGTGCTGGACCGGCGGCCGGCCGCGACCGTGGCCCACGCGCTGGGGATCGCCGGCAGCAGCGCGGGCGGACTGCTGGAGTTCCTGGACACCGGCAGCGACACCAAGACCCTGCACCCCGGGCTCGCCGCGCACGCAGGACTGGTCGCGGCCCGGCTCGCCGCGGCGGGCGCCGAGGGTCCCGCGACGGTCCTCGAAGGACGTCACGGCGTGTACGCGTCCCTGGCCGGACATCCCGTCACGGCCGCCGACATCACGGGCGACCTGGGCGAGATGTGGCACGTCAGCGCCGTCGAGAGCAAGCTGCACCCCTGCTGCCACCTGCTGCACCGCACCCTGGACGCGGCGGCGGCGCTGCGGGAGCGGCTCGCGGCGCACGGCGGGCCGGAGGCCGTGGCGTCCTGCGAGGCGTGGATGGCGCCGGGCAGCGTGCCCGTGGTCTGCGCACCGCGCGCCCACCGGGTCGCCCCGCGCACCCGCTACGAGGCGAGGTTCTCGCTGCCGTTCACCGTCGCCCTCACCCTGCTCGACGGCGCTCCGGCCCACGACGGCGACATCCCCACGGCCGACGAGCGGCCGGACGCGGCCCGGCTGGCGGCGCGCGTGACCCACACCGTCCGGCCGTACGACGGTCCCGACGCCGAGGCGCCCGGGGTGCTGCGCGCCCGCCTGCACGACGGGCGGGTGCTGGAGGCCCGGGTCGACGGCGGCCCCCTGCGGCCGCCGGACACGGCACGGGTCGTCGCCAAGTTCCACGCCAACGCGGGCGGCGAGACCGCCGCGACCCGCGAACTGGCCGACCGTGTGCTGCACCTGGACCGCGAGGACGGCCTCCACACCGTCCTGGACCTGACGGCCGCGATCGCCACCGGCCCATCCTCGCTGGAGCACCGCACAGCCCCGTCCGCACCGGACCACCGCACCGACCCGTCATCGCCCTGCCACCGCTCCGGCCCGTCCGTGAACTCCGCATCCGGGAGCCCTAGTTGAGTCACACCCACGCCCCGCCCGCACCCCGGGCCGCGGTCACCGTCCTGGGCCGTGGCCCCGGACCCGAGCGGCAGGCCCGCGCGGCCTACGGCGCGCTGGCCGCCCGTCTGGCCGTCCGTCTGGCAGACGGCGTCCGGGGCGTGCGGCTCACCGAGTTCGTCACGGCCGGCGCCCCCGAGGCGCACCCCGCGCTGGCCGTCGCCCGAGCCGCCGCCCTGCCGGCGGCCGACGCCGCCGTACGGACCGTCGTCGTGGACTCGCTGCCCGACCCCGGCGCCCTGCTCGCCGTACGGGCCGAGCCCGCGCGGTCCGGGGACGCGGCGTTCGACGCAACGGTGCGGCTGCCGACCGTGCTGCCGCTCGACGCGCACGGCGGCCTCGTCCGCCCGGGCGACTTCACCGCGCAGTACGCCCACTGCCTGACCACGGCGGACCGGCTGCTCAAGAGCGCGGGGCTCAGCCTGGACCACGCGGTGACGACCTTCGACTACACCACTCCGGCGACCCGTCGCGCCTATCCCGCGTGCGCGGCGCCCCGGCGTGAACTCCTGGGCGGTGCAGGGGTGTTCCCGGGCGCCGGGGGCATCCTGATGAACCGGCTGCACGCCCCGGGGGTCCTGGTGGCGCTGGACGTCACCGCCTCACGGCACCCGCTGACAGCGGTGAACCCCGGCTGGAGCCGCTACGACACGCTCACCTACTCCCCCGGTGTACTGGCCGGGCGCACCCTGCACATGTCCGGCTTCGCCGCGCTCGACATGGAGACCCAGCGGGCCCTGCACCCGGACGATCCGGTCGCGCAGAGCGAGACGGTGACGCGGGCCGTGCTGGAGGTGGTGGGGGCGGCGGGCGGCGGACCGGAACACCTGGTGGCCGTGGAGGAGTACCTGTGCCCGGCCGCCGTCCCGGGCCGGGCCGCCGTGGCCGCCGCGCGCTCGCGGGTGCTCGGGCCCGCCGCGCGGCCCGAGGTGACCTCCGTGGGCTGCGCGGCCCTGCTGCGGCGGGAGTTCCTCACCGAGGTGTTGCCGACCGCGCTCCTGCCCGCCGCCCCGGCGGGACCCCCCGAGGAGGGAACGCGATGACCGTCCTGCTCACCGACGCGCTCCGGGCGAGCCTGACCGGGCGCACCGCCGTCTACACCGCGCCGGAGGAACTGGGCCGGGCGGCGATCCGCTACTTCGCGCTCGCCACCGGCAACACCGATCCGCTGCACCTGGACCCGGAGTACGCGCGCGCCCACGGCCACCCGGACGTGGTCGCCCCGCCCACCCTGGTCTGCGAGACCAACCAGTACGCGGGCCTGCCGCCGGACGAGGACGGCTACCCGGGCCACACCTGGGGCATCGCGCTGCCCGGCACCCGGACCGTGCGCGGCGGCAACTCCTACGCCTTCCACCGGCCGGTGCGCCCCGACGACCGGATCACCGCCACCTGGACCCTGGTGTCGGTCGTCGAACGCACCACCGGGCAGGGGCTGCCGATGCTGGTGGTGACCTCGCACTGCGCCTACACCGCGGACGGCGAACTCCTCGCGGAGAACGAGGAGACCGTGCTGCACGTCGCGCTCCCGCCCGACGAGGTGAAGTCCTCGTGACCGGACCCCAGTTGCTGCCCGGAGCGGTCGTCCCGCCGCTGCGCCGCGACTTCCCCCTCACCCGGCTGGTGGCCTACGCGGGCGCCACCTGGGACTGGCACCGGCTGCACTACGACACCGCCTACGCGGCCGAACGCGGGCTGCCCGCCCCGGTGGTGGACGGGCAGGTCCTCGGCGCGCTGCTCGCCGAGCAGCTCCAGCGCTGGCTCGGACCGCAGTGTGCGCTGCGCACGCTGCGTTTCCGGTTCGCCCAGCCGGTGTTCGCCGGTGAGAGCGTGCTGTGCACCGGCCGGGTGACCGCGGTCGACGGCGCCCTGGTCACCGTGGAGCAGCGCATCGAGGTGACCGGCGAGCGCCCCCGCACCGCGGTGTCACGGGCCGGGGCCACCCTCACGCTGGCCCCGCCGCCGGGAAGCCGGGCGTGACGGCGGCGATCGTCGGCGCGGCCACCTCCGACCTCGGGGTGACCGGGATGCCCGCGCTGGCGCTGCTCGCGCAGGGCGTCACCCGGGCCCTGGCCGACGCCGGGCTGCGGCTGTCCGACGTGGACGGTCTGGCCACCGCGGGGACCGGCCGCTTCGCCGCCACGCAGGCCGCCGACTACCTGGGGCTGCGTCCGGCCTGGACCGACTCCACGTTCGCAGGCGGCAGCGCCTTCGAGATGTACGTGGCCCGGGCCGCCCAGGCGCTGGCGGCCGGACAGTGCCGTACGGTCGTCATCGCCTACGGCTCCGACCAGCGCTCGGCGCGTCGGCGGTCGCTGGCCGGGCCGTACGACCCGACGGCGCCCGAGGCGCAGTTCGAGGCGGCGGCGGGTCCGCTGTTCCCTGCCTCGCACTACGCGCTGGCCGCGCGGCGCTATCTGCACGTCCACGGTCACGACCGGCGGGCGCTCGCCGAGGTGGCGGTCTCGGCGCGGGCCTGGGCGCTGCTGAACCCGGAGGCGTACCGGTACACGGCGGGTCCGCTGAGCGTGGCGGAGGTACTGGCCGCGCCGATGCTGTCGAGCCCGCTGTCCACCGCCGACTGCTGTCTGGTCACCGACGGCGGCGGCGCGCTGGTGCTCACCACGCCGGACCGGGCCCGCGAACTGCCCAACCACCCGGTCCTGGTGCTGGGTTACGGGGAGGCCACCGCCCACACCGGCTCCGCCGGACCGCGCGACCTGCTCGACACCGGGGCGGCGGCGTCGGCCGAACGCGCCTTCGCCCGTGCCGGGTTGGGTCCGTCCGAGATGGATCTCGCCGAGGTCTACGACTCGTTCACCATCACCACCCTGCTCTCCCTGGAGGCGCTCGGCCTGTGCCCGCCCGGCGGCGCCCCGGAGCTGGTCGCGGACGGCGGCACGGGTCCGGGCGGCCGGCTGCCGGTCAACACCTCGGGCGGCGGACTGTCGTACGGCCATCCCGGGATGTTCGGGCTGTTCCTGCTGATCGAGGCGGTACGGCAGTTGCGCGGCGGGTGCGGGGAGCGTCAGGTCGCCGGGGCGCGGACCGCCGTCGTGCACGGCACCGGCGGGATCCTGTCCACGCACGCGACCGTGGTCCTGGCCCGGGACGACGCGCGATGAGTGCCGCGGCCGACCGTCCCGCGCCCGCGGACGCCGTGACGGAGCCGTACTGGCGGGCCACCCGGGCGGGTGTTCTCACGGTGCAGCGCTGTGCGGACTGCGGGGCGCACCAGCATCCGCCGCGGGTGCTGTGCGCGGGCTGCGGGGCCACCGGGTCGCTGGCCCAGGTGCCGGTGCGCGGTCCGGCGGTGCTCGACAGCTACACCACCGTGCACCGTGCACCGGACGGCCGCCCGGTGCCGTACACCCTGGGCCGGGTGCGGCTCGCCGAGGGGCCGGTGCTGCTGGTGCCGCTGCTCGGGGCGCCGGACGGCTTCCGCTGCGACCAGCCCGTGCGGCTCGTCTGGCTGCCCCTGCCCGACGGGCGGCGCCAGCCCGCCTTCACCCCGGCGCCCGAAGCGCCGCCCGCCCGAACGGAGCCGTGACCCGTGGACTTCGACCTCACCCCCGAGCAGGACCTCTTCCGCCGCACCCTGCGCGCCTTCGTCACCAAGGAGATCGAACCCGTCGCCCGGGAGTGGGAGGCGGCCGACCGCTATCCCGCGGAGATCGTCGAGACGATGCGCACGATGGGCCTGTTCGGGCTGACCGTGCCGGAGGCGTACGGCGGCCTGGCCGTCGACATGGTCTCCTTCGCCCTGGTCTTCGAGGAGATCTCACGCGGCTGGATGGGCATCGCCGGGATCCTCGGCTCGCACGCGCTGGCCTGTCTGCTGATCGCCCGGTTCGGCGACGAGGGGCAGCGGGCGCGGTGGCTGCCCGGCATGGCGAGCGGAGCGTGCCGCAGCGGCATCGCCCTGACCGAACCCGACGCGGGCACCGACCTCCAGGGCATCCGCACCACGGCCCGCCGCGAGGGCGACACCTACGTGGTGACCGGGGCGAAGACCTGGATCACCAACGCGCGGCACGCGGGTCTGCTGCCGGTGCTGGTGAAGACGGATCCCGGGGCCCGGCCCGCCCACCGGGGCATGAGCATCCTGCTGGTGGACACCTCGCTGGAGGGCTTCACCGTCACCCGCGACCTGCCCAAGCTGGGCTACAGGGGCACGGAGACCTGCGAGTTGCTGCTGGACGGGGTGCGGGTCCCGGCCGACTGCCTGCTGGGGCCGGACGAGGGCCGGGGCATGCAGCAGGCGCTGTCGGTCCTGGAGACCGGCCGGATCAACGTCGCCGCCCGCTCGGTGGGCATCGCGCAGGCCGCCCTGGACGAGGCGCTGGCCTACACGGGCCGGCGGCAGGCGTTCGGCCGGCCCGTCCACGACTTCCAGGCGGTGCAGCTGCGGCTGGCCGACCTCGCGACCCGGCTCCAGGCGGCCCGGCTGCTCGTCTACTGGGCGGCCTCCCGCGCCGACGGCGGAGCGCGCGCGGACACCGAGTCGGGGATGGCGAAGCTGTTCGCCTCCGAGACGGCGATCACGGCGGCGCTGGACGCCATGCGGCTGCACGGCGGCTACGGCTACTCGAAGGAGTTCCTGGTCGAACGGCTCTACCGGGACGCCGCGTTGATGAGCATCGGCGAGGGCACCAACGACATCCTGCGCACGGTCGTCGCCCGCGGACTGACCTCCGGCACGACCAGGATCGGGTGACCCGGTGGCGCGTTCCTACCTCTACGTCCCCGCCGACCGTCCCGCGATGCTGGCGCGGGCCCTGGAGCGCGGCGCGGACGCGGTCATCGTCGACCTGGAGGACGCCGTGGCGCCGGACGCGAAGGACGCGGCGCGGCGGGCCGCAGCCGACTGGCTCGCCGGGCTGGACCCCGGTCCGGCGGCCGAGGTGTGGGTGCGGGTGAACCCCGGCCCGGCGGGTCTGGCGGACGCGGCGGCCGTGGTGGCTCCGGCGCTGCGCGGCCTGTGCCTGGCCAAGTGCGAGTCCCCCGAGGACGTGGCGGCCGTGTCGCGGGCGGTGGCCCGGCGGGAGCGGTCGCTCGGCCTGGTGCCGGGCGCGGTCGCGCTCTCACCGCTGCTGGAGTCGGCCGCCGCGGTGCTGGCGGCGCCCGGGATCGCCGCCGCCCCCCGGGTGGCGCATCTCCAGGCGGGCGAGGCGGATCTGCGGGCCGAGCTGGGCATGGAACCCGGCCCCGACGAGCGGGAGTTGCTGCCCGTGCGGGTCGCCCTGGTGCTGGCGTGCGCCGCCGCGCGGGTGGGTCCGCCGGTGGGACCGGTGAGCACGGACTACCGGGACGCGGAGGCGCTCCGGCGTTCCACCCGGGCCCTGCGCCGGCTCGGCTACCGGTCCCGGGCCTGTATTCATCCTGCACAACTCGCCGTGGTGCACGAGGTGTTCACGCCCTCGGCGGCGGAACTCGACGCGGCGCGCGACCTGGTCACCCGTTTCGACGCGGCCGTCCTCGACGGGCGCCCCGTCATCGTCGGCGCGGACGGCCGGATGGTCGACGAGGCCGTGGTGCGCGCCGCCCGCCGCACCCTGGCGGCGGAGCGGCGTGCGGCGACCTGAGGGGCGTACGGCCGGGACCGCTCACCCGGGTGCGGTCCGCGCGCGGGTCGCGTCGAGGAGCCGGCGGGCGCAGCCCGGGCCGGTGCCGGGCAGGGCGCGGACGGCCGCCGCCAGGTGTGCGGCGCGGTCGGGGCCGAGGAGCGGGTCGGCGCCCAGCCCGTACTTGGTCTCCAGTTCCCGCGGGGTGAGCGGCGCGGACGGGCCGCCGCGGGAGCCCGCGACCCGGTGTTCCCAACGGGCCCCCGTGTGGGTGGTGATCCGCAGGACGGCGCTGAAGGCGTGCGGGAACTCCTCGTCGCAGCGCGGGTCGACGACCACCTCGACGCGTTCGGCGAGCGCCCGGCGGACCGGATCCTCGAAGGCGGCGGGTGTGAAGTCCGCGAGCCGCAGGCCGAGTCCGGGACCGTTCCCGGCGAGCAGGGCCGCGGCGACGGTGTAGGGGCCGGAGAACTTCGCGTGGTACGGGGTGCGGGGCCGGGTCTTGTCCGGCCGGGGCTCGCCGATGGTGCGGCGGGGGGCGGCGGCGACGCCCAGTTCGGCGGTGGCGATGTCGGCCGGGTCGAGTCCGCGGCGGCGCAGCGCGAGCGCGCAGTCGATGCCGGGGTGGGTGAAGTGGTTGGAGGGGTACGGCTTGTAGACGGACCTCGGGTACTGCCAGTGGGCGGCGTCGTGCGGGGTGTCCAGGCCCTGGGTGAGCGGTTCGACGTGCCACCGGTCGCCCAGGTGGGCGGTGAGGAATCCGAAGCGGCCCTCGATCACGGTCGGGGGTCCGGTGACGCCCTCGGCGGCGAGCTGCGCGGCGTGCACCCCGCTGTGCGCGGCCCAGCCGCAGTGCACGCGTTTGACGCTGCCGCCGGTGCGGTTGGCCTCGATCACGCCGGCGCCCATGGAGCAGGCGATGCCGATGGCGTGGGCGATGCCGTCGGCGGGCAGGCCGAGGAGCAGGGCGGCGGCGACGGCCGCGCCGACGGTGCCGCAGATCGAGGTGGCGTGCAGGCCCTGTTCGAAGAAGACGGAGTTGCGCAGGGCCGGGTCGTAGGAGGCCATGCCGAGGCGTACGCAGATCTCGCCGCCGGCCGCGAGCGCGGCGAGCAGGGCGGGGCCGTCGGCGTCGGTCGCCTCGGCGACGGCGAGGGCGGCCGGGAGCACGGCGGCGGTGGGGTGCAGGACGGACGGCAGGTGGGTGTCGTCGAAGTCGAGGGCGTGCGCGAGGGTGCCGTTGACGAGGGCGGCCCGGTCGGCGGGCAGCCGGTCCCCGCCGCCGATGACGGTGGACTCGGTACGGCCGCCCGTGTGCCGGGCGGTGCGCAGAGCGGCCTCGTGGGGTGCGGTGCCGGGCTCCTCCCCGGTGTCCGGGCCGAGCGCCGCGAGGCAGTTCCCGAGGAGGTCGAGGACCCGTCCGGTGGCATCGGCGGCGACGGCGTCGGGAAGCCCGCTCCGGGACGCGGCGGCGAACTCGGCGAGCAGCGCGGCGAGGCCGGGCGGTCGCGGGGAGACGGCAGCGCCCGGAGCGGCGGCCCGGCCCGGGGCACCGGACGGCCGCGCCGCGGGAGAGGGGAGCGCCGCAGGGGACGGCGGCACGGACGCGGACGCGGACGGGGGCGGGGACGGGGAAGCGGCCGGAGCCGGAGACGGAACCGGGGCCGAGGGCAGGGGAAGGGACGCGGACGGAACCGGGGCCGAGGAAGCGGCCGGAGACGCGGACGGAATCGGAGACGGAGACACAGCCGGGGACGGAGCCGGAGCCGGGGACACAGCCGGAGACGCGGACGGAGTCGGGGGCGCGTCAGGAGATGGCGGCGCGGAGACGGACGGGGGAACTGACGGGGGGACGGATTGGGTCGGTGGTACCGCGTCGGCCGGGGTCGCGGATGCGGGCGGGTTCATGCGGGGGCCTCCCCGGTGAGCAGGGCGAGGGGGCGTACCGGGGCGCCGGTGGCGCCGACGAACGGCAGTGGGGCGAGCACCAGCAGGAACTCGGCCGCGCCGGTCGCGGCGAGGGTGTCCAGGCGCATGGTCTCCACGATGTTGATGCCGGCCTCCACCAGCAGGGTGCGGTGGACGGGGAGGGTGGCGTGGCCGCGGCCGGGCGCGATGTGTTCGAAGGCGATGGTCTCCGCGCCGGCCAGGGCGGGCCCGCGGGCGGCCAGCCAGTCCGCGGCCGCGGGACCGGGGCCGGGGGCGCCGTCGCGCTGTCCGGTGAAGCGCGCGGGGTCGGACCAGTGCCGGGTCCAGCCGGTGCCGATGAGGACGGCCTCGCCGGGCAGGACGGTGACGCCGGCGGCCCGTTCGGCGGCTTCCAGGTCGTCCGGGGTGACCTCGTAGCCCGCGGGCAGGACGTCGACGCCGTGCAGGCGGGCCACGTCGAGGAGGACGCCGCGGCCGACGTAGGGCGTGAACTCGTCGATGCCCAGCCGTGCGAAGCCCTCGTGACCCTGCTGCTCGGCGGCGACGAGCCCGCCGTGCAGCAGCCCTCGGTGGGAGACGTGGGCGAGGGCGTCGACATGGGTGCCGACGTGGCCGCCGGTGATGACGATCTCGTTGGCCGCGGAGCCGCCGTCCGCCCGGACCAGGTCGCCGTGGCGGCGGTCCAGCTGGAGCCGGAAGGGCGGGTGGTTGGGCGACTGGGGCATGCCGCGCCGCATGGGCTGGGCGAGGTCCACGACGCGGGCGGCGGTGAGCGCCTGCCAGGGCGGAGGACCGGGGAGGACGTCGCGGGCGCCGGACATGGGGGTCCCTTCGGTGAGGCGGCGGGGGGACGGCCGGGCGGGAGCCGAGCGCGTCGGCGGATCAGATGGTTCCGTCGTCGGCGAGCGCCTTGAGTTCGGCCGCGCTCAGACCGAGCCGGTCCCCGTAGACGGCGGTGTTGTCGGCGCCGTGCGGGCGTCCGGTCCAGCGGATCGAGCCCGGTGTGCCGGAGAGCCGGAACAGCACGTTCTGCATGCGCAGCGGTCCCAGTTCGGGGTCGTCGACGGTGGTGAGGGAGTCCAGGGCCCGGTACTGGGGGTCGGCGAAGACGTCGCGGATGTCGTACACGGGACAGATCGCGGCGTCGGCCTCGGTGAAGGCGGTGACCACGGTGTCCAGGTCGCGGGCGGCGATCCAGCGGCCGACGTGTCCGTCGAGGAGGTCGGCGTGGGCGGCCCGTCCCGAACCGGTGGCGAACCAGCCCTCTTCGGTGACCTCGGGGTGTCCGACCAGCCGCAGGACCCGTTCGGCGACGGACTGGGCGGAGGTGGAGACGGCCACCCAGCGGTCGTCTCGGGTGCGGTAGGTGTTGCGGGGCGCGTTGTTGGCGGAGCGGTTCCCGGTGCGGACGGGGACGGTGCCGAGCTGGTCGTAGGCGGTGGCCTGGGGGCCGAGCAGGGTGAGCAGGGGTTCGACGATGGCGAGGTCGACGACCTGGCCCCGGCCGTCGTGGCGTTCGCGGTGCAGCAGCGCGGTCTGTACGGCGGAGGCGGCGACGAGGGCGGCGACGCCGTCGGCGAGACCGAAGGGGGGCAGGGTGGGCGGTCCGTCGGGTTCGCCGGTGACGGCGGCGAACCCGCTCATCGACTCGGCGAGGGTGCCGAAACCCGGCCTGCGGGCGTAGGGGCCGAACTGGCCGAAGCCGGTGACCCGGGCGATGACCAGGCCGGGGCTGGCGTCGTGGAGGCGGTCCGGGGCGAGGCCCCAGCGTTCCAGTGTGCCGGGGCGGAAGTTCTCGATGAGGACGTCGGCCCGTTCGGCGAGCCGGAGCAGCAGGGCGGCGCCGGCCGGCCGGGAGAGGTCGAGGGTGACGGTGTGTTTGTTGCGGCCCAGCATCTTCCACCACAGGCCGGTGCCGTCGCGGGCGGGGCCGTGGGTGCGGGCGGGGTCGGGCCGGCGGGGGTGTTCGATCTTGACGACGTCGGCCCCGTAGTCGCCGAGGACGGTCGCGGCGAGCGGGCCGGCGAAGAGCGTCGCGCAGTCGAGCACGGTCAGTCCGGCGAGCGGTCCGGGCGGTGTCCCGGTCTCGGAGGGGATGTGGGACGGCACAGCGGCTCGCACCCCTTCAGTCCAGCTTGTTTCTCCTTGTGGAACAGCGTTACCAAACGCTAGCATGCGGCACGCTCACACAGAAGAGAAACGACGTTTCCCCAAGGGGAGGCGGGACCGGAAGGCGGTAGTGGGCTTGGCACGCTACGACCTGCTCGTGAAGAACGGCACGCTGGTCCAGCCGTGGACCGGGAACATCCGCGCCGACCTGGCCGTCCGGGACGGTCTGGTGACCGCCATCGGGGACGACCTGCCCTCCTGCGACGCGGCGGAGGTGCTCGACGCGACCGGCAGGGTGGTGCTGCCGGGGGCCGTCGACGCCCACTTCCACCTCGGCATCTACCGGCCGCTCGCGGTGGACGCCGCCGAGGAGACCCGCTCGGCCCTGGCCGGCGGCGTCACCAGCGTGCTGTCGTACTTCCGCACCGGGGAGCACTACCTCGACCGCACCGGGCCCTACGCGGAGATCCTGCCGGAGGTGCTCAAGGCGGTGGAGGGCCGCGCCCACACCGACTACGGCTTCCACCTGGCCCCCATGGACAGCGCGCAGATCGGCGAGATCCCGGCGCTGGTCGGGGAGAGCGGGGTCAGCTCCTTCAAGTACTACATGTTCTACAAGGGGTTCAACCTCGCCGCCGACTCCCGCGACGCCCGCGGGTTCCGGATGACCGGTGAGGGCGAGGAGTACGACCTCGGGCACCTCTACCAGCTGATGGAGGCGGTCGCCGCGGCGGACGCGGCCCGGCCCGGGGGCCGGGTCTCGCTCTCCCTGCACTGCGAACAGGCCGAGCTGATGCGCCTGTTCATCGACCGGGTGCGCGCGGCGGGCGACCCGCAGACGCTGCGCGCCTACAGCGAGGCCCGGCCGCCCCTGACCGAGCAGGTCGCCATCGGAGAGGCCGCCGCGCTGGCCCGCGCCACCGGCTGCCCGGTCAACCTGCTCCATCTCTCCAGCGGCCAGGCGCTGGACGCGGCCCGCGCCGCGCGCGCCGCCGCCCCCGGCGCGGACCTGCGCACCGAGGTGACCCTCCATCACCTCTGCCTCGACCACGAGACCCTGGACGCGGCGGGCACCGGCCTCGGCGGCAAGGTGAACCCGCCGATCCGTACCGCGGCCGACAACGAGGCCCTGTGGGCGGGCGTCCTGGACGGCACGGTCGACTGGGTCGCCTCCGACCACGCCTGCTGCATGGAGGCGAGCAAGGGCGACGCCCTCTGGCCCGCGCTGCCGGGCTTCGGCGGGACGGCGCTGCTCTATCCGCTGCTGCTGTCCGAGGGCCACCACCGGCGGGGGCTGCCGCTGCACCGGATAGCCGAGCTGGCGTCGGGCACTCCGGCCGCCGCCTACGGGCTGGCCGGGCGCAAGGGGTCGCTGATGGTGGGGCACGACGCGGACCTGGTGGTCGCCGACCTCGACGCCGAGCGCACCGTCACCCCGGAACTGCTGCTGTCGGGACAGGACCACTGCCCGTTCGCGGGCCGGACGGTCCGCGGCTGGCCGCGGGCCACCGTGCTGGGCGGCCAGGTCGTCTACCGCGACGGCGAGGTGACCGGCCCGCCGCGGGGCCGCTACCTGTCGCGCTGACCCCGTCCCGCCGACGGGCCGGGCCCGGCACCCGTGGGGGAGGTGCCGGGCCCTTCGCCGCGTTCGTGCCTCACATGCCGTCGCGGCTCCAGTCGCCTCGCGAACGCGAGCGCAACGGCATCGTGGACGGCTGCGGCGACTGGTGCGGCTCGTAGTTCTCCGCCTCACCGCCCCAGTTGATCCATTCCTCGGTCGTGTACCAGTTGATGAGCTCGCCGTCCGAGCGGATGATCCACTCGGTGTCCTCCTCGGCGACGAAGTGGCCGTGCTTCACGAACGGCGGGCGGAAGCAGTAGGTGCCCGGATCGATGTCGCCGAAGTTGTAGGTCATCCGCCCGCTGAGTGTGTAGAACTCCTCGTAGCAGGGGTGGTGGGCCAGCCGGTGGTCGGTCCAGCCCTTCGGGGCGAGGATCAGCCGGGTGTAGAACCCGGTCTTCTCGTCGCGGTGCAGCAGCTTGATGTAGAGCGGGGTGATGGGTCCGACCGTGGGCGCCGCGCTCCACCCGATCGCCCCGGAGTCCCGCAGGGTGACCTCGCCCTCGGCGTCGGCCGCGCGTTCGCCGCCCGCCAGGAAGCCGGCCGGACCGTACTCGCGCCAGTGCAGCAGCCGGCTGCCCGCGTCGACGGAGATCCGCTCCATGGGCACTCCGGCGGGCACCTGGACGTACCCGCCCTCCCCCATCTCCGTCTCCCCGTAGGTGAGACGGCCGGAGAGCACGAAGAACTCGGTGTCGGCGAGGGGGACTCCGGGGCCCCGGGACCAGTCGGTGTCGAAGACGAGGGACAGGGCGCTGGAGCCGTCCTCCTCGTCCGTGCTGAGCCTGCGCTCACGCACCTCGCCCTCGCCGCCCGGCAGTTCGGCCGGGTGCCAGACGTAGTCGTCCTCGTGGATCAGTTCCACATGCGGGCGCACCGCGCCACCGCCTTTCGCTCGTCATGCCGTCGTGGGGTCCTGCTCGGCCCCCGACCGGGGCGCCGTCGCACGCAGTTCGCGTTTGAGCACCTTGCCCGCGGAGTTGCGCGGCAGGGCCGCCACGCTCTCCACCCGTCGGGGGAGCTTGTAGGGCGCGAGGTGGGGCCGTACGAAGCCCATGAGGCCTTCCGCGTCGACGGGTTCGGCGCCCGGGGCCCACACCACGAACGCGGTGACACGCTCCCCCCAGACCGGGTCGGCCGTGCCCGTCACCGCGCAATCGGCCACCGCCGGATGGGCCAGGAGCGCCTCCTCCACCTCACGCGGGTAGACGTTGAGCCCGCCGGAGACGATCACGTCCTTCTTGCGGTCGACGATGCGGACGTAGCCCTCGTCGTCGAGGGTGGCGACGTCGCCGACCGAGAGCGCGCCGTCCGGTGCGCGGCAGGCGGCGGAGGCGGCCGGGTCGTCGAGGTAACCGGCCATGAGGAAGGGCGACTTGCTGAACAGTTCACCGGGCTCCCCCGGCGCGACCGGCCGGCCGTCGTCGTCGACCACGCGGACCTCGGTGAGGTACCAGGCCCGGCCGACCGAGCCGGCCTTGCGACGGGCGTCGACGGGACGCAGATCGGTGACGACGCCGCCCTCGGTGGAGCCGTACAGCTCGTGCACACCGCAGCCGGGAAACGCGTCCAGCACCCATTCCTTCAACGGCACCGGCAGGGCTGCCGCGTTGAAGTAGAGGGTGTCCAGCGCGGACAGCCGGTAGCGGGACGGCGCCCGCTCCCCGAGCGCCCGGAGGGTCTGGGCGTGGGTGGGCACCAGGAACACGGACTGGGCCCGGTGTTCCTGCGCGAGTTCGAGCATGCGGACGGGGTCCCAGCGCGGCAGCATCACCACGGTGCCGCCCGTCAGGACCGGCGCGTAGCCGAACATGAAGCCGGCGCCATGGCTCATGGGCGCCACCGCGATGCTCGTGCGCCCGGCGCCCAGCCCCCACTCGTGCGCGGACAGCGACGCGGTGAGCGCCCGCCCGCCGTGCGTGAGCAGCGCGCCCTTGGGGCGGCCCGTGGTGCCGGACGTGTACTGGACACAGAAGACGTCGTCGCCGGTGACGGGCACCATCGGGTCCCGGTCGGCGGCGCGGTCGAGCGTCCTCTCGTACGGCCGCCCCGGTCCGGATCCGCCGAGGGTGAGGACGACCGCGAGCCGTTCCGCGCCCTTCTCGACGGCGGCGACGGCCTCCTCGGCCCGGTCCCCGTCGACGATCAGCGCCCGGGCCCGGCTGTGCCCGACGATCCAGGCGATCTCGGGGGCGGTCTGCCGGATGCCCAGCGGCACCATCGGCAGCCCGGCCTTGGCCAGGGCGGCGGCCACCTCGGGATACTCCAGCCGGTTCCCCAGCAGCACCGCGACCCGGTCCCCCGGCGAGAGTCCGGCGCCGAGCAGCGCCTGCGCGAGCCGGTTCGACCGTCCGTGCACGGCGGCGAAGGTGAGCGTGCGCGCGCCGTCCACCACCGCGGTCCGGTCGGCCGCGTCGACGGCACGCGCGCGCAGACCGGTCGCCATCGTCCCGACGCTCCCCGAGGCGAGCATCCGCCGGACCCGGGCGGGCAGGGGCGGCGCATCCGGCATGAGACGTCCTCCCCTGCGGGCCCGGCGGCGAGCGGTCCAGTCGCCCTTGTTTACCGCAGTCGTTCCACCCAGGTCAACGAAGTTTCCATGCGTGGAACACCGCCCGCCGGTTCCCGGGTCATGACGGCGGGGCAGCTCCGCGTGCTCGACCCCGCCGGGACGAGCGCGAGACGGCGGCCCGGCGAGGGGAACGGCTCAGGACATCGCGCAGGGCCCAGTAGGCGGGCTTCGCCTCGTACTCCGCGTCCCAGGGGAGTGCGTCCCCGGGGCTCGGCGGGTAGTTCCGGATGTCGGCCGTGGAACCGTACCGGTCGGTGAAGCCCCAGGTGGAGAAGGAGGTGCAGTTGGGCTCCTCCAGGCAGACGGCGAGCTTTCCCGCGAACTGACGGGCCTGGACGTCCGCGCCGTCCGCGCCGCCCTCGCCGCCCTCGCCGTCATCCCCGCCGTCACCGACGAGCACGTCCATCTCCGAGACCCGGGCCTTCAGGCCGAGCTCGGCCAGCGCCCTGACCTTGCGCCGGAAGACCTCGGGGTCGGTACGGTCGCCGGCGGAGTACTCGTGGTTCTGGAAACCGACGCCGTCGACCGGAACGCCGCGTTCCCTGAGCCGTACGAGCAGCGCGTGCAGGGCGTCCCAGCGCCGTCCGTCCTCCTCCACGCCGTACTCGTTGAGGTAGAGCACCGCGTGCGGGTCGGCCGCGCGGGCCGTACGGAAGGCGATGTCGATGTACCGCTCGCCCATCGCGTCGAACCAGAGGTGGGGCCGCACGCCGAGGTTGCCGTTGGTGTAGTCCTCGTCCTCGTCGGACATGGGCTCGTTCACCACGTCCCACTCCGCCACCCTCCCCCGGAAGTGGCCCGCGACCGCCCGGACGTGTTCCGTCATCACGTGCCTGCGGGCCTCGTCCGTCATCTCGGCGCGCATCCACGCGGGCAGCGCCTCGAACCAGACGAGGGTGTGGGCGTGCACCCGCGCGCCGTTGGCCTCGGCGAAGTCCACCAGGGTGTCGCCCTCCGCGAACGCGAACACTCCGCGTCGCGGCTGCACGAACTGCGCCTTGAAGTCGTTCTCCGGGGTGAGCACGGAGAACTCCTCACCGGCCGTCCTCCGGTAGGCGCTGTCGGTCAGCAGCGGGCCCGCGGCCAGGGCGGTCCCCACGCCGACCGGACGCCGGAGGCCGGCCGCCAGGTCACGCAGCGCGTCCGTGGACCGGGGCACCTTGAGGCCGGGGGCGTCCCGGACGGACAGCCGCCCCCGCCCCACGGGCATCGCACGGAGTTCCCGGAGCGTCCAGTGCTCCCCGTCGCCCTGCGCGTCCGCGCCGAACCAGATCCGGCCGTGCCCGAAGACCTCCCGCGCCGGGGCGCTCCCCACGACGTGCCCGTCGGCCTCCAGCACGAGCCTGTCCCCGCGCACGTCGACGGCGAGGCGGACGTCCGCCCCGAGCTCCCCGCCGAAGGTCCGGGTCAGTGCGGGCCGGTCCGAGTCCCCGTCCCACCGGTCGAACCGGACACGGCCGCCGGCCACACCGATCCGCACACCGCGCCGCTCGTAGCGCCACTCGTCGTAGACGACGGGGGTCTCACCGTAGAGGTGCAGATAGGCATCCGTGCCGTCCGTCCCGCTCATCCGTGCCTCGATCCGGATGTCACCCCGGAACACCAGGTGAGGACCCCGCAGGTTCACCGGCGGATTGGGCTGCCCACCGCTGCCGTCCTGCCGCGTGATCCGCCGGTCGAGGCGGGTGACGCGGACCCCCGCCCGTGTCCGCCTCGCCCCGGCGAAGTGCGCCCAGTCCCGCCCCTTCAGCAGGTCCACCGCCGCTCCCCGCGCGGCCCCGGACCGGACGGAACCGGTCACCGCGACCCCGGCGAGCAACGCACCGGCACCCGCGACAACGGCCCGCCTCCGCGACGGTCCTGCCATGCCCGCTCCCCCGCCCCCGCCCCCGCTGACCAGCGTCCCCGGCTCACCATCATCCCCGGCCGCCGTGGCCGTTCGGGACCGGGGGTGTGTTCAGTTGGGCGCTCCCGGCGGAAGCGTCGGGAGCAAGTCGCGGGTGGGTGGAAGGGGTTCGGCCAGGCGGAGCCGGATGGTCTGGGCCGCTTCGCTCTGTTGGGGGTCGCCGTCGCGCAGGATCTCGAAGAGGGAGCGCAGCGCGTGGCGGATCACGGCGTCGACGCCGGCGTGGATGGTGCCGTCCGCCAGGACGCGGAACAGGTGGTCGAGGAGGGTCCGTCCGGCGGTGGCGGTGACGGCGTCCGCGCCGGGGGTACCCGGGTGCACCGGGTCCGCGCGGAGCCAGGTGGTGGCGAAGACCGCGGCGAGGACGTCGGCGACACCGGGTACGTCCGGGTCGGCGGCGTGCTGCCAGGCGAGCCGGTTCAGCCGGGTGGGTTCCAGGAGGGGCTCGGCGACCACCGACACCGCCGCCGCGACCGCCGCGAGGGGGTCGAAGACGCGTCCGGCCCGGGTGGCGAGGTACTGGTCGCTGCGCTCGTGGCGGATGGCCGGCGGGGTGAGGACGTCCAGCACGGCTCGGGGCAGGCTGAGTTCCTCGGCCCGCAGCAGCGCGGCGAGACGGGTGAGCGCTTGGTGCTGGTCCTGTGCCGCGACCGGGCGGGTCCCCACCTCGGGGTCGCCGGCCCAGGCGTACCGGTAGCGCACTCCGCCGAGGAGCCGGGCCACCGCCTGCGTCTCGTGACGGTGCAACAGGTGCAGCAGGGCGGCCCGTTCCTCCAGCTCGCCGCTCTGCCGGTCCGGCGGCACCGCTCCGGCGGTGAAGCCGTCCAGGGCGGTCCGCCGCACCCGCAGGATCCGGTCGAGGGCGTCGACCGCGCCGGGTCCGGTGACCCACGGCACGGCGTCCGCGTGCGCGGCGTGCGGTCCGTGCCCGTCCTCGTCGGTGAGGTAGACGAGGCCCGACTCGGTTGCCAGCCGCCGGAGTTCGGCGAGCGCCGTCTCCTCGTCGTGGTCCGGGAAGCGGCCGTAGGCGTGGGTGACGAGGAAGTGGTCCCAGGGGCCGAGGCCTTCGGCGTAGGCGCCGGAGAGGTCGACGACACCGTCCGCGCCGACGTCGACCCGGGCGTACGGGTAGTCCATCACGGAGGGCTCGGGGTGGTGGGTGCTGGCGTAGTTGTGCATGAACCCGAGCGCGTGGCCGATCTCGTGCGCGGCCAGCTGCCGTATCCGGGCGAAGACCAACTCCTCGACGGCGGCCAGTCGTTCCGCCTCGTCGGGGCGGCCGTAAGGGGTCAGCAGGGCTTCGCCCAGGGCGCGTACCTGCTCCACCCGCTGGGAGCCGAGCCGGACCCGGCCGGCCACGATCTCCCCGGTGCGCGGATCGGTCAGGCCCGCGCCCATCGACCAGCCCCGCCCGGCGCGGTGCACCCACCACACGGCGTTGACGCCCGGGTCGTGGAGGTCGGCGTCCTCGCCCGCGACCTCGACCCGGAAGGCGTCGGTGAAACCGGCGCTCTCGAAGCCCGCCCGCCACCAGTTGCCGCCCTCGACGACCGCCGAACGCAGCGGCTCGGGGATGGCGGGGTCGACCAGGAAGACGACGGGACGGCGCACGGCGGTGGCCGGCGCCTCGGGCGCGAGCGGTTCGAGGCGGAACCTCGGCTGGAGCCGCACCGTGGGCGAGTCGCCGCCGGTGAGCCGGGCGTGGTCGGCGTGCCCGATGCCGTAGGCCCCGGAGCCCGGGTGGTAGCGGCGGACCGGCAGGGCGGGCTCGGGCAGCGGGAGCAGGTGCAGGTGCTGGACCAGGCTGACGGAACGGGGGTCGGGCACCACCTCACGCAGGGCGGTGCCGGTGCCGGGGCCGCTCAGGGTGAGCAGCGCGGTCAGCCGGACGCGTCCGTCACGGACGTGGCTCTGCTCGGGCAGGGGCAGACTGCGGCCGGGGTCGAGGGTGTGGGTGCCCTGTCCGGTCTCGGCGAGGTGGGTGATCAGGTCCTGGTGGTCGGCGACGGTCAGGGAGCCGGCGTCCACGACGACCGCGCCGTCCTCTTCCCGCAGCACGGGCGCGCTCCACAGCACGGACACCGCGAAGGACTCCTCGCCGGCCCGGCGGGCGGCGCCGTCGCCGTGGGCGAGGTGGTGCTTGTTGTGCTGGACGAGCAGGACGCGCGGGCCGACCCGTCGGAAGGAGGCGACCCGGACCTTGCCCGGCCGGGCGCGGTCGGGCAGCAGACGGCTGCTGCCGACGCCGGTGCCGAGGGCGGCGAGGAGCAGGAACGGGGTGTCGAACTGGCGTATTCCGACGAGGAGTCGGGCTCCCTCGGGATCGTGCGGGAGGTCGAGCATGGCGGGCGCCTTTCGTCTCGGGTACGGACGGGCTCGGGCAACGGGGCGACATGGGGACGCGCGGTGGGCTCGGCCGGTTGGCCGGACCGGCGCTCCAAACGAGCAGGGTGCGGACGAGCAGGGTGCGGACGAGCAGGGTCCGGATCTCATGCGTATCCAGTCGAGTACACGCGAGGACTCGATGGGTGCGCGCGGCGGCGCGGTGGCCGCCGCGCAACTCGGCCACGGGTGCGCGAAGGTGACGGGGCATGGACGCCCAACGCTCAGGAGCGGGTCGCGCTCAGGGGCGGGTCGTACGACATCGCGAGGGGCCGACGACGCGCCGGGGGCCGGGGTTCAGGGGAGGGTCCTGGCGAGGGCGGCGAGCCGCACGTCGCGGTTGCGGCCGAGGTGGGCGACGACCTCACGGCGGGCGGCGTCGGCGTCGTGCTCGCGGATCGCGTCGATGAGACGGCCGTGTTCCTCGTGGGTGAGTTCGCGCTTGGCGGGTTCGACCGTCGGGGCGCGGTCGAAGAGCCGCATCTGGGTGATCAGCCGGTCCAGCAGCCCGGAGACGATGGCGTTGTGGCCGGCGTGCCAGACGGCCTTGTGGAAGGAGGCGCTGGCGTCCGCGGCCTCCTCCGTGCCGGTGGCCTCCAGCAGGCGTTCGTGATGGTGGGTGATGCGGGCGAGGTCGAGGTCGGTGCGGCGCAGTGCGGCCGCCCCGGCGGCCGTCGCCTCCAGCGCGATCCGCGCCTCGTACAGCTCCAGGATGTCCTCGGCGGTGATGACCGGGACGCGGTAGCCGCGTGGGACGCGTTCGAGCAGTCCGTCCTGTTCGAGGCGGTTGAGCGCCTCCCGGACGGGGGTGCGGGAGACGCCGTACCGGCTGCCCAGCGCGGTCTCCAGGAGCAGTGAACCGGGGTCGATGGTGCCGTCGATGAGGTCCTGGCGCACCTGCCGGTACATGCCGATGCCGGAGTCGGCCGAGACCTCGGGCTCACGCGGTGCGTCCGGGGCCGGTTTCTCGGCGGGGTGCCGTGCTGCAGGGCTCACGGGGGCGTCCATCCTCACGGGTCGTCCTCGGTGGTCGATGCGCTCATTGAAGCACGCCGGGTGAAAAACGAGTTCACATGTTTGACATCAGTATCCACTTGAATACATCTGGATTCACTGCGGATGATCGTGACATGAGTCCCGTAGACGACACGGTCGACCTGCTGTCGGCGATGATCCGGAACGCCTGTGTGAACGACGGCGGTCCGGACTCCGGCGGTGAGTCGCGCAACGCCGGAGTCCTCCTCGACTACCTCTCCGGCACATCCGCCGAGGTCGAGGTGGTCGAGCCGCATCCCGGCCGGGTGAGCGCCGTCTTCCGGGTGCCGGGGCGCAGCCGCGAGGCCCCGGCGCTGACCCTGCTGGGCCACACCGACGTCGTACCCGCCGATCCGCGCACCTGGTCGCACGACCCGTTCTCCGGAGCGGTGCGCGACGGTGTCGTCTGGGGCCGCGGCGCCATCGACATGCTCAACCTGACCTCCGCCATGGCGGTCGTGACCGCGGCGGTGGCCCGCCGGTCCGAACCCCTCGCGGGCGACCTGGTGTTCGCGGCCGTCGCGGACGAGGAGGCCGGCAGCCGGTTCGGCGCCGGCTGGATCGCCCGCAACCGGCCCGAACTCCTCTCCTGGGACCACGCCCTGACCGAGAGCGCGGGCGCGCACGTCGGCTCGGGCGCGGTGACCGTCACGGTCGGGGAGAAGGGCTCCTTCCCCCGCAGGCTGCTGGTGCGGGGCCGCTCCGGGCACGGTTCGATGCCGTGGGGCGCGCGGAACGCGGCGGTGATCGCCGCCGAGGCGGCCGTCCGGATCGCGCGGCACCGCCCGGCGGCCCGTACCGACGAACGCTGGGAGGCGTACGTCCGCGCGCAGGAGCTGCCGCCCGCCGCCACCGCCGGGCTGCTGGACCCGGCCACCCTCGACGACCACCTGCACCACCTCGGCGAGGCGGCCCGCTTCGGCCACGCGCTGACCCACCTCACCCTCACGCCCACCGTGGTCCGCGCCGGGAACAAGCTCAACGTGATCCCCGGCACCGCCGTGGTGGACGTGGACATCCGCGGCCTGCCGGGCCAGGACGAGGCCGAGGCGGACGCCGAACTGCTGTCGGCTCTGGGGGAGTTGACCGAGTTCATCACCGTCGAACGGCTCGGCTCGCGCACCGCCTCGCAGTCCGGCACGGGCCGGCTCTACGACGCGGTGGGCGCCGCCGTGGGCCGCCGGTTCCCCGGCCGCGCCCCGCTGCCGTCCCTGACGGCCGGCGGCACCGACGCCCGCTTCGTCCGCGAACGGGGCGGCACCGCCTACGGGTTCGGTCTCTACACCTCCGCATGGGACGTCGGCCGCTACCGCCGTCTCTTCCACGGCGACGACGAGCACGTCGACGTCGAGAGCCTCCGCCTGACCACCGACGCGTTGCAGGACGTCGTCGAGTCCTTCCTGGGAGAAGAACGATGACCAGTGAGCAGCACCCGCCGGACGAGTCCGGACGCGAACCCTGGCAGTGGCCCGAGCCGGTCTGGCGCGGCCTGGTCGGACGGGTGCGCGCGGGCCGCGATCTCACCCCGGCCTCCTGGCCCGGCGGCGCCCGGGTCGCGGTCGCGGTCTCCTTCGACAGCGACCACGAGACGCCCGCTCTGCGCGACGGCCACACCACCCCCGGTGTGCTGGCCGCCGGCGAGTACGGCGCACGGGTCGCCGTACCCCGCATCCTGCGCCTCCTCGACGAACACGGGGTGCCCGCGTCGTTCTTCGTGCCCGCCGTCTCCGCGCTGCTGCACCCGGGCGAGATCGCCGACTACGCGGCGGCCGGTCACGAGGTGGGCGTGCACGGCTGGATCCACGAGCGCAACACCCTGCTCTCCCGCGCCGACGAGCGCGAGCTGACCCTGCGCAGCCTCGACACCCTGGAGCGGCTGTCCGGGCGGCGGCCGGTCGGCATCCGCACCCCGTCCTGGGACTTCTCCCCGGACACCCTGAGCGTCGTCCGGGAACTCGGCTTCCTGTACGACTCCTCGCTGATGGCCGCCGACGAGCCGTACGAGCTGCTGGAGGACGGCGAGCCCACCGGCGTGGTCGAACTCCCCGTGGAGTGGATCCGCGACGACGCCCCCTACTTCGCCATGGTCCGCTACGCCGGACTGCGCCCCTACACACCGCCGCGCGAGGTGCTGCGGGTGTGGCGGGACGAGTTCGACGGCGCCCTGCGCGACGGCGGCCTCTTCCAGCTGACCCTGCACCCGTCCATCTCCGGGCACCGCTCCCGGATCTGGCTGCTGGCCGAACTCCTGCGCCACATCACCGCCTCGGGCCCGGTCTGGTTCGCCACCCACGAGCAGATCGCCCGCCACGTACGCACCGAAGGAGGACTCGGATGAGTCCGCACGCCGTCGTCACCGGAGCCGCCTCCGGCATCGGCGCCGCCATCGCCGACGACCTCGCCGCCCACGGCTGGCACGTCACCGGAGCCGACCTCAGGGCCGACGCCCTCACCGCCGTGCTCGACGCCGTCCACGCCAGGCACGGCGTGCCCGTACGGGCCGTCACCGGCGACCTCGCGGACGCCGCGTTCGCCGCCGCGCTCATCGACGAGGCCTGGTCGCAGGCGCCGGTCGACGCACTGGTGAACGCGGCGGGCATCTATCCGGCGATCCCCTTCGAGGATCTCACCGCCGAACTCTGGGACCGGGTGCAGCACGTCAACGTCCGGGCCGCGGTCCTGACCGCGCAGCGCCTGGCGCACCACGCCCGCCCGGCCGGCCGCACCCCGGCCGTCGTCAACATCGCCTCGGGCGCCGCCCTGCGGGCCCGTCCCGGCGCCGCCCACTACTCCACCTCCAAGGCGGCCCTGGTCATGGCGACCAAGGCGACCGCCGTGGAACTCGGCCCGTACGGCATCCGCGTCAACGCCGTCTCCCCCGGCTTCGTCGGCGTCGACAGCCCGGTCAACCCGGTCACCCCCGGCTACGCCGAGGCCGTCGGCCGGTCCCTGCTGCCGGGCCGCGCGGAGGCCGCCCACATCGCCCCGGCCGTCCGCTTCCTGCTGGGCGCCGAGGCCGCCTGGATCACCGGCGCCGACCTGCCGGTGGACGGCGGCGGTTCGGCCGGCACCACCGCCCTGCCCCACCACTGGCCCGAACCCACCCCCTGGCAGCTCGGCACCCCGGAGGCCCGCTCATGACCACCTACACCGTCGTCGGCGCCGGCGCCATCGGCGCGACCCTCGGCCACGCCCTCGCCCGTGACGGCCACCAGGTCACCCTGGTCGACACCGACGCCGACCACATAGCCGCCGTCCGCCGAAACGGGCTCAGCGTCCGCCGGCCCGACGGCACCGACGACACCGTCCGGGTCGCCGCCGCCCACACCACCGACGACCCCGAACTGCCGCCGATGTCCGGTCCGGTCCTGCTCGCCGTCAAGTCGCAGGCCACGGCGCGGGCCGCCGAGTGGATCGCGGCACGCCTCACCGGCGACGGGTTCGTGGTGTCCGCGCAGAACGGCCGCAACGAACCCGTCATCGCCGACCAGGTCGGCACCGACCGCACCCTCGGGATCTTCGTCAACATCTTCGCCGACTACCTGGAACCCGGGGTGATCCGCGACGGCGGGGCGGGCGCCCTGGCCGTCGGGCTGCCGGACGGCGGCGCCCCCGACCGCCGGGTCCTGGACCTCGCCGCGGACCTGCGCGCCTACGGCCCGGTCAGCGCCACCGCCAACCTTCCCGGCTTCCGCTGGGCGAAGCGCGGCTTCGGCGCGATCCTGGGCGTCACCACCCTGGTCGACGCGCCGATCGCCGGCATCGTCGACGCCCACCGCGACCTGGCCGCGGCGGCGGCCGCGGAGAGCACCGCGGTCGCCGTCGCCGAGGGGATCGCCCTGGAGGCCTTCGACGCGTACGAGCCGTACGCGTTCTCCGCCGCCGCCTCCGAACGGGCCCGCACCGCCGCACTCGACCGGCTGGTCACCTGGCTGGCCGGGCAGCCCAAGGACCGCAGCGGGGTCTTCCGCGACCTCGCGGTACGACGCCGTCCCATCGAGCGGCCCAGCCGCGACGACGGCTACGCCGCGCTCGCCGAACGCCACGGGGTGGCCACGCCGCTGGGCCGTGCCCTGGGCCGCCTGCTCAGCGAGATCGAGTCGGGCGACCGCGACTTCTCCGCCACCAACCTCGACGACCTCCGCGCGGCGGCCGCCGCCGGATGACCGCCGGGGCGGGGCGCGGAAGGGCGGGTCAGCGGCCGACGCCCCGCCTCTTCGCCGCACACACCGGTACCTCGTCGCACGCACCGGTTCCTCGCCCTACGCACCGCTTCCTCGCCGTACACACCGCTTCGCCGTACACGCCGCCGAAAGGATCCCGCCGTCATGCGGACGCCACCCACCCATGTCCTGCGCAGAGCCGCCGTTCCCGGTCTCGCGCTCTCCCTCGCCGCCGTCCTCAGCGCCTGCGGCACCGGCACCGGCAACTCCGCTTCCGGCGCCTCGGCCTCTCCCAAGGCAGGCGGCAGCCTGAAGATCGCCATCGACTCCGACCCGGTCTGCCTCGACCCCCAGCAGTCCACGCTGATCGCGAGCGCCGTGATCAACCGTCAGGTGGTCGACTCGCTCATCGCCCAGGACCCCAAGAGCGGCAAGTTCGTCAGCTGGCTCGCCGACAAGTGGAAGGCGTCCGCCGACGCCAGGTCCTTCACCTTCCACCTGCGTTCGGGGATCACGTTCTCCGACGGCACCCCCGTCAACGCCGCGGCCGTGAAGGCCAACTTCGACTCGATCGTCGCGGCCGGCGCCAAGTCGCCCTACGGCAGCCAGTACCTGCTGGGCTACGCGGGCACCGAGGTCAAGGACGCGCAGAACCTCACCGTCACCTTCGACAATCCCAACGCCCAGTTCCTGATGGCCGCTTCGACCCCGACGCTGGGTCTGCTGTCCACCGCCGGCCTCAAGGCGTCGCTCGCCGACCGCTGCACCGGAAAGGGCCTGATCGGTTCGGGGCCCTTCAAGTTCTCGTCGTACACGAAGGACTCCAGCACCACGCTCGTCAGGCGCACCGGCTACAAGTGGGCGTCCGCGCTGGCCGAGCACTCCGGTGACGCCTATCTCGACAAGGTCACCTACAACGTGGTCACCGAGCCGAGCGTCCGCTCCGGCAGCCTCAAGTCGGGCCAGGTGGACGTCGCCACCACCGTGCAGTCCCAGGACGAGTCCTCGCTGAAGAGCGCCGGCTACACCCTGCTGTCCCGGGTCAACCCCGGCGTCGTCATCGGCGCGGCCCCCAACCTGAAGAGCTCGAAGATCCTCCAGGACGCCGACGTCCGCAAGGCGATCCAGCTGGCCGTCGACCGGCAGGAGATCACCGACACCGTGCTGTCCCCGTCGTACGGCGTGGCCAGCAGTGTGCTCGGCGACACGACGCCCGGCTACACGGACCTGTCCGCGTCCCTGAAGGCCGACCCGGACAAGGCCGAGTCCCTGCTCGACGCGGCCGGCTGGAAGAAGGGCTCGGACGGCATCCGCGAGAAGGCCGGCAAGAAGCTGTCGATCAGCCTGCTCTACTTCTACCAGGCCAACGTCATCGAGGCCGTCCAGCATCAACTGCGCGCCGTCGGCGTCGACCTGAAGCTCAAGCAGGTGACCGCCGCCGAGTACGCCACCGCCTCCGCCAAGGGCGACTACGACCTGCGCTCCACCTCGGTCAGCCGCCCGGACCCGGACATCCTGCGCGCCGCGTTCTCCAAGTCGGCGGGCAACCTCGCCTGGTTCACGGGTGACGAGCCGCAGGAGGCGCGTCTGGAGAAGGTGCTGGCCGCCCAGCTCGCCACCACGGACACCGCCGAGCGCAACAAGCTGGCCGCCGAGGCCGAGCAGATCCTCGTCGACGAGGGCTACGCCTTCCCGTTCAGCCAGCTCACCCAGGTCGTCGGAGTCTCCGCGAAGATCACCGGCATCACTTTCGACGCGGCGTCCCGGATCCTCCTCTACGACGCCGGCCGGACCTCCTGATGCCCCGCTTTCTCGTCCGGCGCGCCGCCACAGCACTTCTGGTGCTGTGGGCGGCGTTCACCGGAACCTTCCTCCTCATGTACCTGCTGCCCGGCGACCCGGTGGAGATGATGCTGGGCCCCGAGGCGCTCCAGAACACGCCCGCCGACCAGATCCGGGCGCTGCGGGCGGAGTTCGGCACCGACCGGCCGCTGATCGTGCAGTACGGCGACCAGTTGTGGCGGCTGCTCCATCTCGACCTGGGCACGTCCTTCCAGCAACGGACGCCGGTCGGCGACCTGTTGGGCGCAGCCGTGCCGCCGACCCTGGAGCTGGCGGTGTCCGGCCTGGTCCTCGGCGTGCTGCTGGGGGGCGCGCTGGCGGTCTGGACCCGGACCACCCGCAGCGCCAGGCTCCGCGGCCTGCTGGAGGCGCTGCCCGCGGTCGGGGTCGCCATGCCCACCTTCTGGGTCGGCCTGATGCTGCTCCAGCTGTTCTCCTTCCGCTGGGGCCTGTTCCCCGCCTTCGGCGACCAGGGCGTACCGACCCTCGTACTGCCGGCCGTCACCCTGGCGCTGCCGCTCGCCGCGGCCACCGCCAAGGTCCTCTCCGACGGCATCGCCACCACCCTCGGCGAACCGTACGTCCAGGTGCTGCGTGCCAAGGGGGTCGGAACGGCACGGCTGTTCGGCCGGCATGTGCTGCGCAACGCGTCCCTGCCGACGCTGACCACGGTCGGCGTGTGGACGGCGCAGCTGCTGGGCGGCGCCGTGCTCACCGAGACCGTGTTCTCCCGGCCGGGCCTCGGCCAGACCGCGGAGGCCGCGGTCTCGGCCCGGGACGTGCCGGTCGTCCAGGGGGTGGTGCTGCTCGCGGCGGGCGTGTTCGTCCTGATCAGCCTGTCGGTCGACCTCCTGTACGGCGTGATCGACCCGCGGATCCGGCTCACGGCGGTGACCGCGTGAGCGCCCCCGTCTCCGCGCCCGTGCCCGCCGAGAAGTCGCCGACCGGGCCGGCCGCCCGGCGCCGGCCGCCCGCGACCGGTCTGATCGTGTCGTGGCTCGTCCTGTCCCTCGTCCTGCTGTGGGCGCTGGCCCCGGACCTGTTCACCTCGCAGGACCCCCTGCTCGGCGATCCCGCCGACAAACTGCTCGGACCGTCCTGGCACCACCCGTTCGGCACCGACCAGTTGGGCCGTGACCTGTACGCGCGGGTCGTGCACGGCGCCTGGCTGTCGCTGAGCGGCGTCTTCCTCGCGGTCACGCTGGCCGTGGTGGTCGGCTCCCTGCTGGGCCTGCTCGCCGGCTACTTCGGCGGGCTGGTGGACGAGTGCGTGATGCGGGTCTGCGACGTGCTGCTCGCCGTCCCGAGCCTGCTGCTGTCCATGGCGATCATCACGGTCCTCGGACAGGGGGCGGTGAAGGTGGCGGTCGCGGTCGGTGTCGCGGGCGTGGCCGGGTTCGCGCGGACCGTGCGCAGCGAGGTGCTCAAGGTGCGCGAGGCCGGGTTCGTCGAGGCGGCCCGGGCCGCGGGCGTGCACCGCTGGACCGTCGTCGTCCGCCACGTCGTGCCCAACTCCTACCGGCCCGCGGTGGTGTTGGCGACCGTCGAGTTCGGCACCTCGCTGCTCGCCATCGCCGGCCTGAGCTTCCTCGGCTACGGCGAACCCCCGCCGCAGCCGGAGTGGGGGTCGCTGATCTCCGGGGGCCGCGACTTCCTGCAGAGCGCGTGGTGGCTCACCACCGTCCCGGGACTCGTCGTCGTGGCGATCGTCCTGTCCGTCAACCGCATCTCCCACTCCCGGAGGAGCACATGACCTCCCCCTCCGAAGCCGGCCCGGGTTGCGTGACCGATCCGGGCCCCGCGGCCGAGCCGGTGCCCGCGCTCTCGGTACGCGGCCTGTCCGTCGCCTACGCGGGCCGGCCACCGGTCGTCCACGAGGTGTCCTTCGACGTGCCGAGCGGCCAGGTCGTCGCCCTGGTCGGCGAGTCGGGCTCCGGCAAGAGCACCACCGCGCTCGCCGCGCTCGGCCTGCTGCCGCCGACCGCCCAAGTGACCTCCGGCACGGTCGAGTTCGACGGCACGGGTGACCTGCTCGGGCTGCCGCAGTCCCGGCTGCGCGCCCTGCGGGGCCGGGACATCGGGTTCGTCCCGCAGGACCCGGGCGTCTCCCTCGACCCCACCCAGCGGATCGGCCCCCAGGTGGCCGAGGCGTTGCTGGTGCACGGGCTCTGCGACCGGGCGGAGGCCGCCCGGCGGGCCGTCGCGATCCTGGAGCACGCGGGGCTCGACGACCCGGCCCGGCGGGCCCGGCAGTACCCGCACGAACTGTCCGGGGGCATGCGGCAGCGGGTGCTGGTCGGGATCGCGTGGGCCTGTGAGCCCCGGCTGATCATCGCCGACGAGCCGACCAGCGCGCTGGACGTGACGGTGCAGCGGCAGATCCTCGACCATCTGGACCTGCTGCGCGCCGGGACGGGCACCGCGCTGCTGCTCGTGACCCACGATCTGGCCGTCGCCGCCGAGCGGGCCCAGCACATCGTCGTCCTGTCCGGGGGCCGGGTGGTCGAACAGGGCCCGCCGGCCAAGGTCCTGCACGAACCGGACGACGAGTACACGCGGCTGCTGGTGCGCAGCATCCCCGGGCGCGGACGCGGGCGCGAACGCGAGCCGTGGGCCGGCCGCGGCCGTGCAGCCGCCGTACCGGTGTCCGCCGCCGTGCCGCTGTCCGGCGCGGGGTCCGGGGCGGCGCCGGAACAGCCGCTGGTGCGGGTGGAGAACCTGGTCAAGGAGTTCGCCGCCCGCCGCCCGGACGGCAGCCGGTTCCGGTTCCGGGCGGTGGACGGGGTGAGCTTCACCGTGGAGCGCGGCGAGACCCTGGCCCTGGTCGGCGAGTCGGGTTCGGGCAAGTCCACCACCGCCCGGACGGTGATGGCACTGGAGCGGCCGACCAGCGGCGCCGTCCACTTCGACGGCGTACCGCTGCACTCCGCGCGCGCCCGCGAACTGCGGCGGCTGCGGCGGCGTTTCCAGCTCGTCCAGCAGAACCCGTACAACTCGCTGAGCCCTCTGCTGAGCGTGGAGAGCATCGTCGCCGAACCGTTGCGCGCGTTCGGTCTGCCCCGGGACACGGACCGGATCGGCGGGCTGCTGGAACGGGTCGGCCTGTCCCGGTCGCTGGCCGGACGGCGCCCCGCAGAACTCTCCGGCGGCCAGCGCCAGCGCGTCGCCATCGCCCGAGCCCTGGCCCTCGAACCCGACCTGGTGGTCTGCGACGAGCCGGTGTCCGCGCTGGACGTCACGACCCAGGCCCAGGTCCTCGATCTGCTGTCCGAGCTCCAGAGCGACCTGGGCCTGAGCTACCTGTTCATCTCGCACGACCTGGCCGTGGTCCGGGACATCGCCGACCGCGTGGCGGTGATGCGCTCCGGCCGCATCGTCGAGACGGGCCCCACGTCCGCCGTCTTCGACACCCCCGGCGACACCTACACCGCTCACCTCCTGGCGGCGGTGCCGGGCGGCTGACCCCTCGCCGGACAGAAGCCTCGGCGAAGGAAGGTCACTCCAGTGGGTCGTCACCACAGCCGGGTCTATCTGTCGGATCCGGCCACCGGCCGGATCCGGGCGATCCTGACGACCGATGCCCTCGACTCCCTGGAAGCGGTGGCCTTCAGCCCAGACGGCCGTACCGTCGCGACGGGAAGCGCGTCGGGGGTGGAGCGGCTGTGGGACACCGCGAGCCGCCGGCTCCGGGCCGCACTCCACCGGTCCGGAACCACCGCCGACACCGCCTTCTCCAGCCCGGACGGCACCGCCCTCGCCATCGGGGCCTCGGCGGACGACTCGCCCGACGACGGCACCGTCCGGCTCTGGAACCCGGGGACCGGCGTGACCACGCACATCGCGCCGGACCACCGAGGCGAGGTCGGGCTCGCTTTCAGTCCCGACGGCCGCAGGCCGGCCATCAGCGACAGCGCCGGCACGGTGCGGCTGTGGGACGCGCGCCTGCCCGGAAGGCCGACGCTGATCCGCGACCTCTGCCGGGCCGTCCACCGGGACATCACGGAGCAGGAACGGTCCCTGTACCTGCCCGGTACCGGTCACCGGCCCGTGTGCGGTTGAATCGATCGCCCCAACTGCCTGCATTTTCACGGTAGTTGATTTGGTGCACAGCCATCCCCTCGCAGCGGGACGCGGGGCTAGGCTGCTGCCGCGGGCGACCGTCCGGCGAAGGGGGCGTCGTGGCACGGGCGGACACGGCGGTCAGGGACCGTACACGGCTGCTGCTGATGTACAACCTCACACCGCAGGTACGGGTGCCGGACGGCGTGCTCCGTCCGCTGACCGGGGCGCTCGACCTCGGCCGGTTCAGCGCGCACGTGGAGGCCGCGGGGCGGCTGCTGCCCCGGCTGGTGCTGCACGAGCGCGTACCGGAGTTCACGCTGCCGTCGGGCGCGGCCCGGGTGGGCGGTGCGACCGTCACCCTGGCCGTCACCCCCCGCCAGGACCCGCTGCTCTTCGTGGACATCGAGCTGCCCGACGAGGCGAACCGCCCGGACACCATCGCGGAGACCCTCTACGCCACCTGGCAGGACCGCTCCGCGATGTGTGTCGGTGAGGAGCCGCTGACCGCATGGCTCGACCGACGGCTGCGCGCACACGGAGCGACGGACCGGCCCGCAGGACAGGCACCGCTCGCGTTCGGGCGGAACGTCCACCAGAGTGTCTTTCCCGGCGCGGCGCTGGCACGGGAACTGCTCGCCGAGCACACGGCCGAGGACGCCGTCGGCTCGGACGTGGTGACGGTCGTCCTCCGCGGCACGCTGGCCGGCGGCACCGGCGCCAGGCTGGGCATCCGCCGGCCCGAGACGCTCAACAACCCCGGTCAGACCATGGTGGCGCACGGCAGGGGGGTGTCGCTGGTCGTCGGTTTCGCACCCCCGGTGGAGAACGCCTTCGCCGTGGCCGCGGCCGGGATCGTCAACGCGGTCGCCGCCGTGCACCGCATCCGGCAGCAGGCGTTCGAGGCGCTGGAGCTGGACCGGGCGGCGGTGGTCGACACGGTCGACGACGCGCGCTCCCTGGTCGCCTGGCTCTCGCGCAGGCTGAGCGACCTCCAGCTCGACCTGAGTTTCAGCGTCGAGGCGTACGCCGACACGATCCTCATCCCGGAGCTCCTGGTCGAGGGCTTCCACGCGTCGCTGCGCGGCGTCTCCGCGCTGGCGGACGCGCTGGCCAACACGTCCCGCATCGTCGAGCGCGTCGACGCCGTGCTCGCGACCCGCCGCGTCGACCTGGAGACGGCGTCCCAGCGCTACGCCGAGCGCCGGGACCGGGTACTGGCCGCGGCGATCGCCGCCGGTTCGGTCATCGCGCTCCCACCCGCGCTGCTCCTCGCCTACTTCGGCGTCAACAGCAGTGATGTGGACCCGCACCGCTCCATCCTGGACATCCACCGCTACGGTGTCGCCTACGCCGTCGCCTGGCTGCCGTTCCTCCTCCTGATCGCGGCCGGTCTGGTCGCACGCCGCCGCACCTCGCTGCGCCTGACCGACCCGGACGCCACGGTCGCGCCCGTCACCGGCGGACAACGCCGAAGCCGACGCGCCCGGCCAGGACAGCAGCGTCGGGGCGGAGGAGCCGGTGCGGGAAGTGCTGGTGCGGGAAGTGCCGGTGCGGGAAGTGCCGGTGGGGGCGACGGCGGCTAGGGCGTTCTGTCGTCGTGGTGGTCCGGGCACCTGTTAGCGTGCGCGGATGGATGATCTGGGAGCCGTAGCCTGGCCGCCCGAGCCGGTCAGGACCGAACGGCTGGTGCTCCGCGCGTCCGAGGCACGGGACCGTACGGCGTTCGTCGAGCTGCACGCCTCGCCCGAGGTCCACACCTACCTCGGCGGCGCCCGCCCGCGTGACGAGGTCGAGCGGGCGGCGCCGGAGGTGCCCGGTCGGTGGCCCGGGTGTTTCGTCGTCGATCTCGACGGGACGATGATCGGCCAGATCCTGCTGCGGAGGGCGACGGAACACCGCAGTCCGGCGGCCGTGGGGAAGCTCGACCTCGGCTACCTGTTCCTGCCGCGGGCGTGGGGGTTCGGGTACGCCGCCGAGGCCTGCGCGGCGGCGCTCGACTGGCTCGACGGCGTACTGCCCGGCGAACCGGTGGTCCTCACCACCCAGAGTGCCAACGGCCGTTCGATGCGCCTCGCGGCGAAGCTGGGGTTCACCGAGGTGGAGCGGTTCGAGGCGTGGGACGCCGAACAGTGGCTCGGTCAGCGGTCCCCGGCGCGCGGCAGGCATCGTTCCGGCCCGGATTCCTCCGACGCGGGTTGGTCAGGCCGTGTGTGACAGGTCCTGCGAGTGGACCGGGCGGACCGGGTGGGCGAAGGACAGGCCCTGCGCGTAGCGGGTGATCTCGGCGGCGGCGTGATCGGTCATGCGGCCGAGTTCACCGCCCAGGGAACCGGCGATGTGCGGGGTCAGGAGCACCCCAAGTGGGGCGCCTACGACCGGGACACCCCCGAGAGCGACGTCGTCCACCGCGTGGACGGACTGAGGGTGGGCACCTCCTGCGCGGACGTGTCCTGACCACACCGCCCCCGGACCGTCGTGGTCCGGGGGCGGCAGGGCGGCGTCACGCGGTGTGCCGGTCAGACCCGCGGGCGCTCGAAGGTCAGCAGGAGGCCCTCGACGGCGCCGGGGCCGATCCGGCCCTTCACGTCGGCGGCGGTGATCGCCTTGAGGCCCCAGCCGTCCTCGGCGTGCTTGTTGAGGACCTTCTCCAGCTTGTCGCTGTCCAGCGCGTCGCCGATCAGCGACTCCCGGAACGTGACGACCTTGTACTCGTAGGCATGGACGTTGCTCATGACTGCGGGATCCTCCTGCCGGCGAAGCCGGATCGGGTTGCAAGTGCCGGAGTCAGACAATCATCCCCGGTATCCGCCGCATCCGGCGGCCCCACCCTTCGCCGCCCCGCTCACGGCAGTTGCCGGCGCACGGGCACCCATTCGGCCAGCCGGTCCCGGACCGGACCGGGCGAGAGCCTGGGCAGCAGCCACTCGACGTGAGCCGTGAGGGCCTTGTGCCGGCGCAGCTCACCTATCTGTTCGATCGTCAGCTCCGGCCAGCCCGGCGCCGCCGCCTCCGCCTGCCGCACCCCGAGCGTGAGTGTGGCGAGGGTGTCGGCGGCCAGGGCCTGCGGGTCCCAGTCCGGGTCGGCGTCGGCGTCGGCGCCGAGGCGTTCGATGACCCACCTGCGCAGCATGAACTCCTGGACGTGCATCCGCATCTGGTCCCACACGCCGTCGCCGTGGTAGCGGCGGTTCGCCTCCAGCGACACCTTGGCCCAGCGGAGCCGCGCCTCGCGCGGCTCCGGGGAGTGGTACACACGGCCCTGCGCGATCAGCCGGATCGACTCCAGCTCCCGGTCGCGGTGGAGCCCGGCCACACGGTCCGCCAGGCGCTCGACGCTCCATGTGTCCAGGCCGGGCTCAGGTCGCTCCACGGGGCCGTTCCTCTCAGAGCAGCCGCAGGACGCCGACGACCTTGCCCAGGATCTGGACGTCGTCGGCGGGGATCGGGTCGTAGGACGGGTTGCGGGGCATGAGCCACACCCGGCCGTCCTGTCTGCGGAGCACCTTGACGGTGGCCTCGTCCTCCAGGAGCGCGGCGACGATGTCGCCGTGGTCGGCGCTGTCCTGGCGCCGGACGGTGACGATGTCGCCGTCGCAGATCGCCGCCTCGATCATGCTGTCGCCGGAGACGGTCAGGGCGAACAGGTCGCCCTCGCCGACGATCTGCCGGGGCAGGGAGTAGACGTCCTCGATCATCTCCTCGGCGAGCAGCGGCGCACCGGCGGCGATGCGGCCGACGAGCGGGACCTCGGCCGGCGCGGGGCTGCGCGGGCCCAGGTCCGGCGCCCAGGACGGACGTACCCGGTAGGCGCGGGGCCGGTGCGGGTCGCGCAGGAGGACGCCCTTGCTCTCCAGGACCATCAGCTGGTGGGCGACCGAGGAGGTGCTGGCGAGGTTGACGGCCCGGCCGATCTCCCGCATCGACGGCGGGTAGCCCTGCCGGTCCACCGCCTCCGTGATGCAGCGGACGATGGCCGACTGACGGCTCGTCAGCTCCCCCTCGGCGGCGTCTGGACCTGGGGGACGGCCCCGTCGGGCGGGTGCGGCGTTCTCCATCCGGGGATACCTCCGTGCATGATCCTCTCGGATGGTGACCATAACCCGATCCCGCCCGGAAATGGAACACGGCTTCGAAGGGAAGAGTGCCGAGCCCTTCCCGGTTCCGGGTCGTGCGGCGGTCAGGGGCGGCGGGGGCCGACGGCCATCAGCATCTTCCCCGGGCGGACGGTCGCTCTGGCCACGGGCAAAACGGGCCGGCCGCCGACGGGCGCGAACCGTACGCGCCGTACGACGGTGGCGGTCGCCGTGACGAGCTCGGTGGTGGCGAAGCGGTCGCCCAGGCACTTGTGCTTGCCCGCCCCGAAGGGGAGGAAGGCTCCCTGCGGGGGCGACTGGGACGCGTCGAGCCAGCGGTCGGGGTCGAAGCGCAGCGGCTCGGGGTAGAGGGCGGGATCGCGGTGCAGGGCGTGCTGGCAGTAGGCGAGGTCGGTGCCGGCGGGCAGGGTCCACTCCCCCAGTTCGATCGCGGTGAGGGTGCGGCGGGTCACCAGCCACCCGGTGTGGTGCAGTCTGAGCGCCTCGGTGACGACCCGGTTGAGGTAGGGCAGGCGGGGGATGTCCTCGAAGGCGACGGGGCGGTCGCCGAGCACCTCGGCCAGTTCGGCGAGGACGCGTGCCTCGATGCCGGGGTGGCGGGCGAGTTCGTAGAGGACCCAGGACAGGACGCTCGCGGTCGTCTCGGTGCCCGCCACCGCGAGGGTGAGGATCTCGGCGGAGATCTGGTCGTCGCCGAGCGGGCGGCCGGTCGTCTCGTCCTCGGCGGTCAGCAGCATGGACAGCATGTCGCCGCCGTCACGCCCACGGGCGCGCAGGTCGGCGACGGCGGTGTGGACGGTGGCCCGCACGGCGTCGCGGGCGCGGGCGAAGCGCCGGTTCACCGGCAGCGGGAGGCGGGCGATCCAGTCGGGCAGGATGATGCGCGTGCCGACCCCGTTCATCACGACCGCGAGGTTCCGGCGCAGCTGGAGGAACGTTTCACCATCGATGCTGCCCGCGAAGACCGTCTTGGTCAGCATGTCGAGGGACAGCCCGACCATCGCCTCGCGCACGTCGATGACCTGGCCGTCGTTCCAGCCGTCGACGACGGCGGCCGTCTCCGCGCGCATGACGTCGACGTAGCGGGTGATCTCGGTGCGGGCGAACGCGGGCTGGAGCTGGCGGCGTCTGCGGACGTGGTCGGGCCCGGCGGCCGTGACCACCGACTCGCCCATCAGGTCGCCCATCTTCTCGAAGAAGCGGCCCTTGTCGAGCTGGGGGGCGAGGTCGGTGAGCATGCTCCGGATCAGCGCCGGGTCCTGGACCACGACGGTCGAGGCGCCCGGCTGGAGACTGATCTCGACCAGCGGGCCGTACCGGCCGCGCAGGGAGGCGACGAAGCCGAGGTTGTCCCGGAGCAGCGGCACGGCGTGCCCCAGGAGGGGAAGTGATCCGGCCGCCTTGGGGATGGGAGGAGACGCAGGCTGTATCACGAGCGGTTTCCCTTCGCGATGATCACAACGCCCTTATGGATTCCCGGCGTTGGATCAGGCGAACCGAACCTTCACACGCTCCTCGCCATCTCCGACCGTGTCCCCCGCGCCGCGGAGATCCATCGGAAGCGCCCTAGCGGCGCCGCCAGGGCAGCGCCTCCTGCTCGTCGCCGTCGGCGTCGATCCGCTGGAGCGCGGCGTTGATCGCCTCGCCGATCTCGGCGAACTGGGTCACCTGCTCGGGGGTGAGGGCGTCGAAGATCCCGCGGCGCACCGCCTCGACATGGCCGGGGGCCGCGCGCTCCAGGAGGGCGGCGCCGCCCGGGGTGAGCACGGCGAGCTGGTTGCGCCGGCTGGCGGGGTCCTCGCGGCGGTCGACGTAGCCGGCCTCCTGGAGGCGGGTCACGGCGTGGGTGAGGCGGCTTCGGGTGATCTTCAGGCGTTCGGCCAGCTCGGACATGGTCAGGGAGTTGTCCTTGACCGAGGAGAGGTGGGCCAGCAGGGTGTAGTCGGAGTGGGTCATCCCTGCGTCGCGCCGCAGCTGGCGGTTGAGATGGTCCGACAGATGGGTGGAGAACTGGACGTAGGCGAGCCACGCCCGTCGTTCCTCGGGGTTGAGCCAGCGTGGCGTCGTGGTCATGGGCGCACCCTAGCCCTTCACGTTTGAATATTCAAACTTTTCGGGGGTCTTCTCATCCACGGGGTGGATGCGGCGGATCCGGGATTCGGATCACGCGGGGGATGGCGACCGGGCTCGGGCACGCCCCATAGTCGTCCCTGCCCCGCACGTCGCCGTCCGGACCGGCCGCCGGTGCGCGGGTTCTCCCCCGCATGCCGCGCGCCCCGGTGGCGCCCCTGACGGCATGCCCGCTCTCCTCGCCGTCCCTGGAGTCGCCATGCCCGGATCCGTGCCCCCGTCCCCCGCCCCGGTGGACGACACCGCCCCGTCCTCCGTCGAGGGGACGGGGCCTGCGCACCTGCTGCGGGTGACCCTGCTGATGGCCGGCAGCTGCCTGCCGATCCTGGGCGCGGTGCTGATCGCGCCCGTGCTGCCGAAGATGCAGGACCACTTCGCGTCCGTGCCGGGCGCCGAGGCGCTGGTGCCGCTCGCGCTGACCGTTCCGGCGCTGGCGCTGGCGCTGCTCGCGCCGTTCGCCGGGGTGATCGTGGACCGGCTGGGCCGCAAGCGTCTGCTGGTCGTGGCGACCCTGCTGTACGCCGTGTTCGGGACCGCCCCGCTGTGGCTGGAGTCGCTCGGCGCGATCATCGCCTCCCGGGCGCTGGTCGGTGTCGCCGAGGCCGCGATCATGACCTGCTGCACCACGCTGATCGGCGACTACTACTCCGGGCGGCAGCGGGTGCGCTACCTCGCCCTGCAGACCATGTGCGCGTCCGCCTCGGCCACCGTGTTCTTCGTGCTCGGCGGTGCGGCGGGCTCGGCCGGCTGGCGGGTGCCGTTCTGGGTGTACGCCGTGAGTCTCGTCCTCGCTCCCCTGATGGCCACCGCGCTGCCGAGCCCGGCGCGGACGGGTACGGCCACCGCGCGGACGCCCGGTGAGGTCCGGCGTGCCTTCCCCTGGCGGCAGCTGCGCGGGATCTGCGCCCTGACCTTCTTCGGGGCGATGGTCTTCTACACCGTCCCGGTCGAGATGTCGTACCTGCTCGACGACCTCGGGGTGACGCAGTCCGGGGTGATCGGGCTGGCCACCGCGATCGCGAGTGCGGCCACGGTCGGCGGTGCCGTCGCCTTCGCCCGGCTGAAGCGCTCCCCCGAGCCGATGCTGCCCGCCGTGCTCGCCGTCTGCGCGGCCGGGTTCGGGCTGATGTTCCTCGCCGGAAACGTTCCGCTGCTGGTCGTCGGGGCGGTCGTCAACTGTGTGGGCACGGGGATGCTGCTGCCGGCGCTGCTCACCGGCGCGATGTCGCGGCTGGCGTTCGAGGACCGCGGGCGGGGGACGGGGCTGTGGACGGCCGCGTTCTTCGGCGGGGAGTTCGTGTGTCCGCTGGTGCTGTTGGGAGCGCAGTCGGCGGTGGGCACGCTCGCCGGGGCCGTGGGGGTGCTGGGGGTCGCCTGCGCGGTGGTGGCGGCGGGGCTCTTCGCCGTGCGGCGGCGGGCGGCCGGGGCCGTGGATCCAGGGCCGCTGCCCGAGCGGGCGGCCTGAGGGGCGGCGGGGAGGCGCGGTGCCCGCCGCCGGCCCGCGGCGTCACCGCGTGGCCTGCCGCGCGGTTCCCGCGTCCCTAACGGGGCGCTCCGGCCGGCGTCAGCGTCGCGCCCACCTCCGCGGCCTTCCGGCGGAGCCAGATGTGGGCCGCGTCCTGGGCGTGCACCGGGTGCCACCACATGGCCTCCTGGACCGGGACCGCCTCGAAGGGGCAGGGCAGGACGCGTACCGCGGCGGAGCGCACCACCTTGCGGGCCAGGCGTTCCTGGATCATCGCCACCCTGCGGGTGCCCTCGACCATGTAGGGCAGCAGCTGGAAGGTCTGCACGGAGACCTCCACCCGGGGGCTGATGCCGAGCATGCTCAGCTGGCGGGCGGCCGGGGCGTCGTACGGACGCTGGTAGACCGCCCACGGCAGTTCGGCCAGCTGGTCCAGGGTGAGGGCGGCGCCGACCTCGGGGTTGTCGTCGGCGACCATGCACAGCCAGCGGTCCTGGTGGACGTCGACCGCGGGGAAGCCGTCGATGATGCCGTGCGGCAGGAGAAGGCCGTCGATGGTGCTGAGGACGGTGCCGGGGTTCTCCTCGACGCTCGGCGGGGTGTGCCGGAAGGTGAGGCGGATGCCGGGCGCCTCGTGGTGGAGCGCGCGGGCCAGCGGGGCGCCGAAGACGGCGGCTCCGTAGTCGGAGCCGAGCAGGGTGAACTCCCGGGTCTCCGCCGCAGGGTCGAAGTCGGGCTGGCTGGAGAACACGCGCTCCAGCAGGTCGCAGGCGGTCGCGCTGCGGTCCCGCAGGGAGACGCCGAGCGGGGTCAGTTCGTAGGCGTTGCCGGAGCGGGCGAGCAGTTCGTCGTCGAAATGGCGGCGCAGCCGGGCGAGGGCGGCGCTCATGGCGGGCTGGCTCAGTCCGACGCGCTCGCCGGCCCGGGTGACGTTGCGTTCCTCCAGCAGCGCGCGCAGGGCGACGACCAGGTTGAGGTCGAGTCGGGACAGGTTCACCGGGCACCGCCTAGCCAGTCGGGAGACATCCACGCCATCGATCCGCGGCATCCACAGGATCTATTTCCGTGATCCGCTCACGAGGGCCACAGTAGACCGCAACCCCGCAGGAGGAAATCTGATGGCAACGTTCGCGCAACCTGCCGGCCCGTTCGCGCTCGGCACGTTCTCCGCTCCGGACCGGGAGCCGTTCCCCGGCCTGCTGGCCCGGGAGCACGTGCTCGACCTGGGCGCGGCGCTGGACTGGGCGCCGGCCGGGCTGCGCGCCGTGGTCGAGCGCTGGGAGGAGACCCTCCCGGTGCTGCACGCCCTGGCGGACGACCCGGCCCAGGAGTGGCGGCCGCTGGAGGAGCTGCGGGTGCACGCGCCGCTGGAGCCCCGGCAGATCTTCCAGTCCGGTGCGAACTACCGGCAGCACGTGATCGACCTGGAGGTCGCCCACCGCTCCCCCGACGACCCGCGCACGGTCGAGGAGGCCCGCGAGGAGATCGCCGCGATGATGGACCGGCGGGCGGCCGAGGACCTGCCGTACGTCTTCATCGGGCTGCCGACGACGGTCGCCGGGCCGTACGACGACGTCGTGCTCCCCGACGGGGCCGAGCAGCCGGACTGGGAGCTGGAGCTGGCGGCCGTCATCGCCCGCCCCGCGTACCGGGTACCGGTCGAGGAGGCCCTGGAGTACGTCGCCGGGTACACGATCGCCAACGACCTCACCGACCGGGCGGCCGTCTTCCGCCGGGACATGAAGGCCATCGGCACGGACTGGCTGCGCTGCAAGAACGCGCCCGGTTTCACGCCGCTCGGACCGTGGCTGGTGCCGGCCGCCTCGATCGCCGACCCCGGCGACCTGCGGGTGACGCTGAAGCTGAACGGCGACACCATGCAGGACGAGTCGACCAAGGACATGCTCTTCGGGATCGCGCGGCTGGTCTCGTACATCTCGCAGACGGCCCGGCTGCTCCCCGGCGACCTGGTGCTGACCGGCAGCCCGGCCGGCAACGGCATCCACTGGGGGCGGCTGCTGCGGGACGGTGACGTGATGGAGGGGTCCGTGACCGGGCTCGGCGTCCAGCGCACCCGCTGTGTGAAGGAGTCGGCGTGAACCGGCAGGATCCCGAGGGCGCGATCGCCGAGGCCGCCAAGGCGTACTCGAACTGGGGGCGCTGGGGCGCGGACGACGTGCTCGGCACCCTGAACTTCCTCGACGAGGCCAAGCGGCGCGAGGGCGCGGCGCTGGTCCGGCGGGGGGCCAGCTTCTCGCTGTCGCAGGCCTTCGACATGGACGGCCCGCAGAAGGGCTGGCGGCGCCGGACCAACCCCGTCCACACCATGCTGGACACCGGCACCGACGCGGCCCTCGGCAACCAGGGCTTCCCGCACGGCATCGGCGGCGCCGACGACGTGATCGCGATGCCGTTGCAGTGCTCGACCCAGTGGGACGGGCTCGGGCACATCTTCGACCACGGCAAGGCCTGGAACGGGCGGGACGCGGCGCGCACCGTCACCTCCGACGGCGACCTCGTCACCGGTATCGAGCACATGGCGCCCTACGTCGCGGGGCGCGGGGTGCTGCTCGACGTGGGCCGGGTGGTCGGCACCGACGGGGAGCTGCCGGACGGGTTCGCCGTCACCGAGGAGCATCTGACGGCGACCGCCGAGGCCCACGGGGTGGCCGTGGGACGCGGTGACATCGTCCTCGTGCGGACCGGGCGGCTGGCCAGGGCCCGGCGCGAGGGCTGGGGCGAGTACGCGGGCGGGCCGGCGCCGGGGCTGTCGTTCACGACCGCCGGGTGGCTGCACGGCACCGAGATCGCCGCGATCGCCACCGACACCTGGGGCTTCGAAGTGCGCCCGAACGAGTTCGACGACGCCTTCCAGCCGCTGCACCAGGTCGCCATCCCCAACATGGGTCTGCTCATAGGCGAGATGTGGGACCTGGACCTGCTCGCCGAGGACTGCGCCGCCGACGGCGTCCACGAGTTCTGGCTGACCGCCGCGCCGCTGCCCATCACCGGGGCGGTCGGTTCACCGGTCAACCCGATCGCCGTCAAGTAGCCCCGCACAGCCGCCGGATGCGCCGTCCTTCCCGGACAGCAACGGCGCATCCGGCCCGCACCACCTCTTCCTCCACCGCCCGGCCCGTCGTCCGGGCGGGTGAGAGCCGCATCCAGCCGCCCGAAGCCGCGCGGCCCCGACCCGGGAGGTATCCCGACATGGCTGACCGCCCCACACCCACCGTCCTCGTCATCGGCGGGGGCACCTCCGGCAACGCCCTGACCGTGCTGCTGCGCCGGGCCGGGATCGCCGTCGACCTGGTCGAGGCGAGCCCCGACTGGAAGGCCGCGGCCGGCTCGGGCATCACGCTCCAGGGCAACGCCCTGCGCGTGCTGCGCGAGGTGGGCGTCCTCGACGCCATCGAGAAGGACGGGTACGCCGCGAACGGGGTCGCCGTCCTCGCCCCCGACGGCACGGTGCTCCACGCCCACGAGGAACTGCGCACGGGCGGAGACCAGTTGCCCGCCCACATCGGCATGCAGCGCCCCGGGCTCCAGCAGCACCTCATCGACCGGGTGCGCGCCTGCGGCGCCGACGTCCGCCTCGGCACCACCGCCACCGCGTTCGCGCAGGACGGAACCGGCGTGGACGTCACCTTCTCGGACGGCACCAGCCGCCGCTACGACCTCGTGGCCGGCGCCGACGGGCTGCACTCCGCCACCCGCCGCATGATCGGCATCACCGACGAGCCCCGGCCCGTCGGCATGGGCATCTGGCGCGCGCCCGCGCCCCGCCCGGCCGGCGTCACCCGCACCGAGATGATCTACGGCGGCCGCTGCTTCATCGCGGGCTACTGCCCGACCAGCGAGGACACGGTCTACACGTACCTCGTGGAACGGGCCCGCGACCGCGCCACCGTCGACCCGGCCTCCTACGCCGACGAGATGCGCGCGCTGAGCGAGGGCTACGGCGGTGCCTGGCCGGAGCTGCGCGAGGCGTTCACCGATCCGAAGGCCGTCAACTACACCTGGTTCGACCGGCACTTGGTGGAGGGCGCCTGGCATCGCGGCCGGGTGGTGCTGGTCGGCGACGCCGCCCACGCCTGCCCGCCCACCTTCGCCCAGGGCGCCGCGATGTCCCTGGAGGACGTCCTGGTCCTGGCCGAGCTGCTGACCGACCTGGACACGTGGGACGCCGAGTCCGTGGACCGCGTGCTCACCGGGTACCACGCCCGGCGGCTGCCCCGCGTGCGCACGGTCGTCGACGCCTCCTGCCAGCTCGCCGACTGGCTGCTGGAGGGCCGCCGGGACGCGGACGTGCCCGGTCTGATGGCCCGTACCCTCACCGCCCTCAAGGAGCAGCCGTGACCGAGTCCCCGTCGGCGCCCACGATCGACGTGCACGCGCACCTCCTGCTCCCGGAGGTGGAGGAGGCCGTCGCCGGACGGCCGGAGCTGGCCGAGGCCAGCGCCCTGGACGCCCGCCGCAACGGGCCGGCGGCGCTGGCCGTGAACGGGCCCATGGTCGGGCAGCGGGTGCCCCGGCTGACGGACGTCGCCGTGCGGCTCGCCGCCATGGACGCCCAAGGCGTGGACGTACAGCTGGTGAGCCCCTCGCCGTCGCACTACCACTACTGGGCGGACCCGCAACTGGCCGACCGCGTGTGCCGGTTGGCCAACGAGGGCACCGCCGCGCACTGTGCGAAGGCCCCCGACCGGCTGTCCGGGCTCGGACTGGTTCCGCTCCAGCACCCGGAACTGGCGCCCGCGTTGCTCGACGACGCGCTGCGCCAGGGCCTCAAGGGCGTGGAGATCTCCTCGCACGCGCCCGGCCGCGAGCTGTCGGACCCGGCGTACGACGCCCTCTGGGCGCGGGCCGAGGAGACGGGCGCGCTGCTCTTCCTGCACCCGTTCGGCTGCACGCTCGACGAGCGGCTGGATCGCTGGTACCTGTCCAACACCGTCGGCCAGCCCACCGAGAGCGCCGTCGCGCTCTCCCATCTGATCTTCTCCGGGGTCCTGGACCGCCATCCGGGACTGCGGCTGGTCGCGGCACACGGCGGCGGCTACCTGCCGACCCACCTGGGCCGCTCCGACCACGCCTGGCGGGCCCGTCCCGACGCCCGGGACTGCGCCCGGGAGCCGAGCAGCTACCTCGGGCAGCTGTACTTCGACTCGCTCGTCCACGACCCGCACGTGCTGCGGGAGCTGATCCGCGTCGCGGGTGCGGACCGGGTGCTGCTGGGCTCCGACTTCCCCTTCGACATGGGCACCGAGGACCCGCTGGGCGCGCTGCGCGCGGCGGACCTGCCCGACCCCGACTTCCACGCCGTCCGCGGTGGCAACGCCGCCGCACTGCTGAACCTGATCTGAGGAGGAACCCCCATGAGCGACCGCCTGCTCACCCACCTCCGGCACGTCGACCTCGCCGTGCCCGACTACGACAAGCAACTGGACTTCTACGCCGGTGTCTGGGGTCTGACCAAGGTCGCCGAGGACTCGGGCATCTCCTTCCTGGCCGCCGAGGGCTCGCCCGAGCAGTACGTGATCCGGCTGCGCAAGGCCGACGAGAAACGCCTCGACCTGGTGTCGTACGGCGCGGCGAGCGCCGCGGACGTCGACACCCTCGCCGAGCGTCTGCTCGCGCAAGGCGTGCGGCTGGTGTCGCAGCCGGGCAAGGTGGACACGCCCGGGGGCGGTTACGGCTTCCGGTTCTTCGACGTGGACGGCCGGACCGTCGAGGTCTCCGCGGACGTCGAGGTACGCCGGCACCGGAAGATCGAGGAGAAGGAGTCGATCCCGGTCAAGCTGTCGCACGTGGTGCTCAACTCGCCCGACCTGGACCGCACCCGCGCCTGGTACGAGGAGCACCTCGGCTTCCGGCTCTCCGACACGCTGAGCTCGCCGCACATGGGCGAGGTCATGCACTTCATGCGGATCTCCAGCCAGCACCACTCGATGGCGCTGGCGAAGGGCCCGCACACCTCGCTGCACCACGTGTCCTTCGAGATGCGCGGCATCGACGAGTACATGCGGGGCTCCGGCCGGGTGATCCGGGCCGGCTTCAAGAAGATCTGGGGTCCGGGCCGGCACATGGCCGGTGACAACACCTTCACCTACTTCCTCGACCCGCACGGCAACACCGTCGAGTACACGACCGAGCTGGAACTCCTCGACGAGGACACCTGGCACCCGAGCGTCTACGACTTCTCCAGGCCGGAGGTCACCGACCAGTGGGGCACGGCGAACCCGATGAACGAACTGGTCGCCAAGGAGTCGTTCAACGACGTCGACCGCGGCGTCTTCGCGGCCCCGCCGGTCTGACCCTCCCGCTCCCCCGTTCTCTCGTTCTCCTCTTCGCCCGACGACAGGACCTGCCATGCGTTTCGCCACGTACGAGTACCGCTCCCGACGCCAGGTGGCCGTCGTCGGGGAGGACGGCGCGCTCCACCCGCTGCCCGGCGTCGGCTCGCTGGCCGAACTGCTCGCCGATGGCGGCGGACTGCCCCAACTGCTGGCGGCGGGCTCGGCGGCGCTCGACGCACCGGCCGGGCCGAACGTCTGCGAGGTTCGGCTGCTGCCGCCGCTCCAGCCGCCGACCGTGCGGGACTTCGTCACCTTCGAGGAGCACGTCGAGGGCGTACGGCGGTCCATCGACGGCGACGCGGGCGTGCCGGAGCAGTGGTACGCGGCCCCCACGTTCTACTTCACCAACCCCTACGCGGTGTACGGCCCCCACGACGACATCCCCGTGCCGCCCGGCTCCGGCGTGCTGGACTTCGAGCTGGAGGTCGCCGCGGTGATCGGCACGGAGGGCCGCGACCTCACCCCGGACCAGGCCCGCGAGCACATCGTCGGCTACACCGTCTTCAACGACTGGTCCGCGCGCGACCTCCAGTCCGCCGAGATGAAGGTGAACCTCGGCCCGTGCAAGGGCAAGGACACCGCCACCACCCTGGGCCCGTACCTGGTCACGGCCGACGAGTTCGAGAAGTACCGGGACGCCGACGGCTTCCTGCGGCTGGCGCTCACCGCCTCGGTGAACGGCGAGGTGGTGGGCGAGGACCTGCTGTCCAACATGAGCTGGACCTTCGAGGAGATGGTCGCCTACGCCTCGCGCGGCACCTGGGTGCGGCCCGGTGACGTGCTCGGCTCGGGGACCTGCGGCAACGGCGGCTGTCTGGCCGAGCTGTGGGGGGTGCGGGGCAGGCAGGACCCACCGCCGCTGAAGCCGGGCGACACCGTCACGCTCACCGTGGAGGGCATCGGCAGCGTCTCCAACACGGTGGTGGCGGGGGCCGAGCCGCTGCCGCTGCCGGCCGCCCGGCGCCGTACCCGCGAGCGGCCGTGAGCGAGGTCGCCGGGATCCCGGCCGACGGCGGCCCCGTCGGTTCCTGCACGAACAGCACCAGAAAGGCCCTCATGGACAAGGTCTGTCCCAGCGCCGCCGAGGCGGTCGCCGACATTCCCGACGGCGCGTCGCTGGCCGTCGGCGGCTTCGGTCTCAGCGGCATCCCCGCCGTCCTGATCAGCGCCCTGTACGACCAGGGCGCCACCGGGCTCAGGGTCGTGTCGAACAACTGCGGGGTGGACGGGCAGGGCCTCGGCATCCTGCTCGGCGCGGGCCGCATCGCCCGGGTCACCGGCTCCTACGTCGGCGAGAACAAGGAGTTCGCCCGGCAGTACCTCGCCGGTGAGCTGGAGGTGGAGCTGGTCCCGCAGGGCACGCTCGCCGAGCGGCTGCGGGCCGGCGGCGCCGGCATCCCCGCCTTCTACACCCCGGCGGGGGTGGGCACCCAGGTGGCGGACGGCGGGCTGCCCTGGCGGTACGCGTCCGACGGTTCGGTGGCGCTCGCCTCGCCGGCGAAGGAGATCCGTACCTTCCAGGACCGCAGGTACGTCCTGGAGCACGGCATCACCACCGACTTCGCCCTGGTCCGCGCCTGGCGCGGCGACCGGCACGGCAACCTCGTCTTCCGCAAGGCCACCGCGAACTTCAACCCCCTGGCGGCGATGGCCGGGCGGGTGGCCGTCGCGGAGGTCGAGGAACTCGTCGAGCCGGGCCTGCTGGACCCGGACGAGGTGCACCTGCCGGGCATCTACGTGCAGCGGGTCGTCCGGCTGGACCCCGCCCAGGCCGCCGAGAAGCACATCGAGAAGAGGACCGTACGCGCATGAGCTGGACCCGTGACCAGATGGCCGCCCGCGCCGCCGCCGAACTCGCCGACGGCTCCTACGTCAACCTCGGCATCGGCCTGCCCACCCTCGTCCCGGGCCATCTCCCGCCCGGCGTCCATGTCGTCCTGCACTCGGAGAACGGCATCCTCGGCACCGGGCCCTACCCGCGCGAGGACGAGGTCGACCCCGACCTGATCAACGCGGGCAAGGAGACCGTGACCGTGCTGCCGGGGGCGTCCTTCTTCGACTCGGCGCTGTCCTTCGGGATGATCCGCGGCGGCCATGTCGACACCGCGGTGCTGGGCGCGATGCAGGTCTCCCGGACCGGCGACCTGGCCAACTGGATGATCCCCGGCAAGATGGTCAAGGGCATGGGCGGCGCGATGGACCTCGTGCACGGCGCCCGCCGGGTCATCGTGCTCATGGAGCACACCGCCAAGGACGGCACCCCGAAGATCCTCGACGAGTGCACCCTGCCGCTGACCGGCGAACGGTGCGTGCACCGGATCATCACCGACCTCGGCGTCCTGGACGTGACACCGGACGGACTCGTGCTCGTGGAGTGCGCGCCCGGCGTCACGGCGGCGGAGGTGGCGGACCGCACGGACGCGCCGCTGGTCGCTACGACAGCGGCATGACCTTGCGGAAGGCGAGGACCACGATCGCCGCGACCGCGACGTGCATCAGCAGCAGCGCGCCGACGCCGATGGCGCCGCCGTTGCCGTAGAGCAGGAAGTCGGGCACGAAGGACACCACGACGACGACCGGCGCGAGCCAGCGGACCAGGGCCTCGGGGGCCTTGGACGCCTTGCGCACGACGGCCCAGCCGAGGGCGCCTATCAGGGTGGCGACCGCCGTGAGGAAGATGTACGACCCGGCCTTCAGCGGCTGGAAGTCGTCCGGTGCGCCGGCGGCGAGGGCGACGAGCGCGATGACGGCGTCGGCGATCGAGGCCACCACGATCGCGGCCAGGACACCCCCCGCCACGACGAGCGGGCCACGGCGGACGGCGACGGCCTCAGAGGTAACGGACACAGCGAACTCCAGGGGACGGCATGGGGGGAAACGCACGAGAACGGTGCGTTTGAAGGATCAAACAGATGCCAGTCTTGCGCGTCCCGTTTGAACTCTCAAGCTCATGCCCCTGTCAGTGTGCTGTCGGCCGGCCGCGGTGCGCGGCCGGCCGGAGGGCGGTCAGGCGCCGACGTACTCCGCGAGGTGCTCGCCGGTGAGGGTGGAGCGGGCGGCGACCAGGTCGGCCGGCGTGCCCTCGAAGACGATCCGCCCGCCGTCGTGGCCGGCGCCGGGGCCGAGGTCGATGATCCAGTCGGCGTGGGCCATGACCGCCTGGTGGTGCTCGACGACGATGACCGACTTGCCGGCGTCGACCAACCGGTCGAGCAGGCCGAGGAGTTGTTCGACGTCGGCCAGGTGCAGGCCCGCGGTGGGCTCGTCGAGGACGTAGACACCGCCCTTGCCGGCCATGTGCGTGGCCAGCTTCAGGCGCTGCCGCTCGCCGCCGGAGAGGGTGGTGAGCGGCTGGCCGATGGTGAGGTAGCCGAGGCCCACGTCGGCGAGCCGCCGGACGATCCGGTGGGCGGCCGGGATGTGCGCCCCGCCCGCGGCGAAGAACTCCTCGGCCTCGGTGACCGGCATCGCCAGCACCTCGCTGATGTCGCGGCCGCCGAGACGGTATTCGAGCACCGAGGCCTCGAACCGCTTGCCGTCGCAGTCCTCGCAGGTGGTGGCGACCCCGGCCATCATCGCCAGGTCGGTGTAGACGACCCCGGCGCCGTTGCAGGTGGGGCAGGCGCCCTCCGAGTTGGAGCTGAACAGGGCGGGCTTGACGCCGTTCTCCTTGGCGAACGCCTTGCGGATCGGTTCGAGCAGTCCGGTGTAGGTGGCCGGGTTGCTGCGCCGGGAGCCCCGGATGGCGCCCTGGTCGACCGAGATCACCTCGGCGCCGGCCGGGATCGAGCCGTGCACCAGGGAGCTCTTGCCGGAGCCGGCGACACCGGTGACGACGGCCAGCACGCCGAGCGGGATGTCGACGTCGACGCCCTGGAGGTTGTGGGTGCTCGCGCCGCGGATCTCCAGTGTGCCGGTGGGCTTGCGGACCGACTTCTTGAGCGAGGCCCGGTCGTCGAGGTGGCGGCCGGTGACGGTGCCGCCCTTGCGCAGGTCCTCGACGGTGCCCTCGAAGCAGACGGTGCCGCCGCCCGCGCCGGCGCCGGGACCCAGGTCGACGACGTGGTCGGCGATGGCGATGACCTCCGGCTTGTGCTCCACGACCAGAACCGTGTTGCCCTTGTCGCGCAGCCGCAGCAGCAGGCCGTTCATGCGCCGGATGTCGTGCGGGTGCAGGCCGGTGGTGGGCTCGTCGAAGACGTAGGTGACATCGGTGAGCGAGGAGCCCAGGTGCCGGATCATCTTGGTGCGCTGGGCCTCGCCGCCGGACAGGGTGGCGGCCGGGCGGTCGAGCGAGAGATAGCCGAGGCCGATCTCCACGAACGACTCCAGGGTGTGCCGGAGCGTCCTGAGCAGCGGCGCCACCGACGGCTCGTCCAGCTCCCCGACCCACGCGGCGAGGTCGCTGATCTGCATCGCGCAGGCGTCGGCGATGCTGATGCCCGCGATCTTCGAGGAGCGGGCGCCCTCGCTCAGCCGGGTGCCGTCGCAGTCGGGGCAGGTGGCGAAGGTGACCGCCCGCTCCACGAACTCGCGGATGTGCGGCTGCATCGACTCCTTGTCCTTGGAGAGCATCGACTTCTGGATGCGCGGGATCAGACCCTCGTAGGTCATGTTGATGCCGGCGATCTTCATCCGGGTCGGCTCGCGGTGCAGGAAGTCGTACAGCTCCTTCTTGGTGAACCCGCTGATCGGCTTGTCCGGGTCGTAGAAGCCGGACTCGCTGTAGAGGCGGGAGTTCCAGCCGCCGCCCTTGTAGCCGGGGACGGTGATCGCGCCCTCGTTGAGGGACAGGGTCTCGTCGAAGAGGTGGCCGAGGTCGAGGTCGGTGACGGCGCCCCGGCCCTCGCACCGCGGGCACATGCCGCCGGTGATGCTGAAGCTGCGGCGTTCCTTCACCTTCTGGCCGGCGCGCTCGACGGTGACGGCGCCCGCGCCGCTGATCGAGGCGATGTTGAAGGAGAACGCCTTGGGCGAGCCGAGGTACGGCCTGCCCAGGCGGCTGAAGAGGATGCGCAGCAGCGCGTTGGCGTCGGTGGCGGTGCCGACCGTGGAGCGGGGGTCGCCGCCCATCCGCTGCTGGTCGACGATGATCGCGGTGGTGAGGCCTTCGAGGACGTCGACCTCGGGGCGGGCCAGGTTGGGCATGAAGCCCTGGACGAAGGCCGGGTAGGTCTCGTTGATCAGCCGCTGGGACTCGGCGGCGATCGTGTCGAACACCAGGGAGCTCTTGCCCGAGCCGGAGACCCCGGTGAAGACGGTCAGCCGCCGCTTCGGGATCTCGATGCTGACGTCCTTGAGGTTGTTCTCGCGCGCGCCGTGCACGCGGATCAGTTCGTGGGTGTCGGCCACGTGCGTCTCGGTCCCTCTGGCCATGCTCAAACCCGTCTCCATCCGCTGCGCGCCGTCTGCGTCGATGCCCGCCACGCTAGCCCGGCCCCGTCGCGGACGCTTCTCCATTCCTGACCGGTCCCGCGGCACCGCCCGTACGGCCCCGGCGCCACGCCTACGAAGATTTTGCGTTCTCGCGGGGCGTCCATGAACCGGGTGCCACCTGCGCGAAGTCCGGTTTGCCGGGTGGCAGGGCCGGTCGGTAACTGTGAGTTCACCGGCCTCCCCTTCCTCGGCGGTCTACGCGCGTGGTGTCATGCCCACGCTCACCCACCCCCCACGTGAGCGTCTACTCGACTAGGAGTCACGCATGCTGTCGAAGCTTCTCGGCCGCGCGGGTGTCGCACTGGCGGCCGGTGCGGCCGTGGTCGCCACCGCTGTCCCCGCGAACGCCGCGAGCTACACCGCGTTCGCCTTCTCGCTCAGCAGCAGCGAGCCCACGATCTACGACTTCATCAACTCGGCCACCAGCTCGCTCGACATGACCATGTACGAACTGGAGGACACCACGGCCGTCAACGACCTGATCGCCCTGGAGAACAAGGGCGTCACCGTGCGGGTCGTCCTGGACCGCCAGCACAAGAGCGCCAACAGCTCCGCCTACACCTCCCTCACGAACGCGGGTGTGGGCGTGGTCTGGTCCTCGTCCAGCTTCGTCTACACGCACCAGAAGACGATCACGGTGGACGCCACCAAGTCGCTGGTCCTGACCGGCAACCTGACGTCGCAGTACTACGCGACGGGCCGGGACTACGGCGTCTTCACCGACGACACCAGGGACGTCGCCGCGATCGAGAAGGTCTTCGCCGCCGACTACGCCGGCACCTCGATCACCCCGACCGACGGCGACCACCTGCTCTGGTCCCCGACCGACTCCCGCAGCCGCCTGCTGTCGGTGATCAACTCCGCGACGACGACGCTCGACGTCGAGGAGCTGGAGTTCAGCGACAGCACCGTCGTCGCCGCGATCGTCGCCAGGGCGGAGGCGGGCGTCAAGGTGCGGGTGGTGCTGGAGACGCCGTCCGACTACTCCAGCGAGGTGTCCGAGGTCGAGGACGCCGGCGGCACCGTCGTCGGCTACTCCGACCCCGACGGCTTCTACATCCACGCCAAGGCCATGGTCGCCGACTACGGCCTGTCCACCCAGGAGGTGGAGGCCGGCTCCATGAACATCAGCAGCAACTCCCTCTCCAACAACCGGGAGCTGGGCATCATCCTCACCGGCACCGGGGTGGCGCAGTCCGTGGCCACGACCATCGAGACGTCGTTCAACAGCGACTACGCGGGCGGCACCGCCGCCTAGCCGGCCGCCCCGCACCGCGCGGAGCGGCCGGTCGCGGGCACGGCGCGAACGCGCGCCGGGTCCACGACCGGTCGCTTCCGCACAACCCCCCGGCACGGCGTGGCGCGCCGCCCGCCGCGGGTAGCTTGGTGGGGGCGTCGACGCGGGGACTGCCGCCGCATCGGCTCGGCGTCCGGTCCACTCCCACCGCGACGCAGGGGCATGCGCATGGCTACGAGGATCTCGGTGTCCGTCAGAGGGCCGGGCGGTCTGGACGACGTGGACCGGCTGCTCACCGAGCTGGAGGCCGAGACCGGCCTGTCGTGGCGGGCACGGGAGGCCGACGCGGGGCCGGTGCTGAGCGCCGTCGGCGAGATCGTCCTGACGGCCGTGGCCGGCAAGGCCGCCGAGTTGGCCGTGACGGCCGCCTTCGACGCGGCGAAGAAGGTCGTCGAGCGCTGGCGCGGCGAGCGGCTGGATCCGCCGGAGACCTCGATCGACACCGAGCCCGTGCCCGGCACCGAGGGACGGGACGGCTGAGATGGCGTCCCGGGCGGTGGTGATCGGGACGGCACGCTTCGCCGAGGACTCCGGGATCGACAGCCACGCGTCGATCGGCGAGAGCGCGCGCCTGTACGGCGAGGTCCTGGCGGGCGACGCGATGTGGGGCCCGGAGAGCTGCCGGGTGCTGGCGGCGGACGAGGTGGAGACGGCCGACGGGGTGATGCGCGCGTTGCAGGAGGCCGCGGACGCGACGGGACCGGAGGACGTCCTCCTGGTCGTCTACGTCGGTCACGGCCAGTTCTGGAGCGACCTGCCCGGCGCCCAGGTGCACCTCTCGGTGGGTTCCTCGTACCGGAACAAACCGTGGACATGGCTGTCGAGCTGGTACGTCTACCGGGCGCTGCGCAGGTCCCGGGCGCGGCTGAAGGTGCTGATCGCGGACTGCTGCTACTCCAACCTGTTGCCGCAGCTGGGCGAGGAGCCGGTGCTGCCCGGGGTGCTGGGCTCGCTGGACGAGGGCACGTGCGTGTTCACGGCCGTCAGGAGCCGGCAGAACTACGCGTCCGCCGACGGCTGTTCGGCGCTGCCCGGGGACCTCGCGGGATGCACTCCGTTCAGCGGGCACCTGCTGCGGATGCTGCGGGAGGGCACCAAGGACCACAACCACCAGCTCACCGTCGGCCTGCTGCGCGAGGCGGTGCGGCGGGAGATGGAGACGTGCGCGGGCGGCCTGCACCAGACACCGAGGATGTCGCTGAACGACGCCCGGGACGGCACCCCGCTCTTCACCAACCGGATGGAGCCCACCCGGCGGGACCGCCCGCCGCACCACCCCGTCGCACCCGCCGACTGGGTCAGGGCGCTGATGCTGGACCGGGACTGGCACCTGGACAAGCTGCTGGAGGACGAGCGCACGACGGGTGACGTCGTGGCGCTGCTCAGTTCCCGGGCGGACGAGACCGGCCGGCAGCTCGCACGGCACATCGACGCCCGGGCCAACCGGGCGTTCAGCTCGCCCCGCGCCTTCGCCCGGTACTGGAGCCAGGTGGAGAAGGCCCTGCGCGTATGAGGGACGGCCAGGTCGGCGAGAACCCGGGCGGTGATCCCGCGGAGCCCGGGGGGTTCGGCTACGACTGGGTCACCACCTGCTCGGTCGAGGACTTCGTGCAGCGGGTGCAGGCCATGCGGGAGGGCGAGCTGCCGGTCAGGGAGCCGAGTGACCGGCCTCGTCCCGCGACCGCGATCCGGGCCCTGCACGCCTTCGCCATGCGGCGCCCCATCGACCAGCTCATCGAGTCAGCCGGCGCCTTCCCCGACTACCGGGACGCCGTCAACATGCTGGCGACGGCGGCGCTGTGCCGGGACATCAAGCAGTCCGCGAGGCTCGCCGTCCGGCAGTGGGAGGCCGAGCACGGCGGCGGGGGCGGGCGGCCGCGGCTGATCGACGGTGTCATCCACGACATCGCGCTCCAGCGCACGGTCGTCGAGGTCGCGGTGTTCATCCGTGAGTGCCGGCTGGCCGGCCGGCCCGAGATGGTGGAGCGGACGCTGCGGGTGATCACCGGGCCGGGTTCGGGGCGCACGCACCTGGACAAGGCGCTGCTCTACATCGCGCTGCGCGACGAGGACTGCGGCGAGGAGGCCGCCGAGCTGCTGCGGCAGACTCTGGTGGCGATCACCGACCGCGACTCGGCGGCGCAGGTTCCGGAGAACGTCCCCCGGGAGTTCGACGACCTCGCCGGGGCGCTGCACCATCTCAGTCCGTCCGAGGGGATCCTGGAGGAGTGGCTCGACACGCAGCTGCTGAACCGCAGGCGGGTGTCCGAGACCAGGCGGGTCGTCGCCCATCTGATCGCCACCAGGACGGACCCCCACGACACCCTGGTCGAGCATGTCGGACGGCGGCTCAAGCCCCATCACATCGCGGAGATCTGCGCCCGGCTGGTCGGACGGTCGGCCGCGGACAAGTGCGCGGAGGTCCGCGGGTACGCGGCTTCGCGCGACGACGTGGAGGACCTGGCCCAGCTGGTCATCGCCTGGCACGCCGCCGAGGCCCTGAAACGGTCGACCACGGAGTTGCTCGCCGACATCGTCGCCAGGGGGACTCAGGCCCGGCTCGGTCCCCGCTCGCCGGGTGAACTGGACGATCTGGACACGGCGTTGGGCGAGTTCAGCGCCCGCCCGGAGTGCCGGCGGCTGCTGCGGGTGGCGGCGGCCGGGCACACCGACCGGCGGACCGGCACCGACCTGTTCACCCTGGTGGACCGGATCGAGCGGCCCCGGGACCGCAATCGCGCGGCGCAGGCCATCGCCCAGCACCTGACCGCGCGCGTCCTCGAACAGGCCGGGGACGCCCCGATGTTCGTCGACTACGTCACGGGACTGCGCGGCCGGGGGCGCACCGACGCCGTGTTCCTGGCCTGCAAGGAGCTGGCGGACCCGGTGGACCCGGTGCGGCCGCAGGGCGGTTCGGGCGAGGTGATCGCCGAGATCGCCTGCTGTCTGTACCGCCGGGGTCTGGACCGCGAGGGCTGGGACCTGCTGGAGCGCTGCCTGGAGAACGAGCAGCGGGTCACCCCCGAGGACGTGGCCGTGATCGTCGGGCAACTGCGCGACAGCGAGATGACGGAGCGCAACCGTCATCTGCTGCTGCGTGCCACGGTGGGCCGCTGGGCCGACGCGCGCCGCCGGGAGGAGGCGGTCGCGAGACTGACCGGCGAGGGGTTCGCGGCGGAGGCCAGGGAGGTCATCCGCTCGATGCGCTAGCGCCGGTGGCGAGCCGGCCGGTGGCCGGGGGCGGCAGGTGCGGGGGCACCTCGGCCATGTGCCGCCGGGAGGCCCGGACCAGGCCCTCGAACGCGACGAGCGCCGCGCCGACGGCCAGGCAGCTGCCCCAGAACCCGCCGTGCGGGCGCCCCGCCCAGTGGCTGCCGAGCACTGCGAGCAGCATCAGTACGGCGAGATAGCCGACCAGCCAGAGGACCGCCTGGGCGGCGGGCCTGGTCCGCCAGTGCCTGAGCAGCGTGACATGGACCTTCGCGTCGTAGAACCGGCCGAACGAGGGCTGCCGGCGGGCCACGGCGGGCAGCCCGAGGAGCAGGGCGCAGCCGATCGCCAGGGTCAGCATGCCGCGCGCGAGGTCGCGCGGTTCGGTGTTGAACAGGACCAGGGCGATCAGGGCGAAGCTCGCCCGTGCCAGTACCCCGTGGGCGGTGCGCCGGGCCTCGGAGTGGTCGGGCAGGTGGTCGCGGAGCGCGACGAGCACGACGCCCGGGACCGCGTAGACGACCAGGGCGAGGACTCCGATGATGGAGAAGAGGGTGCTCCGGCTGCCGCCGACCGCCGCGAGCACGAGCGCCGCGATGACGAAGTCGACCAGCAGCACCAGCCAGTAGACGTCGTGCCGCCGGTAGAGGGAGGCCTTGTGGGCGGCCTGGAGTCCCCGGTGGGTGAGGTGGGCGCGGCCGAGCGCCGCGACCTCCCGGGTGAGGGCGTGCGCGAAGACCAGGCCCGCTCCCATCGGGGCGAGGACGGCGACCGCCCGCAGGACCCAGACCAGCCACCACAGGCGGGCGTCGGCGGCCGCGAAGTTCCCGAAGGGGGACGGCTCCCTGCCGGCCGCGTGCGCACGGTACCTGCTGTAGACGACCTGGAGCGCCACGTACAGGGCCATCGAGCCGATGAGCGTCCCGAAGATCGCCCAGCGCAGCCGGGCCGCCTCCCCCATGCCGCGCCGCTTGACGTTCCCCGCGAAGTCGAGCGGCCCCTGGAATCCCAGGTAGGAGTAGATCACGCCGTACGGCACCACGACCCGGAGCGCGGCGCCGACGCCCGGTCCGTCGCCGTGGACGGGCGGGGGCGGGCTCGGTTCCAGGCCCCGGTGGCCGGAGCCGACGACCAGGAGGAGCAGGAACAGCGCGGCGGTCAGCACGGGGACGACGACCTTCACGACCGTCAGCCCGGAGTTGATCCGGAAGAAGAGCCGTGGCGCGGCGAGGTTCACCGCGGACATCAGCACCATGAAGGCGAGCGCGTACGCCCAGCCCCTGGCGGTCAGCGCGTCGTCCTCGAGGACCCCGCCGACCCTCCAGGACAGGCCCTTCGTCATCATGACGGCCTCGCTGGCGAGGTTGATCGCGTAGAACAGCCACAGCCCGGCCGCGACCACGGTGGCGACCAGCGCGCCGCTGCTCTGCAGCGGCAGGAAGATCAGTCCGCCGGTCTTGGCGGCGGCGGTGCCCAGTTCGACCATGACCGTGGCGACCAGCAGCATCAGCAGGCCGCCGAACACCCAGGCGAGGTAGGCGTCCTCGTGCGCCCGCTCGAACAGGTCGGCCCCGGCCGTCGCCCAGCCGGAGCCGATCACCCCGCCGGCCGCGAGCCCCGCGAGGTGGAACACGGACAGGCGCCGCCGCTCGTCCTCGTGCTCGATCCAGCCCGGTCGCCCGGTACGGACACTGTGTGCTTCCCGCAGACTCATCCGTCTGGTTCCCCCGTGTGGCGCCGGCCGTCCCGGGTACCGTGGCGCGAAACCGCAGGCGGCGCCCGTTCTATGGGCGTCAATCACCCCATCGGGCGACACCGCCCGCGGTACCGGCCCGCGGTACCGGTGCCTCGGCACGGCACTGAGCCCCCGACCACGCTCGGCGGCGCCCCGCGAGCCGGTGACCCGGGCCTGTGATCAGCGGTTCTCACCTGGCGATCTATGCTTCAGGGAACAGCGAGTCCGCCAGACCGTCCAAGGAGAGGGTGCCCGTGTACGGCGACGCTCTCCGTCCGGCGTGCGCACCGTGTCCGTCTCTCCCGAGGAAGTCCCTTTGAGCTTCTGGTCGATCTACGAGCACGGCTTCGCGCGGGTCGCCGCCTGCACGGGCCACACCGTCATCGCGGATCCGCGCGCCAACGCCGAGGCGGTCCTGCGCCAGGCCCGCCGCTGCGCGGAGGACGGAGCCGCCGTCGCCGTCTTCCCCGAACTGGGGCTGACCGGCTACTCGATCGAGGACCTGCTGCTGCAGGACGCGCTGCTCGACCAGGTCGAGGAGGCGGTCGCGGCGGTGGTCGCCGGTTCCGCCGGGCTGCTGCCGGTCCTGGTGTTCGGCGCCCCGCTGCGCCATCGCAACCGGATCTACAACTGCGCGGTGTTCGTGCACCGCGGCCGGATCCTCGGCGTCGCGCCCAAGTCGTACCCGCCGAACTACCGGGAGTTCTACGAGCGCCGCCAGATCGCCTCCGGCGACGACGAGCGGGGCGGGACCATCCGGATCGGCGGCGAGAGCGTGCCGTTCGGGGTGGACCTGCTGTTCGACGCGGAGGACGTCCCCGGTCTCGTGCTGCACGCCGAGATCTGCGAGGACATGTGGGTGCCGGTGCCGCCCAGCGCGGAGGCGGCGCTCGCCGGGGCCACCGTGCTGGTCAACCTCTCGGGCAGCCCGATCACGGTCGGCCGGGCGGAGGACCGCAGGCTGCTGTGCCGGTCGGCCTCGCAGCGCTGTCTCGCCGCCTACGTGTACGCGGCGGCCGGGCTCGGCGAGTCGTCCACGGACCTGTCCTGGGACGGCCAGACCATGATCTACGAGAACGGCGCGCTGCTGGCCGAGACGGACCGGTTCCCGCTGGACGACCAGTACGCGGTGGCCGACGTGGACCTGGACCTGCTGCGGCAGGAGCGGGCCCGGATGGGTTCCTTCGACGACAACCGCCGTACCCACGCGGCACGCACCGGCGACTTCCGCACCGTCCCCTTCCGGCTGGACCCGCCCATGGCCGACCTGGGCCTGCGCCGTCGCGTCGAGCGCTTCCCGTTCGTGCCGGCCGACCCCGAGCGGCTCGCCCTGGACTGCTACGAGGCGTACAACATCCAGGTCGCGGCGCTTCAGCAGCGGCTGGCGGCGATCGGCGGCCCGAAGGTCGTCATCGGGGTCTCCGGCGGCCTCGACTCCACGCACGCGCTGATCGTCGCCGCCCGGGCGATGGACCGGTCGGGGCGTCCGCGCAGCGACATCCTGGCCTTCACCCTGCCGGGCTTCGCCACCGGCGAGCACACCAAGGGCAACGCCCACAAGCTGATGAACTCGCTCGGCGTGACGGCCGCCGAGCTGGACATCACGCCGACCGCGCGGCTGATGCTGAAGGAGATGGACCACCCGTTCGCCGCCGACGAACCGGTGTACGACATCACCTTCGAGAACGTGCAGGCGGGGCTGCGCACCGACTACCTGTTCCGGCTGGCCAACCAGCGCGGCGGCATCGTCCTGGGCACCGGCGACCTGTCGGAGCTGGCGCTCGGCTGGTGCACCTACGGCGTCGGCGACCAGATGAGCCACTACAACGTGAACTCCGGGGTGCCGAAGACGCTGATCCAGCATCTGATCCGCTGGGTCATCAGCAGCGGGCAGTTCGACGCGGAGACCGGCGAGACGCTGGCCGCGATCCTCGACACGGAGATCAGCCCGGAGCTGGTGCCCGGCGAGGAACTGCAGTCCACCGAGTCGAAGATCGGCCCGTACGCGCTGCACGACTTCACCCTGTACCAGGTGCTGCGCCACGGGTTCCGGCCGTCCAAGATCGCCTTTCTGGCCTGGCACGCCTGGCACGACCGGGAGGCGGGTGCCTGGCCGCCCGGCTTCCCGGAGTCCGAGCGCAACGCGTACGACCTGGCCGAGATCCGGCACTGGCTGGAGTACTTCTGCCGCCGCTTCTTCGCGTTCGCCCAGTTCAAGCGCTCGGCCATGCCGAACGGCCCGAAGGTCTCGGCGGGCGGCTCGCTCTCCCCGCGCGGCGACTGGCGCGCCCCGTCCGACAGCTCGGCGAAGGCCTGGCTGAACGACCTGGCCCGCGTGCCGAAGTAGCGGACCGCGCGGCGCCCGGAGGGGAACGCGCACACGATTTGGCGTGCGTCCCCCGGTCACGCTAGAGTCGATCTTGCGCGCGGCGCTCCCGAACTCCGGGAATCGCGCGATGCGTTGGTGGTCCAAGGAAAGACGCCCCGCTTCCTGCGGGGAAATGCAGGTGCAAGGCCTGCCCGGCGCTCCGCACGAAGAGCCCCGTCCCCGGTCCGTCGGGGGCGGGGCTCTTCGCATGAGGTGGCCGGCGACCGTGTCGCGCGCCCTGACGGGCGCACATCCGGCCGACACCCGGACGGAGCCTTCGGGCAGGTGAAACAGCTGGTCAAGAGGGTCGGGCCAGGACGCCGGACAGGGCGTGGACCGGATCACCGGTTGCAGTGTCCGGTGCCCCTTCCCACGGTGGGCGCAAGGACAGCAGTCTCGAAAGGAACCTCATGCCCGCCCAAGTCTCCCGCGGCCTCCTCGTCTCCCCCCTGATCTGTGCCGCTCTGGTCCTCGGCCCGGCAGCCGCCACCGCTGCCGCCGCCGACACCGGTCGAGAAGCGTCGGGAGCCCCTGTCACCCAGACCGCCCCGCGCCCCGCCGCGGACGCCGCCACACTCCTGGAGCGGTCGGTCACCCTGCCCGGCCTCGCCACGGCACAGGGCGACCGGATCGACCCGGCACCGGCCGCCTACGCCCAGGCCCTACGGAAGTGGAGTGCCGGTCTCCAGGAGCGGCTGAGGCAGCTGGACACCCGGGCCGCGACCCGCGCGGCCGATCCCGTCCCGGACCTGACGACGGCGATCCAGTCCGCCGTCACCGATCTGGTCGGCTCCCTCACCGCGCTCGACGCGGACGCGGTGGCGAACGCCGTCACCGGGCTGCTCTCCCCCGTCCTCGACACGGTCAAGGGCCTGCTCGGCGAGCCGACGCCGGAGCTGCCGGCGCTGCCCTCGGCCGACACGCTCACCTCCACCACGACGGCCGTCTCGCCGTGAGGCGCTGATCCGCGGCCGCCATGCCCGCCGTCGGACCGTCCGGGATGCGGACGGTCCGACGGCAGGCCCGTCCGGGCCCGCGGACCTCGGTTCCCGTGCCGGCCCGGGGGCCGCTCTCAGGACGCTCCTCGCGATCCGCGACAGGGCCGTGCCGTCCGGCGGTACGTCGTCCCGCCGCCGGATCGCGACCTCGTGCGAGCCCCCGCCGCCGTCCTCGCCGTGCCTCGAGACCAGGACACAGCGCGCCGTGCCGGCGCCCCGACAGGCGCCGCCCGGACCCCTCGCTGGCCGTGGCTTCCCCCGAAAGTGTTTGATGGCGGGAGCACGCAGCACGGCGGAGGAATCGGAGGTGGCCGCGGTGGCCGACGGACGGGTCGTCGAGGTGGGCGGGAGCGCCCTGGTGGTGCGTCGGGCACCGCGGGAACGGGCTCGCGCGGCGGTGCTCGTCCTGCACGGCGGCCAGGAGCAGGGGCTCCGTCCGGCGCGGCCCTGGCAGCCGGCGGCGCTGCGCATGCGTCCCTTCCTGGGGGTCGCCGCCTCGGTCTCCTCGCCCCGTGACGTGCTCGTCGGGCAGGTGCGGTACCGCTACCGCGGCTGGAACGACGGCGCCGATCCGCTCCAGGACACCCTGCGGGCCCTGGACGAACTGCGCGGCCTGGCCGGTGACGTGCCGGTGGTGCTGGTCGGGCACTCGATGGGCGGCCGGGCCGCGTTGCGCGCGGCCACCGATCCCTCGGTGCAGGGAGTGCTCGCGCTGGCGCCCTGGTGTCCGCCGGGCGACCCCGTCGACGGTCTGGCCGGCACGCGGATGGTCGTCCTGCACGGGGACCGGGACCGGATCACCCGGCCCGCCGACTCGGCGGCGTACGTCCGGCGGGCCCGTGGGGCCGGTGCGCAGGCCGGGATGGTGCTGCTGCGGGGCTGCGACCACGCGATGCTGCGGCGCAGCCGCGACTGGCACCGGGCGACGGCCGCCGCCGTACGGCAGTTGCTGCGCCCCGAGCGCGCGCTGGACGGCTGGACGGCCGAGGCGTGCGCGGCCGAGGAGCCGCTGGTCCGCTGAGCCGCGTGGCGGCCGTCCTCTTCGAACGGCGGTCCCGTCCTGGTAGGGTGCCGCCCCGCGCGGCACCCCCACCGGCTCCGGCAGAGGACGATGATGTCGATCACCAAAATGATCAGAATTGTCACGTACCTGACAGTCTCGTTCCTGGTTCTCGCACTCTCCCCCGCCCTGACCCCGACCGCCGCGGCGGCGGACACCTGGCGGGGTCCGCTGTCCACCCGGGGCCGATACATCGTCGACGCCGACGGGAACCGCTTCCGGCTCAAGGCGGCCAACTGGGACGGCGCCCAGGGCTCCTGGACCGGCAGCGGCAGCATCAGCGACCCCGCCAACCACCACGCGGGCCAGGACTCCTACGGCATCCCGCTCGGCCTGGACCGGGCGCCGCTGTCCCAACTCCTCGCCGACTTCCACGCGCTGGGCCTCAACAGCATCCGGCTGCCGTTCTCCAACGCCATGATCCACAGCACGGATCCGGTCCCGGACAACGCTGTCACGGCCAACCCGCAACTGCGCGGCAGGACACCGCTGGAGGTGTACGACGCCGTGGTGGCCGCCCTCACCGACTCGGGCTTCGCCGTCATCCTCAACAACCACACCAACACGTCCCGCTGGTGCTGCGGAGTCGACGGCAACGAGCGGTGGAACAGCAGCCAGTCCACCCAGCAGTGGGCCGACGACTGGGTCTTCATGGCCCGCCGATACGCGGCCGATTCCCGTGTCGTGGGCGTCGATCTCTACAACGAGGTACGCCGGGACGTCCTCGACGACCCCAACTGGGGCCTGGGAGACGCCCACGACTGGTACGCGGCGGCCCAGCTGGCCGCCGACCGCATCCTCACGGAGGCGAACCCGAACGTCCTCGTCGTCATCGAGGGCATCAACTGGACGGGCCTGCCGGTCGACGGCTTCGCGCACGACCGGCCCCTCCTCAAGCCGGTCCGCACCCTCTCCCACACACTCGTCGACGCCCACAAGCTGGTCTACTCGGCGCACTTCTACGGCTACACCGGCCCCCGGCACAGCGGCGCCACCGGCATCGGCGAGACCAGCGACCCCCGCTACCAGGACCTCAGCCGCGACGACCTGTACCAGGCCCTCGACGACGAGGCCTTCTACGTCACCACCGAGGGCAAGCACTACACGGCGCCGGTCTGGGTCAGCGAGTTCGGCATCGGGGCGAACGAGACGGGCACGGCCGCCCGCACCTGGTTCGGCAACATCACCGACTACTTCGCCGACCACGACGCCGACTTCGCCTACTGGCCGCTGGTCGGCTGGGAGGGCCACGACGACTGGGCGCTGCTGCGCTACGACACCGACGGGCACCGGTACGGCCTGCTGGACGGCGGGGACTGGCGCGCCACCGCGTGGGACCACCTGATGAGCGCCGCGAGCCGCACCGGTCACGTCGAGCCCGGCACGACCTGGCGCATGCTCGCCACGGACCACGGCGACCAGGTCGAGTCGCTGCGGGTACGGGCGGGCGGCGACTGGGACTCGGGCGCCTACAAGGCGGCCTGCCCCGACGGGCTGCGGCTGATCGGTCTGGCCCACTCCGGCGGGCGCGGCCTGTGCACCGACGCGACCGCCGGTGACCTGCGCGCCACGGGCAACACCCAGACGGTCGTCACGGACGAGCGGTACGTCCCGTCGGGCGGCGACTGGGCGTCCGGCTACACCAAGTTCCAGTGCCCCGCGGGCCAGTTCGTGATCGGCTACAGCCTCCGTGGCGAACGCGTCTCGGCGGCGCTGTGCGCCCCGGCCGGCACCTCGCTGGGGACCGGCGGACGGACGGTGTGGTTCGACCGCTCCGACAACCGCCCCGCGGACGGAGCGGGCGACGACTTCGCGTACGGCGCCTACAAGGGCCAGTGCGCCGCGGACGAGTACATCGGCGGCATCGCCTTCACGACGCGTCTGTTCAGCACCCCAGGACCCGCCGCCGTGCTCTGCGTGGCCCTGCACTCCTGACCCCGGCGTGCGGACGCCGGGGTGACCGGGCGCCCGGGGCACGGAGTCACGGCTCCGGCTCAGGGCACCCGGGCCAGCCCGCCGTCCGGCACCGGTGCGGGTGCGACCAGGTCGTCGTCGTACTGCGGCGACCCGGGGGGCTCGGCGGTGGCCGTGAGGATGGACTGCTGGAGACGGCGCAGCCGCGGTGAGGGTTCCAGCCCGAGGTCCTTGACGAGCAGGGCGCGCAGTTGTTGGTAGACGTGGAGCGCCTCGCCGCGCCGGCCCGAGCGGTAGAGGGCGAGCATGAACTGCGCGTGCAGGTTCTCGTGGGTGCGGTAGCGGCTGGTCAGCACGGTGAGTTCGGCGAGCAGTTCGCGGTGCCGGCCGAGCCTCAGGTCGGCGTCGATGCGCTGGTCGAGGGCGCACAGCCGGCTCTCCTCCAGCCGCCGTGCCTCCATGGCCAGGTGGGCTCCGGTGTGCACGTCGGCGAAGGGCGAGCCGGTCCACAGGGCCAGCGCGTCGCGGAGCGTACGGGAGGCGCCCGCGAAGTTCCCGTCGTCCATGGCCCGGTAGCCCAGCTCGGCCAGCCGCTCGAACTCGTGGATGTCGCTGCCGCCCCCGCCGGAGGCGAGCAGGTAGCCGCCGGGCAGGGTGGTCAGGACGTCCTTCGCGCAGCGCGCGCCCCCGGCCCCGCCTCCGGGCCCGTTTCTGGGGGCGGCGGGCTCTCGCAGCGCCGTCGCGATGAGTTCCCTGAGCTGGAGCACATAGGTCTGCAGGGTGGTGCGGGCGCTGCGGGGCGGGTCTCCCGCCCAGACCTCCTCGGTCAGGGCCGCGACGGGGACCACCTGGTCGGCGCGGAGTGCCAGCAGGGCCAGCACCTGGCGCGGCTTCGGCGCGGTCGGGGCGACGGAGATCCCGTTCACCGTCACGTTCAGTGCACCGAGCAGGCCGATGTCCACACGCGTCTCCCTGGTCCTCTCGCCTGACACTCCGCCAGTAGAAAACAGCACGACCGGTCTGTCAACAGAGCGATCACCAGGCCGAGTCCGAGGATCGGCGGGCCAACCCCCCTGACTCGCTTCCGTATCCCGGAATTTCCGTGAAACAGCAGTACAGGGCGGCCGTTTTGGCGACCCGGAGGGCCGGCAGGGCGGCGGCCCGGCGACCCCGGCGGGTCGTCGAGCCGCCGGGCGTCCCGCCGCGGGACCATACCGAACAGGGCCATGCGGTCTGTTACTCGGCGGCGACCGGGTCAGCGGCCCCGGCCGCGCGTGCCGCCGGCGGGGAGGGTGAGGACGACGATCCCCGCCGCCAGCACGCCGAGTCCGCACCAGGAGACGGCCGGCAGCCGCTCGCCCAGGACCGCGACCCCCAGGACCGCGGCCACGGCCGGTTCGACCAGGGTGAGGGCGGTCGCGAGCTGGGCGGTGGTGTGCCGCAGGCCGTGCCCGAAGAGCCGGTAGGCGACGAAGGTGGTGATCACCCCCAGGTACAGGACCACCAGCGCGCCCCGTGGCGTCGCCGGCCACGGGCCCGCGTTCCACAGCAGCACGGGAAGCACGAGCAGGGCCCCGCCGCCGAACATCGCTCCCATCACCGCGCCGGACACGTGTCCCCGGGCGATGAGCCGGCCGCCGACCAGCGCGTAGACCGCGTACGACAGGCCCGCGAGTCCGGCCTTCAGGACGCCGAGGAGGTTCATGGAGGCGCCGTCGCCGGTGAGCTGGGGGCCGAGGACGAGCACGGCGCAGCCGAGGACGGCCGCCGCGGTCGCGGTCGCCCAGCGGGCGGTGGGCCGGGACTGCCGGGTCAGCCAGGCGAGGAGTCCGGCGCAGACGGGGGCGCCGCCGAGCGCGACGACGGTGGCCACGGCCACCCCGGTGGAGGCCACGGCGGGATAGAAGGTGAGCGGGTAGCCGGCCACCGCGAGGGCGCCGAGGAGCAGCAGTCGGCGCTCGCCTCCGGTGCAGGCCCTGGGCAGCGAGCGGGCGCCGGGTGCGGTCAGGAGCAGCAGGAGGCCGCCGAGCACCAGTCCGGCGGCGCCGACGGCGGCGGCCGGGGCCCCGGCCGGGGCGAGGGAGCTGACGGTCCCGGTGGTGCCCCAGAGCACGGCGGCCGTGAGGATCGGGAGCGGCCCGGAGAGCGGGCCGGCCGGGCACGGCAGCGGGCGCTCGGGGGCCGGGCCGGCCGGGGCGGGAGAAGGCTGGGATGAGGTGTCGTGCGGCACAGTCGTGAACTTCCGTCGTCGAATACCGTCTGCGGACTGGTTTCGGAACGGGCGCACGGCACCTGCCCCGGGCCGCCTGGAGGCAGGGCCGGGAGCGTGGGGTCGAGCCGGCAGCTGGTGCGCCCGTCAGGCGCTGAGCGGCGGCAGAACGACGTGCCAGTAGGTGTTCACACGCCGATCGTACCGAGGGGCGGCGAGAGCGCCGGACCCGTCCGCACTGTGGACGACCTGTCCGTACTCCGGGCGTCCGATGCGACTCGGAGCGTGACCGGGGCCGTGCGGCGGCCGACGTCAGCAGGGGACGGGGCAGGGCGGAGCCCGGTGCCGGGGGCGCTCGACCGTTCCTGTCGGTTCCGTGATCAAGGGACCCCGTGCGGCGCACGTCAATGACACGGTCGGCGTCGCTTGTCGTATGGTTCGACCAAGTTTTGGCCAACGTGCGCAGATATCGTTTCCCGGCCCCGGCGGGTAGGACAGACTCTGCCGCGGAGGGGGGACGAGCACGGCCGTGTCACGCCGGGCGTGCCATCCCGCAGTGTCGCGTCGCCTTGGGGAAGGCGGCGAGCGGACCAGCGGAGGGTTCCATGACGCAGTCGCTTCCGGGGCAGCGCCCTGCCCAGGAGCAGGCGTTCAGCGGGCGCGGACGGCCACCGGTCGTGGTGGTCGGTGCCGGACCGTACGGATTGTCGGTGGCCGCCCACTTACGGGCGGCAGGGGTGCCGGTGCGCGTCTTCGGTGACGTGATGGGCAGTTGGCGGCACGCCATGGCCACCGGGATGTTCCTGAAGTCGACGCCGGACGCCACCGACCTGTCGGCGCCGGAGCCGGGCGGCCGCCTGGCGGACTTCCGGCGCGTGCACGGCGAGCCGGAACTGACCGAACTCACCCCGATCCCGTGCGACGTGTTCGTACGGTACGGGCAGTGGTTCCAGAAGCGGTACGTCGGCGAGGTCGAGCCGGCCCGGGTGACCGCGGTCGAACGGCCCGCGTCCGAGCCGGGGTTCACGGTCCGGCTGGACGACGGACAGGAACTGGCGGCCTCGGCGGTCGTGGTGGCGACCGGCCTGAACGGACTGGCCCATGTCCCGGACGAGTTGCGGCGTCTCGCGCCGCAGGGGCCGGGCCCCCGGGCCGCGGTGTCCCACACCAGCCACCACACCGATCTGGCGGCGTACGCGGGACGGCGGGTGGCCGTCATCGGCGGCGGCCAGTCCGCGCTGGAGAGCGCCGCGCTGCTGCACGAGGCCGGTGCCGAGGCACAGGTCCTGGTGCGTGAGCGGAAGGTGCTGTGGGGCATGACCCCGGAACTGGTCCGGCCCCGGACGCAGCGGCTGACCAAGCCGGCCTCGCCCCTGGGCACGGGCTGGATCCTGGCGGCGGTCTGCGCGGCGCCGGGCGGGGTGCGGTGGCTGCCGGCGGCGTCCCGGCTGCTGCTGTTCCGGCGGGCGCTCGGCCCGTCGGGCGGCTGGTGGCTGCGGGAACGGGTGGTGGGCGTCGTACCGGTGCGCACCTCCAGCCGGGTCACCGGTGCCGCGCTCGACGGCCCCGCGGTGCGGCTGGACGTGGCAGGTCCCGGGGGCGAGCGCGAGTCCCTGACCGTCGACCACGTGCTGGCGGCCACCGGTTACCGGCTGGACCTGGAGGCGCTTCCCTTCCTGTCGCCCACGGTACGGCGATCCGTGGCGTGCGTGCCGGGTTCGCGGGCGCCCGCGCTGCGCGGCACGTTCGAGTCGTCGGTGCCCGGCCTGTACTTCACCGGCTCGCTCGCGGCGCCGATGTTCGGGCCGATGATGCGGTTCGTCGCGGGTACGGAGTTCGCCGCGGTCCGGATCGCCCGGCACATCGGAGCCGCCTGAGGAAGCCGAGGGCCGGGGATTCCGGCCCTCGTTCGGGTGGGCAGATGGGGGGAGGAGGACGTCCGTCGCCTCCCCCACCTGCCCTCCGGACAAAGAAACGGCGCGGTCGGTTTGCTGTCGTCCAGCGGCCAGTCGGGCCGGATTCAGGAGTCGGAGAGCGTGGCACCCGCGAACGCGTCGCCGTGGGCCGCCAGTTGGGGCAGCACCAGTGACCAGAACTGCTCCACGTGCTGGGACGGAATCCGGTCACGCTCGTCCCTGCCGAGCAGTTCGAAGCCCACCGTCGCCGCCACTATCACCGCCGCGACCCGGTCCGGCGACACCCCGTCGGCCAGTTCGCCCTCGCGCTGCGCCCGACGCAGCTGCTCGGACACCCAGCCGCGCCACCAGCATCCGAAGCCGGCGCCGTTCTTGCGGGAGGGATCGGCGCTGAGCTTGAACCCGGCCCGGACGACGACATCGGCGGTGACCGCGCCGAGCAGCTCCCGGGTGCCCGTGACGAGGAGTTGGAGCGAGGAGTCCACCGACGGACGGCGCCCCGCGACCAGTTGCTCGACGGACTGCCGGGCCTCGTTCTCCACCTCGACCGCGAGGGCGTCCTTGCTGGGGAAGTGGAAGTGCAGCGCTCCCGCGCTCACTCCCGCCCGGCGGCTGATCGCGGGCAGCGAGGACAACGCGTACCCGTCCTCCGCGAAGATCTCGGCGGCGGCGACGAGGAGGGCCTGTCGGGTTCTGGCCGCCCGGAGCTGCTTGACCATCGCTTCCCCCTGTTGATCCGGGAGAATCCGGAACTGGACGGTCCGATTCCCCCTGGGCCTGCAACTTTGCGATTCGAGGACCTTAGCAAACAGCGTGATCGGCAGGTTTGTCGATGAACGAGGACGGAACGGACAGCTCGATACCCCCCCGGCATCAGCGGAGGAACGGCTCACCGTCGGCAGCAAACCAGGCGGATGGTTTCGTTCGAGGCTGGTCAGGCCTCGGCGGGCTCCAGTGGCTGCTGCCGTTGACGCTCGGCTTCCTCGACGACACGGGCGCCCCGGTCGGGCGCGGTGTCGAGCCGGATCAGGGCCGCGGGTGTGGCGATGGCCGGCAGTACGTGGTTGTAGAGGACGGAGATGCGGTCGCTGAGATCCGTCCAGTCGGAGACGACCTCGGACATGAACTGGGTTCCGATCCAGGCCCCGAGGAAGCACTCCGCGGTCTCGCGGGGCTGGACGTGCGGCAGCACCTCGCCGCGTTCCTTGGCCTCCACGAGCTTGTCCGTCACCAGCTCGGTCCAGGCCGGCCAGGCGCTGCCGAACAGCGAACGGCCCTGGAGATCGGCGGACAGGCGTATACCGGCGAGAAGGATGACCTCCTTGGGGATCCGGTGGGCCAGCGTCATGCCGATGTCCACCCACTCCTGGAGCTTCAGCTCGCGCGGCACCCAGTAGTCGTCACTGATCTGGGCGTTGATCACACCCCGCGCGAGGGCTTCCTTGGAGTCGAAGTGGAAGTACAGGGCGCCCTTGGTGACTCCGGCCCGTTCGAGGATCTCGGAGATCGTCGCGGCCGTGTAGCCGCGCTCGGCGAACACCGCGGCGGCCGCCTCGACAACAGCACGGCGGGTCCGGATCGCACGCTCCTGACGCGCCATGGGACCCCCCTCCTCGGCCAAAACAAAACCGGACGTGACGTACCTTACCCCAATCGGGGGTCGGTATTTCGGCCGTACCGGGACCGTTCCCGGCCGGTACCGGGTGCGGAGCCCCGGTGCCGGCGCGCGGCTCCCGGCGGGCGGTTCACCAGGCGGTGCGACCACCGTCCACGGTAAGTGTGGCACCCGTGACGAAGCTCGCCTTGTCGCTGCACAGCCAGGCGGCGGCCTCCGCCACCTCCTCGGGATCGGCGGCGCGCGCCTGCGGGGCCGAGCGGTAGGCCCGCGCCTCGTTCTCGGGCGATCTGGCGAACCAGTCGTCGATCATCTCGGAGCGGGTCAGCCCGGGGGCGATGGCGTTCACGCGGATGCGGTGGGGCGCGTACTCGACGGCGGCGGCCTTGGTCAGTCCGATCACCGCGTGCTTGGAGGCGATGTAGGGCGCGGCGGTGGAGGAGGCGACCAGTCCGCCCACGCTGCTGGTGTTGACGATCGAGCCGCCGCCGGTCTCCAGCATGGCGGTGATCTCGTGGCGCAGGCAGTTCCACACGCCCCGCACGTTGGTCTCGGTGACCCGGTCGAAGTCGGCGTCGTCGATGAGGTGCATCGGGGTCTTCGGCAGCGCGACGCCGGCGTTGTTGAAGGCGGCGTCGAGACGGCCGTGGCGCTCGACGGTGAACTCGACGGCCCGGCGCACCGCGTCCGTGTCGCGGACGTCGAGCACGCGGTGGCTCGCCTCGGCGCCCCGGGCGCGCAGTTCGGCGGCGAGTTCGCGCAGCCTGTCGTCGCGGCGGGCGGTGAGGACGACGGTGGCACCCTGCCGGGCGAACACCCGGGCGGCGGCGGCGCCGATGCCGCTGCTGGCGCCGGTGACGAGGACGACGCGGCCGGCCAGGACGGTGCTCTCCCCCGTGTTCAACGGGTCACCTCGCGCGTGCCGGGGAGCGGCTCGGCGGTCCGCCGCCAGACGGTGCCGAGCGCGGCCTCGGTGTCGAGGGCGCGCAGCCGCTCCTCGTCGATCTCGCGGAGGCCGCCGACCAGGTGCCGGACGCCGAGGTCCCGCATCAGCTCGCGCTGGAAGCCGTGCGCGAAGGCGCTGGGGTGGCCGATGAACGGCACGTCCAGTTCCCTGGCGTGCCCGGCGAAGCGGGCCACGTCGTCGATGAACAGGACCTGGTGGTAGCCGAGGCCGAAGTGGTCCTCGACCAGTTCCCGGATGCCGGGCCGGACGGCGTCGGTGCAGATGTAGTGAGGGGCGGTGAACAGCTGCTCCCAGGCGCCGAGATGGCGGCGGAAGTGGTCCTCGCCGAGGCCGCCGTAGCAGATGACGTCCAGGCCCAGGGCGCCCAGCAGGCGCAGGAGTTCCTCGGCGCCGTCGAGGGTGTGGACGGGATGGGTGCGCAGGTACCGCTCGCGTTCGGCGAAGTAGTCGGCGATGGCGTCCTGCTCGCTCACCCCGGCGCCGGTCTCCTCCAGCAGGACCCGCGCGGCCGCGAGCCGGGACTGCGAGAAGAGCCGCTGTTCCAGCTCCCTGGTGTACTCGCCGCCGTACTTGAGGACGAGGCGGTGCAGGACGGGGCTGAAGCTGTCGTTGAGCAGCACGCCGTCGATGTTGACGGCGGCGAGGCGCAGGGTGCGCAGTGGTTGCATCCGGTTCTCCCTCTCGCGGACCGTTCGAACATCATGCAGGGGCTGCCGGGCCCGGGGGGCCCGCGGGGCGGCCGTCCCACGGCCGGGAATGGCCGAAAGCGACCGCTGGACAGGTTTCCGACGGGTCGGACCGGGACCGTGACCCGCCCACAACCGGCCGCCGACATCCGCCATTTAGTCCGTTTTTCGCCGTGCCATCTTCATCATTGAGCGCGAAAATACTTGGCCAAACCACCACGGAGCGGAGTCGCGCATGGATCGAGTCGAACCACGCTTGGTGAATCCTTTACCTAGTGGCCGACCCGAGAAAACCGGTAGGTCCGTATCTTATAGGCGTCGAACAGAGCTTCAGCCAACGAAGAGCTTTCCGACGGGGGGTTGTCGATGAGCCTGTCCGCCAGCGAGATCGGAGTCGGTCTGCCCGCACTGCCCCGGCTGACCACCACGGTCCCCAAGGAGTACGTCCACCGGGCGTCCCTGGCCGAGGTGTTCCTCACCGGGTGTACGGCTCAGGACGACGGACTGCGGTTCTCCCTCACCGGACAGTGGCCGCGCGCCCACACCTTCTTCACCAGCGCCGACGGCTCCAGCCACGACCCGCTCCAGGCGGCGGAGACGTTTCGGCAGGCCGGCATGTTCGTCACGCACGCCGAGCACGAGGTCCCCCTCGGCCACCACTTCGTGCTCTGGTCGCTCAGCTGCCACACCGATCTGGAGCAGCTGCGGATCGCCTCCCGCCCGACCGACTTCCAGCTGGAGGTCACCTGCCCCGACCCGGCTCCGCACGGCAGGGCGTCCACGCGCCGGATGGGCATCGGATTCTCGCTGCGCCGGGACGGCCGGCCCGTGGCCCACGGAGACGGGCGGTACTCCATCGTCACGCCGTCCGTCTACGCGCGGCTGCGGGCCAGCCGTCCCGCCCGGCCCCCGGCCCCGGCGGACCCGGTCCCCGCGGCCGCGCCGATGCCGCCGGCCGCGGTCGGCCGCACCTCCCCCGCCGACGTGGTGCTGACCGCCACGGACACACCCGGCCGCTGGCTGCTCACCCCCGACCTGGACCATCCGATCCTGTTCGACCACGGCGGCGACCACCTGCCCGGGATGGTCCTGCTGGAGGGCGCCCGCCAGGCCGCCTGCGCGCACCTGGCACCCCGGACGCTGATACCGGCGAGCACCTCGACGGAGTTCAACCGGTACGTCGAACTGGACAGCCCCTGCTGGGTCGACGTCACCGGTGTGACACCCGGGAGCGGCGACACGGTGACCGTCGAGGTCGTCGGACGGCAGGACGGCGAGGTGGTCTTCACGTCCACCGTCCGCGGACCCGCCGTCCAGGGCCCCTGACCCCAGGCGGCGGAGTCCGCGCAGCGCCCGCGGTCGTTGCGCGGGGCGGCGGTGCCGGCGTCGCGGTCCCGCACGCGGACCGCGGCACGCCCGGCCGGCCGGTAGCGGCGGAACACGCAGCCGTGCCCCTCGGTGTCCGACAGCGACCGACAGCGCGCGCCGGGACGTGCACCTGAGCGGCTGGGGTGCGAGCGGGCGGCCGGGGGCCGCGCAACCGCCCGGCCGCCCGGCGCGCGGATCACGCACGACGGCGGCGTCTCCCCCGTCCGCCGGGGGGCGCGACACACCGACCGGACGGTGGCCGTCCCTCACCTTCGGGATCGATCTTCAGGGAGTCACGCGGAATTTTCCAACTGGTTGGTAACAAGAGGGGGTCCGGAGAAAGCGTTTGCCGCTACGTTTTGGCTTGCCTCATTGGCATGCTCACACCCCTCAGCGCACCCCCTCCCCGTAGGAGACACCCCCATGCGCAGACTCGTTGCCTGCCTGGCGGCCGCGGTCGCCGCCCTCGGCGGGCTCACGGCGACGGCCACCCCGGCCGCTGCGGCAGGAGGCACGTTCAGCGTGCTCACGTACAACGTCGCCGGGCTTCCGGAAGGCCTGTCGAGCGCACCCACCCCGCGCGACACCAGCACCACGGCGATCGGCACGCGCATCGCGCCGTACGACATCGTCAACGTCCAGGAGGACTTCAACTACCACGCCTACCTCTACGCCACCGACACCCACCCCTACCGCACCGCGACCAGCGGTGGCGCGGGCATCGGCAGCGGCCTGAACACGGTCTCCAACTACGCCTGGGACACGGACGACTTCGAGCGGGACGGCTGGAACTCCTGCCAGATCGACTCCGGCGACTGCCTCACGCCGAAGGGTTTCACCTTCATGCGCGAGCGGCTCGCCGAGGGCGTCTACGTCGACTTCTACAACCTGCACACCAACGCGGGCACCAACGACGGCGACGAGGCGTCCCGGGCCGACAACCTCAGCCAGCTGACGTCCTTCATCAGCACGCACTCGGCCGGCAACGCGGTCGTGGTGATGGGTGACACCAACACCCGCTACACCCGCTCCGCCGACACCATCGCGGAGTTCGCCTCGAACAACGGGCTCACCGACGCGTGGGTGCAGCTCATCCGCGGCGGCAGCGCGCCGGCCAAGGGCAGCGACGCGCTCGTCTGCGACGACACCGCGGCGACCGTGCCCAACACCTGCGAGGTCGTGGACAAGGTCCTGTACCGCGGCAGCAAGCTGGTCACGCTCAACGCGACCTCGTACAACAACGAGCACGCCAAGTTCCTGACGTCCGACGGACTGATGCTCTCCGACCACGACCCGATCACCGTCGGCTTCTCCTGGTCGCAGAACGCGAACTTCCAGCTCAGCGACCAGTTCGGCGGTCCGCACGGCGACTACTACCAGGACATCGACAAGGTGGCCGCCGGCGCCCGCGCCACCAGCGTCTCGCTGCGCTCCGGCTCCCGCGTCGACCAGGTCGGCATCACCCTCGCCGACGGCACGGCGCTCACCCACGGCGGCACCGGCGGCACGGCGTCCTCACTGACCCTGGGCAGCGGCGAGTACGTGACCACGGCGTACCTGTGCGAGGGCGTGAAGGACAGCCACACACGCATCTTCTACGCCAAGTTCACCACCAACCTGGGCAACACCCTGGCCGGTGGCACGACGACCTCGGACTGCGTGACCCGCACCGCCCCGTCGGGCTGGCAGATCGCCGGCTTCCACGGCCGCGCCGGCGACGAGCTCGACAAGGTCGGCTTCATCTACACCAAGCGCTGACCCCCCGGCCGGCGGACCCCGCACGGGTCCGCCGGCCGTCCACCGGCCGTCCGCCGAGGCGCGCGGCGGTGCGCGGCCGGGTGGCGAGCCGGGCCGGGAGACGGCGCCCTGCGGGGAACGCGGCTACGCGTGGGAGCCGTAGGTGCGCAGTTTCCGGTAGAGCGTCGCTCGGCCGATACCCAGGGCGGCCGCGGCGCGGACCTTGTTGCCGCCGTTGCGGCGCAGGGCCTCCAGGATGGCGGTGCGCTCGGCGTACTCCATGGGGCTGAGCGGACGTCCGGCGGGTCCCTCGCGTACGGGGTCGGGCAGTTCGGCCCGGCGGACCGGCCCGGCCGCCCGGCGACGATGCGCCAACGACCTGACGACATGGGCGAGTTCGGTGACGTTGCCGGGCCACGGGTACCGCTCCAGGGCGCGCCGCGCGTCCAGTGTCCAGGTCAGCGGAGGCTGGCCCGGGGTCGGGGCCGGGGTCACGGCGCTGAGCAACTCCCTGATGTCCTCGGGGCGTTCACGCAGTGCGGGCAGGGTCACCGAGCGGGCGGCCAGGGTGTCGAGGAGCCGTTGCAGACAGGGGCCGGGCGGGGTGCCCGGGGTGTAGGTGACCAGCAGGGGTGTGGCGGGGCGGGTCTCCAGGAGGGTGACGATCGCTGCCACGTCCGGCTGCGCCAGGCGCTCGGCGTGGCGCAGGACGAGGCCGCGGGGCCCGGCGGGCAGGGCCTCGTGGAGTTCTCCCTCGGCGGCGTCGATGACGAGCGGCTCGGGATCGTCGAGCAACTCCCGTGCCAGCGTGGTCTTTCCGGTGCCGCGTTCACCGACGAGCAGTAGCGGGGCTCGGCCCGACGCCAGTTCGGCCGCGCGGCCGGCTGCGTGCCGCCACGGCACCGAGTGCCCGGCCAGGGTGGTCGGCGGCCGCCCCGCGGGTGCGGCGGGTCCGTGGTCCCGCTCCGGGGCGAGGACGGCGACGGCACCGACGGTCTCGCCGAGGTGCCGGACGAGCCGGACCCGGGCGCCGTACGGGAGTCCGGTGGTGGCCCGCTCGCCCCGCAGCACCGCGTGCACGGCGCGCTCCAGGTCCTCGATGTCGCGGGAGGACAGCATGCGCCCGGCCGTCCCGTTCACCAGCCTGCTGTGCCCGGCGAAGGCCACCACCGGTCGGCCGGATCCCTCGTCGGCCGCCAGGTAGGCGTCCAGCAGGGCGCGTTGCGGCGGCCGGGCCCGCTCGCGCAGTTCCGCCTCCACCGTGGCGGCGGCCGCCTCGGCGAGGGCCGCCTGCGGGTGGGGTCCGCAGCCGCCGCACAGGGCCGACGCCACGGTCACCGTGCCGGCCGGCCTGCCGTCGCCGGGGGCCCGCAGCGGCACGCTGACCGCGGAGACCTCCTGCCAGGCGTCGAGGAAGTGCTCGGGTCCGTGCACCTCGGCGCGGTGGCCGGTGCGCAGCGCGAGGGCCGCGCTGTTGGGGCCGACACGCTGCTCGGAGAGGTCCGCACGGCGCACGCGGTCGGGCGTGTGGCCGCCGGTCCACAGCACCCGCAGCCGGGCGTCGGTGAGGACCAGGGTGGCGTGTCCGAGGTCGAGCACCGGTCCGAGCCGCTCCAGCAGGGGCCGGGCGGCCGCCAGCAGCGCGGGCTCGGGCGAGGGGGGCGCCGGAGCGGGGGCAGGACCGGCGGGACCCGCGGTGTCGGCGGTGTCGGCGGTGTCGGGACGGACGCCGTAGAAGCGGGCGCGGCGCCAGGCGGCGGCCACCTCGTCCGGTACGTCCTCGGGCAGGGGGTGGCCGGCGAGGAAACGGGCGCGGGCCCGGCGCAGTTGGCCGAGGGCGGGGCGGGTCCCGGGCTCCCGGCCGGCCGTGGGGGGATGCTCTGCGGTGGTCATGGCGCCACTCACCGTACCGGGGGAGGTTGAAGGAGCAACGACCGGCTTGCCCCGTCCCGGCCCGGCGTACACCGCCTGTCTCGGATTGAGACACCCACGAGCGGGCGAACCGGTTCATGATCTTGGACGGTCGGTTTCCGTCCTTCCCCCCTCCGGAGCGTTCCCCGTGCACACCGATGTCGTGACCGACGTCCTGATCGTGGGCAGCGGCCCCGCGGGCGCCTCGGCCGCCCTGGCCCTGAGCACCTACGGCGTACCGAACATGGTCGTCACCCGTTATGCGAGCCTCGCCGACACCCCGCGCGCGCACATCACCAACCAGCGGACCATGGAGGTCCTGCGGGACCTCGGGGTCGAGCGGGAGGCGCTCGCGAAGGCCACCCCGCAGCATCTGATGGGGAACACGACCTTCTGCACCAGCCTGGCCGGCGAGGAGCTGGGCCGGGTGCGGTCGTGGGGCAACGAGCCGCTGGTGCAGGCGGCGCACGAGCTGGCGAGCCCTACGGCGATGTGTGACATACCACAGCACCTCATGGAACCGGTGCTGGTGGACGCCGCCGTCGCCCGCGGCACCGTCTTCCGTCACAGCACCGTCTACAAGTCGTTCACGCAGGACGCGGACGGCGTGACCGTCACCGTCGAGGACCGGGTGCGCGGCGACGAGTACACCGTCCGCGCCAGGTACCTGATCGGCGCGGACGGCGGACGCTCGCAGGTGGCCGAGGACGCCGGGCTGCCGATGGGCGGTCAGATGGGGGTCGCGGGCAGCATCAACATCGTCTTCGACGCGGACCTGAGCAGGTACACCGCGCACCGCCCGTCCACCCTCTACTGGGTGCTGGCGCCCGGCGCGACCGTCGGCGGCATCGGCGCGGGCCTGGTGCGGTGCGTGCGGCCGTGGTCCGAGTGGCTGATCGTGTGGGGGTACGACGTCACGGCGGGCGCTCCCGACCTGACCACGGAGTACGCGGAGTCGATCGTCCGCCGCCTGGTGGGCGACGACGAGATCCCGGTGACCGTGAAGTCGTCCTCGGCGTGGACCGTGAACGAGATGTACGCCGAGACGTACTCCAACGGCCGGGTCTTCTGCGCCGGGGACGCCGTGCACCGGCACCCGCCGTCCAACGGGCTCGGCTCGAACACCTCCATCCAGGACTCCTACAACCTGGCCTGGAAGCTGAAGCTGGTCCTCGACGGCACCGCCGGCCCGCGGCTGCTGGACAGTTACACCGCCGAACGCGCGCCCGTGGGCCGGCAGATCGTCACCCGCGCCAACAAGTCGATCGGCGAGACGGCCCCCGTCTTCGAGGCGCTGGACGGCCTCGCACCGCAGACGCCCGAGCAGCTGTGGGCCAACATCGCCGCCCGCAAGGAGCCCACCGAGGCGGCCGGGAAGCAGCGGGCGCGGCTGCGCGACGCGATCGCCCACAAGGTGTACGAGTTCAACGCGCACGGCGTCGACCTCAACCAGCGCTACGACTCGGCGGCGATCGTCCCCGACGGCACCCCCGACCCGGGCTTCGACCGCGACCCCGAGCTGTTCCACCAGCCCAGCTCCCGCCCCGGCGCCAAGCTCCCGCACGCCTGGCTCACCTCGGGCACCCGGACCGTGTCCACCCTGGACACCGTCGGCAAGGGCCGGTTCACCCTGCTGACCGGTATCGGCGGCGAGGGCTGGGTGCGCGCGGCCGAGGCCCAGGACCTGGACATCGCCACGGTGGTCATCGGCCCCGGCCGGCAGTTCGAGGATCCCTACGGCGACTGGGCCCGGCTGAGCGAGGTCGCCGACTCGGGCGCGCTGCTGGTGCGGCCGGACGGGTACGTCGCCTTCCGGCACCCGGCCGCCGCCGAGAACGCGGCGGACCTGCTCGGCGAGGCGGTACGGCAGATCCTCGGCCGCTCCTGACCCGGCAGGGCCGTTTCCCGACCCGGTACGGCCGGGCCGACCCGGGGCGGACGACCGTACCGTCCCGCATTCCACGCAACACGAAAGGTGAACAGCATGGCCCTCGGGCTGCTCAGGCGCCGGTGGTCCAAGGACGCCCCGGCCCACGGCACGGGTCTCACCCTGCCCCTGCCCGCCGGTGCGGGCGGTGTCGCCCGGACCGTCCTCGACCCCGTCGACCAGCCGCTGGGCGGTGCGGAGGTCACCGTCACCGCGCTCGACACGCACCAGGTCGCCGCGCGCGGCACGACCGATCCCTTCGGCTTCTTCATGGCCGCCCTGCTGCCCGGGCGGTACAGCATGCTGGTCATCGCCGAGGGGCTGGACCCCCACCGGGAGTCCGTCGACGTCGTCGCCGACGACTGCCCGGCGCCCTCGTACATCCGGCTTCAGCCGGCCCGGCAGCTGGCGCTGCCGCCGACCGGGGGCTGGGTCTTCGACCCGCCGCACACCGCGATCCGGTTCATCGCCAAGCACGTCGGCATGGCCCATGTGCACGGCCGTTTCGAGCGGTTCGACGGCGCGATCAACGTCGCCCCGGACATGAGCCAGTCGACGGTGCGGGTGCGCATCGACGCGTCCAGCATCAACACCGGGAACACGACCCGCGACAACCATCTGCGTTCGGCCGACTTCCTGGACGTCGAGCGCTACCCGCACATCGACTTCGTGAGCACGCGCTTCGCCTACCGGGGCGGCAGCAAGTGGACGCTGCTGGGCACGCTGACGATGCACGGGGTGAGCCGCTCGGTCTCCCTCGACAGCAACTACCTGGGCACGGTCAACGGCGGTTACGGCGAGGAACTGCGCTGCGCCGCGCTGGCCACGGCCGAGCTGCACCGGGAGGACTACACCCTCAACTGGCGGACGATGCTGGCCCGTGGCATCGCGGTGGTGGGCCCGACGGTGCAGCTGGAGCTGGACGTCCAGGCGATGTACCGGTCGCCGGACACGCCCACCCCGCCGGAGTGACGATCACGTGATCCCGTGTCGCGGGCCGCGGGCTCCCCGGCCGGGCGGCGCGGCGTCGGGTGGGCCGGCCGTCCCGCCCCGGCCTCGGCACGGGAGACTGGTCGTACCGACCGGCGAGGAGACACGACCGTTGACCAGCACGAACACGTCCCGGGGTAGTTACTTCGAGGCCATGGACGACCACCGCTACAAGCCGACGCCGCACGCGAGCGGGGCCTGGAGCACGGACGAGCAGCACTTCAGCCCGCTGGGCGGGCTCGTCGCGCACGCCGTCGACCGCCACCGGGCCGACCGCGCCGGCGACGGGCTGGTGCTCTCCCGGATCAGCTACGACATCCTGGGCCGGCTCGCCCTCGACGAGTGCGAGATCCAGGTGGAGACCGTCCGGCCCGGCCGGACCATCGAACTGCTCGAAGCGGTCGTGCGGATCGCCGGCCGTCCGGTGGTCCGGGCCCGCGCCTGGTTCCTGGCCGCCGCCGACACCACGGCGGTCGCGGGCGGTCCCGAGGAGCGCCTCGCCCCGCCGGAGTCGCTCGCCCCGTGGCGGATGTCCGACCTGTGGCCCGGCGGTTACATCGCCTCCGTGGACGTCCGCCCGGTGGAACCGCCCCGGCCGGGCCGCGCGAAGGCCTGGATCTCCACGCCGCTGGACCTGGTCGGCGGCGTCCCGGTGAGCCCGGTCGCGTCGTTCATCGCGCTGGTCGACACCGCCAACGGTATCGCCGTCCGGCAGTCGCCGGCCGAGTGGATGTTCCCGAACGTCGACCTGACCGTCCACCTCCACCGCCAGCCGCGCGGCGCGTGGACCGGGCTGGACACCACGGTCGCCTTCGGGCCGTCGGGACAGGGCCTCACCAGCTCCGTCCTGCACGACGTCGAGGGGCCGGTCGGCCACGCCCAGCAGATCCTCACCGTCCGCCCCCTGCCGGGCAGCTGACGCGCCCGGGAACCCCGGCCCGCCGCCCGCCGCCCGCCGCGGACCCCGCCCCGGCCTGGCGCGGCCGGCCGGTACGGGCCGGGCTACAGCCGGCGGACCACCGCGGCCAGCACCTCGATCTCGTGGGCGGAGAGCCTGTCGGTGAAGTGGCGGCGCACCGCGGCCTCCAGGCCGGGGGCCACCGCGGTCACGGCCTCGCGGCCCGCCCCGGTGAGGGTGACGGTGACCGCGCCGCCGCTGCCGTCAGGGCGTTCGCGGGTGACGAGCCCGCGTCCGCTCATACGGGTGAGCTGGTGGGAGGTGCGGGTGCGGTCCCAGCCCAGGGCCGCGGCCAGCTCGCTCTGGCGCAGTGCGCCGCCCGCCTTCTCCAGCTTGACGAGGATCGTCAGGTCCGGCTCGGACAGGCCCGCCGCCTCGGCGGTGTCCGCGACCACGCGGGCCCGGACGACCTCGTGGGCGCGCTTGAAGGCGGACCAGAGGTCGACGGGCTCCGGCCCGGCATCGCCCACGGACCGCCCCGGTTCACCGGACCCGCCTTCGCCGGGCGCCCCTGCGCCGGACCCACCTCCGCCCGATCCGCCTTCGCCGAGCGCACCGGAGTGCGCGGCCCCCCGCGCCGACGTTGACATATCAACGCGCCCCTTTCTAGTGTTGAGATGTCCTAGTGTTGAGATGTCAACGCTAACAGGCGGCCATGCGCCCCGCGCCCCCTGTCGGCCGCCCCGCACCTCCCCCTCCCGCACCTGAAGGACCCATGCGAACCCGATCCCTCGGCACCGGCGGCCCGCAGGTCGCCCCCCTCGCGCTCGGCTGCGCCGGCATGTCCGACCACACCGCCCCCGCCGACGAGGCGGACGCCGTCACCACGATCCGTACCGCCCTCGACGCGGGTGTCACCCTCCTCGACACCGCGGACTTCTACGGCATGGGCCACAACGAGGACCTCATCCGCCGTGCCCTGCGCCCCGGGGACCGCGAACGGGCCCTCCTGAGCGTCAAGTTCGGCGGACTGCGCGACCCCGACGGCGCCTTCGTCGGCATCGAGGGCCGACCCGCCCACGTCAAGAACGCGCTCGCCTACTCACTGCGCCGCCTGGGCACCGACCACGTCGACATCTACCGCCCCGCCCGTCTCGACCCCGGCACCCCGGTCGAGGACACGGTCGGCGCCGTCGCCGAGCTGGTCCAAGCCGGGTACGTGCGCCACATCGGGCTCTCCGAGGTGGGACCGGAGACCATCCGCCGCGCCCACGCCGTGCACCCGGTCCGCGACGTGCAGGTCGAGTACTCACTGTTCAGCAGGGGTCCCGAGAGCAACGGCATCCTGGCCACCTGCCGCGAGCTCGGGATCGGCGTCACCGCCTACGGCGTCCTCGCGCACGGCCTGCTCACCGGCGCGTACCGGCCGCCCGCGGGCGGCGACCCGCGCGCCCACTGGCTGCCCCGCTTCCACCCCGACCACCTCGCCGCCAACCTCGGCCTGGTCGAGCGGCTGCGGCCGCTCGCCGACGCGCGCGGTGTCACCGTCGCGCAACTGGCCACCGCCTGGGCCCTGGCGCAGGGGGACGAGCGGGCCACGGTCGTGGCCGTCGTCGGCGCCCGCCGGCCGCACCGCGTCGAACAGGCCCTGGCCGCGGCCGACCTCGTACTGACCGACACCGAACTCCGCGCGATCGACGAGGCGGTACCGGAGGGCGCGGCGGCCGGAACCCGCTACGCCGCACCGCTCATGGCCCTGCTGGACAGCGAGCGCGGCGAGCGGCCGCCCACCGGCGGACGACCGGCGGACTCCGCCTGACGAACGGCGGCCTCCGCCCGACGGACACGAGGGGAAGTGGTCCGAGACCACCGAAGAAAGCGCTGCCTGTTCGCCCTGTCGGACACCTCGCCGGTCACTGCCCGCCCGCCCCGTGATGCGTGCGTGGAACACCAACGGCTTTGGATGAGGTTTGCACCACTTCGAGGAAACCGCTTCACCCAAAAAGCCGTCGGAGTCGATCGCAGGGTGTTAGAACTTGGCCACTGTACGTCGGGCTGCGAACAGCCCTTCTCGCCATTCCTGTTGTGAAATGGGACGGTCTTGTCCAAGCTCAGACCCCTGACCGGCAATTGGCGCGTCGCGAGACGCCTCCAGGCCATTCTGCTCATCCCCGTGCTCGTCGCCCTCGGCCTGGGCGGCCTCCGGGTGAAGCACTCGATCGACACCCTGCGGGACGCCAACGACGCCGTGCGCGTGGCCGAGTTGGTGCAGGCGGCGAACGCCTACGCCAGTGACGCGATCAACGAACGGGACGTGTCGGTCATCCCTCTTCTGCAGGGAAAACGGAACGCGCCGGCCGTACTGGCCGCACGCAAGGTCACCGACGCGGACGCCGCGGCCTTCGACACCGCCGTCGCCCGCGCACCGAAGACCGCGGGCCTCATGCGCCGGATCGCGCTCGTACGGCAGGGCGAGAAGCAGCTGCCGACGGTGCGGGCCGGCGCCTTCACCGGCAAGCTGTCGGGGGTGCAGACGGAGGAGAGCTACCACGCCGTCCAGCACCCGCTGATGGAGATCTCGAACGAACTGGGCTACGGCAGCAGCAACCAGGCGAGCTTCGGGCGCACCCTGTACGCCATCTCCCTGACCCAGGCGGCCGAGTCGCTGGTGCGCGCCATCGGCACCCATCTGCTGGTCGAGGACCGCGACGCGCTCGCCGAGGGCGAACTCCAGACCCAGCTCGGCTCGTTCAGCTCCTACGTCTACCTGGAGCAGGTCGGTCTGCAGGAGTACGCCGGTGCCGGTACCGCAGGGGACATGACCCGGCTGCAGGCGGCGCTGGCGGAGGCGAAGAAGAAGGGCGCCGCGCAGACGGCCAAGGCCGCCGAAGCGGCCCGGGCGGCCGGGGAGACCTTCGTGACCCCGCCGAGTCTGGCCAAGATGATCACCGAGATAGCCACCGGGAAGCCCACCGGGCAGCTGGCCGCCGAGGGCATCACACCGGAGTCGTTCTTCGCGGCGTCCGCCCTCGCCTTCGACGCGTACCGCGGCATCGAGGTCAACCTCACCGACACCGCGCTCGCGAGCGCCCGGAACATCGCCGCCGACGCGCGCCGGGACGCGATCGTCAACGGCGCGCTCGCGCTGAGCGCCGTGCTGGTGGCGATCCTGCTCGCGGCCTGGGTGGCCCGATCCATGAGCCGGGGCATGCGCCGGCTGAGCGCCTCGGCCATGGAGATCGCCGAGCAGCGGCTCCCCGCGGTGATCACCCAGCTGTCCCAGGCCGTGCCGGGCCAGGTGGACACCAAGGTCTCGCCGATCCCGATCACCACCACCGACGAGATCGGCGAGGTGGCCCGTGCCTTCGACCACGTGCACCGGGAAGCGGTCCGGCTGGCCGCCGAACAGGCCCTGCTGCGCGGCAACATCAACACGATCTTCACCAACCTGTCCCGTCGCAACCAGTCGCTGATCGAGCGCCAGCTCGCCCTGATCACCGACCTGGAGGAACGCGAGGCCGACCCCGACCAGCTGGCGAACCTGTTCCGGCTGGACCACCTGGCCACGCGGGTGCGCCGCAACGGCGAGAACCTCCTGGTGCTCGGCGGTGAGCGGCCCACCCAGCAGTGGGACCGCCCGCTGCCCCTCGTCGACGTCCTGCGGGCGGCGGCCTCGGAGGTGGAGCAGTACGAGCGGATCGAGATGTCGGGCATCCCGGAGACCGAGATCCACGGCCGTGCCGTCACCGACCTGGTGCACCTGCTCGCCGAGCTCCTGGAGAACGCCACCGCGTTCTCGTCGCCGCGGTCGAGGGTGCAGGTGACGGCGACCCGGCTGCCCGACACCCGGATCATGATCGAGATCCATGACAAGGGCATCGGGCTGGTCCCCGAGGACTTCGCGCTGATCAACCACAAGCTGGCGAACCCGCCGACCGCCGACGCCGACGTCTACCAGCACATGGGCCTGTTCGTGGTCGGCAGGCTCGCCGACCGGCACGGCGTCCGGGTCCAGCTGCGGCCGGCCTCCGCGGAGTCCGGCACGACCTCGCTGGTCATGCTCCCCGGCACCATCACCTGGCGCAGCGCCACGGAGTCCGACGCCGACACGCTGGCACTGGCCGCGCTGAAGGCACGCGGCGCGCCCGGACTCGGGGCACTGTTCGCGGACGGGCCGGACGATCCGTTCCGGATGCACGAGGCGTGGGAGGACGGCATCGCACCGGCCGCCGGACCGGCCGTACCGTCCGCCGCCCCCGTCGGCTTCTCCGGCAGCGCGGACTTCTCCGCCCCGGCCGACTTCTCCGCCCCGGCCGGGCCCGGAGCGCCGGCCACTCTGCCCCGCCGCAGCCCCAAACGGGGACGCCGCACCAACAAGGGAACCTGAGCCCCCAAAAGCCCAGACGCCCCCACGGCCCCCGCCCGTCAGGCCTCACGCCTCGGGTCCCCAGCCTCTTGCCTCGGGTCCCGGTTCCCCAGCCCTCCGGGCTCCGGGCTCCGGGCTCCGGGCTCCGGGCTCCGGGCTCCGGGCTCCGGGCTCCGGGCTCTTGCCAAGGGTCTCGGGTCTCGGTCCCAGGCCTACGGCCTCCGACCCCTTTCCTCCTTCTTCTGGTCCCGGCGCTCGGGTCTCCGGCCTCGGGACTCAGACCTCCTGCCCCTGGCTCCCTCGCCCCTGACACTCGGCCCCAGCCCCAGCCCCGGTTTCGGCCCCAGTTTCGGCCCCTGCGCCGGGTCAGGGTGGTGCTGGGCGGAGTGCGCGGGTCACTGCCCAGAGGACGGAGACGAACGGGACGGCGACGACGGCGCCGATCACCCCCGCGACGATGCTGCCCGCGATGACGGAGACGGCGACGACGAGGGGGTGCAGGCGCACCGCCCAGCTCATCACCAGGGGGTGCAGCACATGCCCCTCGATCTGGCCGATGACGACGATGAGCACGAGGACGGCGGCGGCGGTGAGCGGTCCGCGCCCGGCGAGCGCCACCACCGTGGCCACCGCGAGCGCGACGGGTGAGCCGACCAGCGGGATGAACGCGGCGAAGAACTCCAGCAGGGTCAGCGGCAGCGCGAGCGGCACCCGCAGCACGGTCAGGGCGATGCCGACCAGGACGGCGTTGGCGGCGGCCACGATGATGATGCCCCGGGTGTATCCGGCGAAGGTCCGCCAGGCCGCGCGTCCGGCCCGGTCCCAGCCCGGCCGGGCGCCGGACGGCAGCAGTTCGCCGCTCGTCCAGGCCCACAGGCGTTCGCCGGAGTGGATGAAGAAGACCGAGGCGAAGAGCGCGAGCGCGCCGCCGGTGACCAGTTCGACGAGCGTGCCGAAGCCGCTGAGCGCCCTGCTGAGCAGGTTGGAGCGGTGGGCCGAGACGTAGTCGACGATCTGCTGCTGGAGCTGGGCCAGCGCGCCCGGGCCGAGCCGGAACGGCGGGCGCCGCAGCCACTCCTCGATGCGGTGGATGCCGCCGCGGAACTCGGTGGCGAGCGTGGCCGACTCCCCGGCCACGGCGTTGCCCACCAGGGCGAGCAGTCCGCAGAACAGGCAGATGCTGCCCACCAGGGCGACGGCCACGGACAGCGACCGGGGCAGCCGGCGGGCGAGAAGGTCCGCGGGCGGCCGCAGCAGCGAGGTGACGACCAGGGCCAGGAACAGGGCCACCGCGATCAGCTGGAAGCGGCCGAGGACGATGAAGACGCCGTAGACGACGATGCCGACCGCGATGAGCCGCCAGGCGTAGGCGGCGGTGACCCGCAGGGCGGGGACGACGACCGCGCCGGCGGCGGCGCGTGGATCGCGGGCGCTCCTCGGCCTCGCCGGGAGCCGGGCCGGGCGTGCGGCGCGGCCGTACGGCGCCGGGCCGCGCGCCCGGGATGGCCGGCCTCGCCCGGCCGCCGGTCCGCCCGCACCCGCCACCGTGCCTCCCGTTGCCGGCTTCCGTCGCCTTTAGAGCACGTTAGGGGCAATCCGGGCGGAGGGCGGGGTGCACTGCGCCAAGGGGGTCAGTGCGCGGTCGCGGCGGAGACGGCCGTACGGGCGGCCCGTTCGACGAGTTGTACGCCGTCGGACATGGAGGCGTTGCCGTCGGAGAGGACCGCGACGAGGTAGTGGTGCCCGCCGGCCGTGACGCGTCCGACGCTGTTGATGTCCCACAGGCCGGTCGCGGTGCGCATGAGCCAGCCGTTCTTCAGTGCCCAGTCCGAGTCGGCTGCGGCCGAGACGCCCCAGGACTGGTCGGTCGCGATCTCCGTCATCAGGGTGGCGATGCGGTTGCGGGACGCGGTGTCCAGCGGTGTGGCGCCGGTGCCGAAGACCGCGCGCAGCAGTCGTATCTGATCGCCCGCCGTGGTGCGGGTCAGCCCCCACCTGCCGCCGGAGCCGCCCTGGGTCTCGGTCAGTCCCAGCCGCTTGTTGGCGGACTCCAGGCCGGGGGCCTGCCCGATGGCCTTCCACAGGGCGTTGGCCGCGTCGTTGTCGCTGTCGCGGATCATGATCTCGGCCAGGGCGCTCTCCCTCGCGGTCAGGGCCCGGCGGTGGTCGTGGGCGTGCAGCGACAGCGCGGCGAGGATGTCGACCTTCACGATGCTCGCCGTGTCGTACGGCGTGCCGTCGCCGTAGAGGGCGGGTTCCGTGGCCGTGGCGTCGAGGTCGAGGACGGCGGCGGAGACCCGCGCCCGGCCCTCGGCCTGTACGGCGGTGCGGAAGTCGGCGGACGCCGGGGCGGAGCCCGTACCGGTGCCGGTGCCGGTGCCTGCCGCCAGGGCCGCGGGCGCGGCTCCGCCGAGCAGGGACACCACCGCGGCCGCGACGGAGAGGGTGCGCTTGAGCATGTCAGGAGGCCTCGGCAGTTCGAAGTGAAGGGACAGAGGATTGCGAAGTTAGACAAAAAGTGCGCTGTGCGCGGTGACCGCCGACACGACGGGCCCGGTTTGTGAGCAGAACGACAGAGGTGGAGTCGCGGTCCCGGGCGGGGGAAGAATGTGATCGGAGTGGCGGACCGTCCCCTGGGAGGTGCCATGAGCACATCGGCGGAGCCGCGGGTGAGCGGCCTGGAGGTCCGGTCCATCGACTACGTGCCGCTGGACGAGCGGCACGGCAAGCTGTGGCATCTGGGCCCGCTGTGGTTCATGTCCAACGCGCAGATCGCCACCCTGGCCGTGGGGCTGATCAGCATCACGGAGGGCGGCAACCTGATCTGGTCGCTGCTGGCGATCGTCGCGGGCACGCTGATCGGCACGTTCTTCATGGCGTTCCACTCGGCGCAGGGCCCGCAGCTGGGGCTGCCGCAGATGATCCAGTCGCGGCCCCAGTTCGGCTATGTGGGCGCGCTGCTGGTGTGGCTGTTCGCGTACGTGCAGTACGCGGGCTTCAACGTGTTCAACACGATCCTGGCCGGTGAGGCGCTCGACACCACGCTCCACGGCGGCGTGAAGCTGTGGGTGGCCGTGGTCACCGTGGTCGCTCTGGCGGTGGCGCTGGTGGGCTACGACATCATCCACCGGGCCGAGCGGTTCCTGACGTACACGTTCCTGGTCGTCTTCGGGATCTTCACCGTCGGCGTCCTGGTGACCCTGCACTACCCGGCGGGCTCCTTCGACCTGAGCGCGTTCAGGGTGGCGCCGTTCCTGGCGCAGTTCGGCGTGGTCGCCGGGTACCAGATCAGCTGGGCCATCTACGTCTCGGACTACTCGCGTTACCTGCCGCCGGACGTGACCGTCCGCAAGACGTTCTACTGGACGTACTTCGGCTCGGCGCTCGGCGGTATCTGGCTGATGGTGCTCGGGACGCTGCTGGCCGCGTGGGCGGGCGACGGTTTCGACACGATCCCGTCGATCGACGCGGCGGGCGACAAGGTCTTCCACGGCTTCGGCGCGGTCGTGCTGCTGTTCTCCGCGCTGGGCCTGATCTCCGTCACGGCGCTGAACATGTACGGCGGTTCGCTCACCCTGATCAGCGCGATCGACTCGTTCAGGCGGGTCCGTCCGACGCTGGGGGTGCGGCTGCTCACCCTGGCCGTGACCGCCGCGCTCTCCCTCGTCGGAGCACTGGCGGCGACGTCGAACTTCCTGGCGAACTTCAACAACTTCCTGTTGCTGGTGCTCTATCTGTTCATCCCGTGGACCTCGGTGAACCTGATGGACTACTACGTGGTGCGCCGTGGCCACTACGCCATCGCCGAGATCTTCAAGCCGAACGGCATCTACGGCCGCTGGGGCTGGCAGGGGATCGTCTCCTACCTGGTCGGCTTCGCCGTGATGATCCCGTTCTTCTCCGTCGGCACCCTGTTCGTCGGCCCCGCCGCCAGAGCACTGGACGGCGCGGACATCTCGCTGTTCATCGGGCTGCCGGTGTCGGCGCTGCTGTACTGGTGGCTGACCCGCTCGATCGACGTCGAGGCGGAGACGCGCATCGCCGAGGCGGAGGCGGAACTGCTGGAGAGGGCGGCACACGAACACCGCGAGCCCGAGTGACCCGGGCGGTACGGGTGAGCGGCCCTCTCCGCCTCAGTAGGCGGAGTTGACGTTGTCGATGGAGCCGTACCGGTGGGCGGCGTAGTTGGCGGCCGCGGTGATGTTGGCGACCGGGTCGGTGACGCTGTTGGCGGTGCCGCCGACGTGGTAGGCCTTGAAGGTCGGGTCGATGACCTGGAGCAGGCCCTTGGAGGGGGTGCCCTGCCGGGCGTTGACGTCCCAGTTGTTCTGGGCGGTGGGGTTGCCGCCGGACTCGCGCATGATGTTGCGCTTGAGGCCGTCGTAGCTGCCCGGGATGCCCTTGTCCTTCATGATCTGCAGCGACTGCTTGATCCAGCCGTCGAGGTTGTTCGCGTAGCCGGACTTCTGCTGCCCGGCGGTACGGCTGTCGTTCCCGGAGGTCGCGGCCACGGTGGCGGTGTGGGTCTGGGTGGCCTCGGCGGCCTGCGCGTTCGCCGGCATCAGGGTGAGCGCGGCGGCCGCGGCGCCCGTGGTGGCGAGGCCGGTGAGGCCGATGGTGCGCAGGCGGGCGATTCGGGTACGAGTGGTCGTGGTCATGCGTGAGCAACTCTCCGTCGGGGGTGATGTCGGTGCCGGCGGGAGCGGGCGGGTCCGGCGGGTGTCCGCTCGGCCCGTCGTCCGTCTCCCGGCGACGACAGCCATGGTTAGCGGTGCCGGGAGCCGGGCGCAATGATGTGACGTACTACCCTAACTAGGAGAAATGCCCGATTTAAGCCCTATCTCACCCCAAAGCCCAATTCAGAGCCTTCCCGTCATACGAAGCCGCATAGGATGTGATGTGGCTCCTATGGGTGGCATCACGCCCCGACCCCCACTGAAGCCCCTCCACCGGCAGGCCCCAGCTCCCCCCGAAACAGTCCCGGGCGCCACAGCGACCGCTCGGACAGCGGTGCCGGGCCATGCTCGCGGAGTGGGGGTGCTCCACAGCTTGCGAACAGGGGGGCGCGGGAGGATCGGGGGCATGTCTGACTCCCCCACAGCGGCCGCGGTTCCGATCCGTGTGCTGATCGTCGACGACGAACCCGAGCTGACCGAGCTGCTCTCGGTGGCCGTCACCGCGGCGGGCTGGCAGCCGTTCGTGGCTCGGGACGGGTACGGCGCGCTGCGCACCGCCCGCCGGCACGGCCCGCACGCCGTCGTCCTGGACGGCATGCTGCCGGACCTGGACGGGATCCAGGTGCTGCGGCGGCTGCGCTACGAGAACGCCCGGATGCCGGTGCTGATGCTGACCGCGCGGGACGCGGTGGAGCACCGGCTCGACGGGCTGTCCTGCGGCGCCGACGACTACGTGACCAAGCCGTTCTCCCTGGAGGAGGTCATCCTCCGGCTGCGCGGGCTGCTGCGCCGCTGCGGGACCGCCGAGGCCATGGACGAGGCGGGCGTGCGGGTCATCGGCGACCTGGTGCTGGCCGAGCGGACCCGCGAGGTGCGCCGGGGCGACACCCTCATCTCGCTGACCGCCAAGGAGTTCGACCTGCTGCGGTTCCTGATGAGCCACCCGCGCCAGGTGCTCAGCAAGACGCAGATCCTGAACCACGTGTGGAACAGCTCGTTCGACGGCGGCGGCAACCTGGTGGAGGTGTACGTCTACGGCCTGCGCGCGAAGATCGACAAGGAGCGGCGGCCGATGATCCACACCGTGCGGGGCGCCGGCTACGTGATCAGACCGGCGGACGGCGAGGCGTGACGGTGCTCCGGCGGGCCCTGGCCCGGCTGCGCGGGCGCTCACTGCGGGCCCGGATGGTCCTCGTCCACTCGCTGACCCTGGCCGCCGTGTGCACGGCGATGGCCCTCGCCACCGTGACCGTGCAGCGTGTCTACCTGATGAGCGAGCTGGACCAGCGGGTGACCGACGCGGCCGAGCACAGCCAGGGCGGCCGCGAGCACGGTTCGGTCGGCGGGGGGCTCGGCTTCCTCAACGAGCGGGGACAGCACACCGGCACCCTGGCCGTCCTGATGGACGGGGACGAGATCGCCACGGCCGAGGTGGTGACCGACCAGGGCCCGCGTTCCCTCACCGCGGCCCAGCGCGCCGCCCTCGACGGCATCCCGGCGGACGGGACCCTGTACACCCGTACGCTCCCGGGCCTGGGCGTCTACCGGCTGACCGCCGTCACCGAGCGCGGCACCACCATGCTGGCCGGGCTGCCGGTCAGCAACGTCCTGCGCATGATCGACTCGCTGGTGGCCGTCGAGGCCGTCATCGCCGGGCTCGGGCTGGTCCTGGCCGCGACGGTGTCGGCGGTCGCGGTGCGGCGGCAGCTGCGGCCGCTCGGCCGGGTCGCCACCACCGCCGTGGAGGTCTCGCGCGCGCCGCTCGACCGGGGCGAGGTCAGCGGGCTCACCCGGGTGCCGGCCGCGGACACCGATCCGCGGACCGAGGTCGGCCAGGTCGGCGCCGCCCTGAACCTGCTGATCGACCACGTGGAGTGGTCCCTGTCCGAGCGCCAGCGTGCCGAGGAGCACATGCGGCGCTTCCTCGCCGACGCCAGCCACGAGCTGCGCACCCCGCTGGCCTCGATCGCCGGGTACGCCGAGCTGATGCTGATGGGCGTGGACACGCAGAAGATCGAACCGGAGCACGCCTGGCGGCGGGTCTCCGCCCAGTCGGCGCGGATGACGGGCCTGGTCGAGGACCTGCTGCTGCTCGCCCGGCTGGAGGAGGGCAGGCCGCTGGAGTCCGCCGAGGTGAACCTGGCGACCCTGGTCGGGGACGCGGTGTGGGACGCGCGGGCGGCGGGGGCCGACCACGTCTGGCAGCTGGTGCTGCGCCTGGACGCGCCGGCCACGGTGCTGGGCGATCCGTCCCGGCTGCACCAGGTGGTGGCGAACCTGCTGGCCAACGCCCGCGTCCACACCCCCGCCGGGACCCGGATCACCGTCACGGTGGAGACGGCCGAGGAGCGGTGCGCGATCCGTGTCCACGACGACGGGCCGGGGATCCCGGGCGAACTGCTGCCGACGGTCTTCGAGCGGTTCACCCGGGGTGACGCCTCCCGCTCCCGGGTCCCCGGCGGCGAGGGCGGGGCGGGTCTGGGGCTGGCCATCGCGTCGGCGATCGCCCAGGCGCACGGCGGCCGGGTCGAGGTGGCCAGTGCGCCCGGCTCCACCGAGTTCACCGTCACCCTGCCGCTCGCCGACGCCGCGCGGCAGATCTCCCTGAAGCTTTCCTGAATCCCTAGGTACCTCACATAGACCCAGGTCAGCGGCGGCTTCCGGACTCCCGCGGGCCACCCGGTTCAGCCCGGACTCAGCTGGGCGCAGCAGGGTGGACGTCCGGTGGCCGTCCAGCAGGGACGCGCCCAGGACGAAGGGAGCCGCATGCCCGAGATCGACGCCGGTGAGGGTAGGACGCAGGGGCCGCAGGACGCGGAGCGCCCCGAGGCGAGCCGTCGCAACTTCATGCGGAAGGTGTTCTTCGCGTCCGGGGCCACCGCCCTGGTGACGATGGGCAGTGCCGGGGCCTGGACGGCGCTCGCCGACGACAGCACGGGGCCGGCCGACGCGTCGGCCGGCCCCTCCCCCAGCGGCGCGCCGAGCGGCGGCCCGGGCGGCGGCGCAGGTGGTCCGGGCGACCAGTCGCTGACGGAGGAGTTCTTCGGCCTGACCACGGACGGCAGGCGGATCGACGACCTGTTCACGATCCACTCGACCAGGGTCGACACCGCGCCGGTCATCACGGCCGCCGAAGCCTTCCTGGCCGGTCTGACCGACACCCAGAGGACCTCGACGCAGTTCACGGTCCACTCCACCGAGTGGCGGCTGTGGAGCAACATCGACTCCTACAGCAGGCAGGGCGTCTCGCTCGCGGACCTCACCGACACGCAGAAGGACCTGGGCACGGCCCTGCTGAAGGCCGCGCTCAGCGCGGACGGCCTGGAGACCACGGAGAAGATCCGGAAGATCAACCAGGCGGCCGGCGAGGCGATCGGCAACACCACGTCGTTCAACGAGGACGCCTACTACTGGACGGTGATGGGCACGCCCTCGGACAGCGAGCCCTGGGGCTTCCAGTTCGACGGCCACCACTGCGTGATCAACTACTTCGTCCTCGGTGACCAGGTCGTCATGAGCCCCTGCTTCTGGGGCTCCGAGCCGACCTCGATGGAGATCGACGGCGAGACGGTCACCGTCTGCCACGAGGAGGTCCTCGCGAGCCTCGCCTTCGTCGGCTCGCTCTCCGCGGACCAGCGGGCGGTCGCGGTCGTCTCCGCGACCAAGACCAGCGAGTCGATGAAGGCCGGCGCCTTCTCCGACAACGCGGTCCAGGCCTACGAGGGGCTGCGCGGCGACGCCCTGGACCGCGTCCAGCGGCAGAAGCTGCTCGGCATCGTGGAAGCGTTCGCCGACCGGGCGAAGGCGGACGTGGCGAAGGTGCGGATGGCCGAGGTGCGGGCGCATCTCGACGACACGTACGTGACCTGGGCCGGCGGCACGGGCGCGGACGACGCGTTCTACGTCCGTGTGCACAGCCCGGTGGTCTGGGTCGAGGTCGACTGCCAGGCGCCCGGCCCGCTGCGCGGCGCGTACGGCGGCACCGAGGGCGTCCCGACCCAGATGCACGTCCACTCGATCATCCGCACGCCCAACGGCAACGACTACGGCAAGGAGCTGCTCCGCCAGCACTACCTGACGTCACCGCACCACCGGTAGGCCCTCCCCCGCGGGCTTCCAGCGCAGGTGGACGCCGGCCCCCGCCCGGTCCGCGCGCAGCAGCGACAGGCGGGGGCGGACGGCGTCGGTGCGTGCCGTCGGCGGCCGGCGGCGCCCGGCCCCGAACTGCGCCGGCCAGTCGGCGCCGGCTCCCCGGTACTCCTGCTCGGCGGCCGCGTGCAGCGTCCAGTGCGGGTCGTACAAATGCGTACGGCCCACGGCGCACAGGTCCGCGCGGCCGGCCAGCAGGATGGAGTTGACGTCGTCGTAGGAGGCGATGGCGCCGACCGCGATGACGGCGGTGCCGGTCGCGGCGGCCACCTCGTGGCGGATGCGGTCGGCGAACGGCGTCTGGTAGGAGCGCCCGTAGGCGGGGCGCTCGTCCCGGGTGACCTGGCCGGTGGAGACGTCGATGGCGTCGGCGCCGTGGGCGGCGAAGGCCCGGGCGATGCCGACCGCGTCGTGCTCGGTGTTGCCGTCGGGGGCCCAGTCGGTGGCGGAGATCCGCACGATGACGGGGCGTTCGGCGGGCCAGGCGGCGCGGACGGCGTCGAAGACCTCCAGCGGGTAGCGGAGCCGGTTCGCCAGCGGGCCGCCGTACTCGTCGGTGCGGTGGTTGGCGATCGGGGAGAGGAACGAGGACAGCAGGTAGCCGTGGGCGCAGTGGAGCTCCAGGAGGTCGAAGCCCGCCTCGGCACCTCGGCGGGCCGCCGCCACGAACTCGGCGGTGATCCGGTCCAGTTCGGCGCGGGTGAGCGCGCGGGGCGCCGGCGATCCGGGGCCGTACGGCAGTGCGGACGGGCCGACGGTCTGCCAGTTGCCGTCCGGCAGCGGCTCGTCCATGCCCTCCCACATCAGGCGGGTCGAGCCCTTGCGGCCCGCGTGGCCGAGCTGGAGGCCGATCCGGGCGGTGCTGTGCGTGTGCACGAAGTCCACCACGCGGGTCCAGGAGTCCCGCTGTCCGTCGGTCCACAGGCCGGTGCAGCCGGGGGTGATGCGGCCGTCGGGCGAGACGCACACCATCTCGGTCATCACCAGTCCCGCGCCGCCCGTCGCCTTGGAGCCTAGGTGGACGAGGTGGAAGTCGCCGGGCATCCCGTCGGTGGCGGAGTACATGTCCATCGGGGAGACGACCACCCGGTTCTTCAGCTCCAGTCCCCCGATGCGGAACGGCTGGAACATGGCGGGCGCCGTGGTGGGCAGGCCCTGTGCGGCGGCGAAGCCGGCGTCGACCCGGTCGGCGAACTCCGCGTCGCGGGTGCGCAGGTTGCCGTAGGTGATGCGGCGGGAGCGGGTCAGCAGGTTGAAGCAGAACTGGGTGGGCTCCTGGCGGACGTACCTGCCGATGTTCTCGAACCACTCCAGGGACGCCTGCGCGGCGCGCTGCGTGGACTCGACCACCGGGCGGCGTTCGGCCTCGTAGGCGTGCAACGCGCGCTGCGGGTCGGGGTGTTCGTGCAGGCAGGCGGCCAGGGCGAGGGCGTCCTCCATGGCGAGCTTGGTGCCGGAGCCGATCGAGAAGTGCGCGGTGTGGGCGGCGTCGCCGATCAGGACCAGGTTGCCGTGGTGCCACCGCTCGTTGCGGACGGTGGTGAAGTTCAGCCACCTGGAGTTGTCGGCGAGCAGCCGGTGCCCGTCGAGCTCCCGGGCGAACAGCCCGCGGATCCGGGCGACGGCCTCCTCGTCGGAGGCGCCGGGCGCGAACACCGCGTCCTCGGTGGCGTCGAAGCCGGCCCGGCGCCAGACGTCCTCGTGCATCTCCACGATGAAGGTGGACCCGGTGGCGGAGTAGGGGTAGCCGTGGACCTGCATCACGCCCCACTCGGTCTCCCTGACGAAGAACTGGAAGGCCTCGAAGACGCGGTCGGTGCCCAGCCACATGTACTTGGCGTGCCGGCGTTCCAGCGACGGGCCGAAGAGGTCCGCGTGGGCCGTGCGCACCCCGGAGTTGACGCCGTCCGCGCCCACGACCAGGTCGTAGGAGGCCCGCAGCGCGGCGGCGCCGGGCGCGGGCGCCGAGAAGCGCAGGCCGACGCCGAGTGCGCGGCAGCGGTCCTGGAGCAGCCGCAGGAGTTCCCTGCGGCTCATGGCGGCGAAGCCCTGGCCGCCCACGGTGTGGCGCTCGCCCCGGTAGTGGATGTCGATGTCCGTCCAGCGGGCGAACCGGCGAGACATGGCCTCGGAGACGACCGTGTCGGCGTTCTCGATGCCGCCGAGCGTCTCGTCGGAGAAGACGACGCCGAAGCCGAAGGTAACGTCGGGGGCGTTGCGTTCCCAGACGGTGATCTCGTGGGCGGGGTCGAGCTGTTTCATCAGGGCGGCGAGGTAGAGCCCGCCGGGACCACCGCCGATGACCGCGATCTTCAAGGGAGTTCCTCTCACTGCTCGGCTCGCTGTTCGGCTCGCTGCTCGGCGAGCGGCGCGGTGGCCTGCTCCTGCTCGACGATCCGGCGGAGCGCGAACCGCTGGAGCTTGCCGCTGGTGTTGCGCGGCAGGCTGTCGCGGAACCGCACGTCACGCGGGTACTTGTAGGGCGCGAGGACCCTCTTGACGTGGTCCTGTATCTCCCGGGCCTTCGCGGCGTCCGCGGCGACGCCCTCGCGCAGCACCACGAAGGCGCACACGACCGAGCCGCGCTCGGGGTCGGGGCGGGCCACGACGGCCGACTCGACGACGTCGGGGTGGGTGTCGACGGCGGCCTCCACCTCGGGTCCGCCGATGTTGTAGCCGGACGAGACGATCATGCTGTCGCTGCGCGCGTGGTAGTGGAAGTAGCCGTCCTCGTCCCGGTGGAAGATGTCCCCGGTGACGTTCCAGCCGTCGACGACGTACTCGCGCTGGCGTCCGTCGTCGAGGTAGCGGCAGCCGACCGGGCCGATGACGGCGAGCCGTCCGGGTTCGCCCGGGCCGAGTTCCGCGCCGTCGGGGCCGAGGATCGTGGCGCGGTAGCCGGGGACCGGGCGGCCCGTGGCGCCGGGCCGGATGTCGTCGCCGGCGGCGGAGATGAAGATGTGCAGGAGTTCGGTGGCGCCGATGCCGTCGACCACGCTCAGGCCGATGCGGTCCCGCAGGTCCTGCCAGGTGGTGAGCGGTATGTGCTCGCCGGCCGACACCCCGGTCCGCAGACCGGCGAGTTGGTGTTCCCGGCCTTCGCGGACGATCGCCCGGTAGGCGGTGGGCGCGGTGGCGAGCACGGTGACGCCGTGTCGTTCGACGAGGTCGGCGAGCCGGGCGGGGGTGGCGGTCTCGGTGAGCAGGGCGCAGGCGCCGGCCCGGAGCGGGAAGACGACGAGCATGCCGAGGCCGAAGGTGAAGGCGAAGGGCGCGGTGCAGGCGACCAGGTCGTCCGGGCGCAGGCGCAGGACGTGCCGTCCGAAGGTGTTGTCGATGGACAGGACGTCCCGGTGGAAGTGCATCGTGATCTTCGGGGCGCCGGTGGAGCCGGAGGTGGGTCCGAGGAGCGCCACGTCGTCGGCGGCGGTGTCCACGTCGGTGAACTCGCCGGACTTCGCGGCGGCCAGGGCCACCAGGTCCGCGGCGCCGGTCCCGCCGTACTCGACCACCCGCAGGCCGGGCAGCACGGTGTCCCGGACGGTGCGGACGTCCTCGGCGAAGCGGTGGTCCACGAGGGCGAGGACCGGGCGGGTCCGTTCGGCGATCGGGGTGATCTCGCGGGCGCGCAGGGCGGCCATGGTGGTCACCAGCACCCCGCCGGCCTTCAGGACACCGAGCCAGCATGCCACGGTCCAGGGGGTGTTGGGCGCGCGGAGCAGCACGCGGCCGCCCGGGACGAGGCCGAGGTCCTCCGTGAGGACCTGGGCGACCTGGTTGGCGCGGGTGCGCAGTTCGCCGTACGTCCACAGGTCGCCGGCCGGGGTGCGCAGGGCGGGGCGGTCGGGGCCGTGGCGCTCGACGGCCGCGTCGATGAGCTCGACGGCCGCGTTGAGGCGGGCGGGGTAGGCGAGTTCGGGTGTGGTGAACTCGATGACGGGCCACTGCCGGGCGGGCGGGAGGTGGTCCCGGGCGAAGGTGTCCTGGTGCGAGCTGGGAGCGAGCGGAAGAGCCAACGCGGGGTTCCTTCCGGGAGCCCGCCGGTGGTGTGCGGCGGGCGGCTCAGGCGGGGCGGATCATGCCCTCCTGGACCACGGTGGCCAGGTGGCGGTGGTCGCGGGTGAAGAAGCGGCCGGTGCCCAGTCCGCGGCCGGCGTCGGCGGCGACCGCCTCCTGGAGGTAGAGCAGCCAGTCGCCGACCGGTGCGGGGCGGTGGAACCACATGGCGTGGTCGAGGCTGGCGGTGACCAGGCCGGGGTCGGCCCAGGCCAGGCCGAGGACGCGCAGGACGGGTTCGAGAATCGTGTAGTCGCAGACGTAGGCGAGGGCGGCGAGGTCGCGCTGGGCGTCGGTGAGGCCCTCGACGGGGCGCAGTGCGTCGAACGGCCTCACCCAGACGGCCTGGTGGGGCCGTCGCTCGCCCTCGACGGTGAGGTAGACGGGGCCGGGGACGTGGCGCATGTCGAAGCCGCGGCCGCCGCACCAGTAGGTCTTGGACTCGGCGGTCATGGTGCCGCCGGCGCGGTCGGCGAGGTACTCCGCGGAGCCGGGCAGGCCCTCGGGGCCGGGGACGTCCTCGGTGAGCCGCGTCCGGAAGGCGGCGCCGGGCTCCCCCGCCGCGAAGTTGGCGAGGCACACGTACAGGACCTTGCCGTTCTGGTAGCCGCGGACCTGGCGGGTGCTGTAGCCGCGGCCGTCGCGGAGGATCTCCACCTCGTAGCGGACCTCGGCGCCGATGTCGGCCGGGCGCAGGAAGTAACTGTGCGCCGAGTGCAGGGACTTGCCGTCGGTGACGGAGCGCGTCGCCGCGGCGACGGCCTGGGCGACGAGGTCGCCGCCGTAGGCCTTGGGCCAGGGGCAGGGCTGGGTGGTGGCGGTGAAGGCGAGGTCGAAGCGCTCGGGCGGGGCGGGCTTCAGGGTGAGGGCCGCGGTGACGATCGCGGAGGTCGGGGCGGCGCTCATCGGCCGAGCCAGTCGCGCAGGTCGGCGTCGGCCACGTCGGGGAGGTTGACGACGATGTTGCCGGGGGTCCGGGTGGTCATCCAGACCAGGGGCCGGGTCCGGGAGAGGTTGCACTCGACGTGCGGCATGAACGGCGGGACGAAGACCCAGTCCCCCTCGGCCATGTCGACGTAGTCCTCGAACTTCTCGCCGAAGTAGATCCGGGCCCGGCCGGAGAGCACGTATCCGCCGGTCTCGGCCTCGCCGTGGTGGTGGGAGACCGAGCGGTAGCCGGGGTCGTTGCTGACCTTGCCGTACCACAGGCGGCGGGCCGGGGTGTGCTGGGCGCTGACGCCGGACACGCGGACGGCGCCGCCCGAGTCGGCGGTGTTCACGTCCTCCAGGCCGGCCCGGGTCACGACGGGCGCGACGATGCCGCTGGGCAGGCGGTACATCGTGTTGTCGCCGTCGGTGCGGAACGTGCTGCGGTCGTCGGGCTCCATGGAATCGGCTCCGTTTCCGTGGCGTGCCGGGGTGCGGGAGGGGTCCGGAACAGGACCACGCGCTATCTCGTATCTTTCACGGTCGTCATTTATTGTCAATACGCCCGGCCGTACGGCCGGAGCCGGACACCACCGAACCGGAGGCCTGATGACTCCCGTCGCCGTGAACCCGCCCGAACTGCCCGCGCCGAGCGGCTACTCGCACGGAACGCTCACGGGCAACACCCTCTACCTGGGCGGCCAGACCGCCCTCGACGCCGGCATGAGGATCGTCGCGGGCGGGATCGTCGAGCAGTTCCGGCAGGCGTTCGGCAATGTGCTCACCACGCTGCGGGCGGCGGGCGGTGAGCCGCGGGACCTGGTGAGCGTGACGCTCTACCTCACCGACATCCCCGGCTACCAGGCGCGGGGCCGGGAGATCGGCAGGGTGTGGCGGGAGCTGGCCGGGCCGGTGTATCCGGCGATGGCGGGCATCGGCTGCACCGCGCTGTGGCAGCCGGAGGCGCTGATCGAGATCCTCGGCGTGGCCGTGATCCCCGAGGAACGGCTGGTCAGGCCCTAGGGTGCGTGGACGACGGCGAGGGCGTGTGCGCGGGCGGGTTCGCGCAGCGCGCGGTCGAGTTCCGCGAAGAGGGCGCCCGCGGTGTCGCCGTTCCAGCCCGGCGGCAGCAGGGACAACGGCAGCCCGGGGTCGCGGTACGGGAGGCGTCGCCATTCGGTGAGCATCGGCAGATAGGTCCCGAACGCCTCCCGCGGCGGGACCGCGCCCGCGGCGGCGCGCTCGCGCACCGGCTGGTACCGGGCCAGGAAGTCCGCGTACAGCGCGGTGAGTTCGCCGAGGTCCCACCAGGCGCGGACCTTCGCCCGCAGGTCGCCGAAGGCGAAGTGGTCGCCGGTGAAGATATCGACGTAGGGCGTCAGTTCGAGGCGTTGCAGGGTGCGGCGGGTCTCGTCGGCGAGGATGCCGGGGGCCACCCAGACCCCGGGGGCCGCGGTGCCGAAGCCGAGGCGGGTCAGGGCGGTGCGCAGGGCGTGCCGCTTGTCGCGTTCGGACTCGGGGACGGAGAACACGACGACCAGCCAGCCGTCGCCGTCGGCGGCGCGGCTGCGTTCGAAGATGCGGATGTCGCCCTCGGCGAGCACCTCCAGGGTGGCCTCGGCGACGGCGTACCCGGCGGCCCCGCCGTGGCGCTCGCCGCGCAGCACCCCGCGCCGCTTCAGCCGGGAGACGGCCGAACGGACGGCCTGCCCCTCCACCCCGAGGTCGGCCATCAGACGTATCACCGCGGCGACGGAGAGCCAGTTGTGCTCGCCGCGCGCGTAGAGCCCGAAGAGGGTGATGAGCAGCGGGCCCAGTCTGCTGTCCCGCCCGGCCGCGCCGACGGCGGCCGGTGACGGCCCGACGTCCGCTGTCATCTGTGCCCACCTCCGGCCCGGTGCCGTCCCGCTGATCGCGGAGCAGCCTACCGCGCGCCCCGACACGCGACCGGCGCGGCCGGGCGGCGGGAGAGCGCGGGACGCCCCGCTCCTGGCATCGTAGGCACGCGCAGCACCGTTGCCTCAGACACCTCTGTCGCCATCTCTGTTGGGGAGTCCGCCATGACCACACCCCGGGACCTGTTCATCGTCACCGTGTACGACGCCGCCGCCCGGCCCGTCGAACAGGGCGACCTCTCGCTGGCGCTCGCGGGAGCCGAGCTGGTCGAGCTCGCCGCCGCCGGGGCCGTGACCCTGGAAGGCGACCTGGTCGTGCCCGCGCCCGCGGGGCCGACGGGTGACCGGCTGCTGGACGAGGCGGTGGCCGCGCTGCGGCGGGAGGCGCCGTACGAGTCGGCCGAGGACTGGCTGTGGCGGCGGGGGCGCGGCCTGGCCGCGGCCTATCTGGCCGCGCTGGAGGAGGACGGGACGGTCACCCGGCAGCGGCGGCGGTGGCTGCCGCTGCCCTCGGGGCGGACGGCGCCGGCCGAGACGGCCGGACTGGCCCGGGCGCACGAGCGGTGGGCGTCGGGCGAGCCGGTGCTCGCCGCGTTCGCGGCGGCCGTGGGCATCCAGGACGAGCCGCCCAAGGACCTCACGGGCGTGGCCTCCGAGGCCGCCGTGACGGTGGTGGCCGCGGTGAACGACGCCGTGACGGAGCTGGCCGCCGTACGGCAGCGGCGGGAGATCGAGGACGCGGCGTTCGACAACGTCTGGCGCGGCCTGTGACCCGCGAGCCCGCCGACCGGAGGTGCCGTCCGGCGACGGTGCGGGGCTGAGAAGCGGGTGCGGGCACGGCGGCCGGCCGTCGGGTGCGAGCCCGTACCCGGTGAGAACGGGGTTCTCGTTCGGCGGCGGTAGCGAACTCGCTTGTTGCAGAGCAGGGTTCGGTCCAGGCTGCGCCCCTGCCTCGCAGCTGGGCGCATGGTCGTCCTGCCCGTGAGCGCCGTCCCCGCAGAACCGGTCGAGACCCCTGAACCCGCCTGGCGGCAGCGCGCCGCCGACGAGGACTGGGCGTTCTGCGCCGGCGGCCTGCGGGGACCCGTCGCGCCGCCCCCGGCGAAGAAGACCACGGCCACCGCGAAGAGGCCCCGCGCCCGGACGTGACACGGCGGCCCCAGGGCCCGCCTCGCTCGCCGCCGGCAACGCACCCCTCCCCGGGGCGCCCGGACCCTTGACGGTCCCTTTCGGTCTGACCTTTGATGAGTAGCGCCGGCGGCGGCCGCGAGGTGTGGGTCTCCACGGCGGGCCAGGTCGCGGGGACGAGTGGGGTCATGAAGGTCGTCATCGCCGAGTCACCGGAGTGGTGAGCCATGTCCGTGGAGGACTTCAGCGACCGGCCCGGAACCGCGTTCGTCGCGGGCGGCACCGGCGGGATCGGGGCGGCGGTGGTCCGTGCCCTCGCGGAACACGGCAGCGACATCACGTTCACCTACCGGACCGACCACGAGGGGGCGGCGGCCCTGGTGGACGAGGTCGAGGGACTGGGCCGCCAGGTCCGTTCACGGCGGCTGGACCTGACCGACGAGGCGGCGACCGCGCGGGCCGTCACCGAGGCCGCCGGGGCGTCCGGCGGCCTGCACACGCTCGTGTACGCCGCGGGGCCCCATGTGCCCATGATCCATCTGAGCCGGGTGACGCCCGCCCGGTACCGCGCCCAACTGGAGTCCGACGCCGTGGCGTTCTTCAACCTCGTCCATCCGGCGCTGCCGTTGCTGCGGGCGGGCAAGGGCAGCGTCGTCGCCGTCACCACCGTCGCGACCCGCCGCTATCCGGTCCGGGACGGGCTGTCCTCGGGGGTCAAGGGCGCGGTCGAGGCGGTCGCCCGGGCCCTGGCCGCCGAGGAGGGCCGGTACGGGGTCCGGGTCAACTGCGTGGCTCCCGGCATGCTGGACGACGGCATCGCGGCCCGGCTCGTCGAGACGGGGGAACTCGACGAGGCCGCCCTCGCGATCACCCGGCGCAACATCCCCCTCGGCCGGTTCGGGCGCGCCCGGGACATCGCGGAGGCGGTCTGCTTCCTCGCCTCGGACCGGGCCGCGTTCATCACCGGGCAGGCGCTGGGGGTGGACGGCGGCTACAGCGTCTGAGGGACGAGCCGGCCCCCGCTGCGCCTGCCGGGTCCGCTACTTGAGGCCGCTGAGCATGACGCCCCGGATGTAGTGCTTCTGGAGCAGCAGGAAGAGGACCAGGACGGGCAGGACGCTCAGCACCAGGCCGGCCATGACGATGGGCATGGTGCGGTTCGGGTCGACGTAGTCCTGGAGCAGCTGGATGCCGACGGGCAGGGTCATCACGTCCGGGGCGGCGGTCGACACGAGCAGCGCCCAGATGTACTCGTTCCAGGCGTCGACGAAGGTCAGCAGCCCGAGGGTGACCAGAACCGGCCGGGTCTGGGGCACGACGATCCGCCACCACACGGTGAACTCCCCTGCGCCGTCGACGCGCGCGGCCTCCAGGACCTCGTCCGGGATGGAGATCATGAACTGACGGGTCAGGAAGATCCCGAAGCTGCTGACGAGGAACGGCATGGCGAGCGCCACGATGCTGACGGTCAGGCCCGCGCCGCCGCGCCCGAACAGGTCGTTGCCGCCCGCCAGCGGCCAGTGCACCAGGATCAGGAAGTGCGGGATGAAGAAGAGGAACGGCGGGAACATCATCGTCGACAGCACCAGGCGGAAGACGAGGTCACGGCCGGGGAACCGGAGCTTGGCGAGCGCGTAGCCGGCCAGCGACGAGGTGAGCAGCACCGATCCGGTGATCAGGGCGGTGGCGACGACGCTGTTGCGGAAGAGCACCGGCAGGTCGAGCTGGTCGACCGCCGCCCGGTAGTTGGACAGGTCGAACGCCCGGGGCAGGAACCGGTAGGGCAGCGTGCCGGCCTCCCCCGGCCCCTTGAACGACGTCATCACCATGTCGAGGAACGGCACCAGCGTGAGCACGGCGCCGGTCGCCACCAACAGGTACGACAGCCACGGGAAACGGCGGCGGTTCACGCGTCCTCCCCCTTGCGCCGGAAGATCCACAACTGGACAAGGGTGACCACGAGGACCACCAGGAACAGCACGAACGCGGCGGCGCTCGCCGTGCCCCAGTCGCCGTAGGAGAAGGCCTGCCGGTACATCTCCAGCGCGGCGACGGCGGTCGCGTCGCCCGGTCCGCCCTTGGTCATCACGATGATCAGCGCGAACGACTGGAGCCCGGTGAGGAACTGGGTGACGCACACGAACATCAGGGACGGCCGCAGCAGCGGCAGGGTGATCCGCCGGAAGACGGTGACGGGGCCCGCGCCGTCGAGGGCGGCGGCCTCGTAGTACGACTCGGGGATGGACTTCAGTCCGGCGGTCAGGACGAGGATCGCCGAGCCGACCGAGGCCCAGGCCTGGACGACCACGACCGAGGGCAGCGCGGTGTCCGGGTCCTGGAGGAACGCCACCGAACCGAGCCCGAGGGCGTTGAGGACGCCGTTGACCAGGCCGCCCGGCTCGTACATGTACTTCCAGACGTTGCCGACGGCCACGACGGTCGTGACGATCGGCAGGAAGTACAGGGTCCGCCAGAACCCCTGGAAGCGCAGCCTGTCGATGCAGGTGGCGACGAGCACGGAGCCGGCGAGCGCCAGGGCGACGGTGCCGAGGGCGAACAGCAGCGTGTTGGTGAGGACCGGGGTCAGGAACGTCGCGCCGTCCGCGAAGAGGCCGGCGAAGTTGTCCAGGCCGACCGGGTCGATGTCGCCGAGGTCGAAGCCGGTCCAGTGGGAGAGCGAGAGCAGCAGCGCGAAGCCGAGCGGGAGGACGAGGAAGACGGCGAAGAACAGCAGCGCCGGTGCCAGGAAGAGGTAGGCGACGGCGGTCTGGCGGCGCCGGTGCCGGGGGCGGCCGTCGAGCGGGGCGGCGGTCCGGTCGCGCGCCGCCCGTTCGGCCGCCTCCGGGGCGAGGGTGGCGTTCACCATGATCGCGACACCTCCTGGTCGACCTGGCGGCGGGTGGTGCGCAGCGCCTGCTCGACCGACTGCTGGCCGGTCCACAGCGCCTCGATGTTCCTGCGCAGCAGCGACTTGGCCTGCTGCGCGCCGGGTACGTTCGGCTCCGGCACCGCGTACGCGAGCGCGTCCCGGAACGGCCGCAGGTTCGGGTCGGTGCCCCGGCCGAGGAGGGTCCGCATGTCGTCGGCGCGGCCGGTCAGGGAGCCGACCGAGACCTGAAGGGCGCTCATCCTCGTCGTGCCGCGCACCTTGTCGGTGTTGAGCCAGCGCAGGAACTCCCAGGCCTCGTCGGGGTACCTGCTGGCCCTGTTGACGCCCAGCATGAAGCCGGTGGCGAGGGTGGCGGGCCGGTCGTCCGCCGCGGGGACGGGCACGGGGGCCACTCCGACGTCCCGGTAGTCGGGGCCCATCAGCTCCTTGAGGTTCGCGGTCCACCAGCCGGCGCTGATCACCATCGCCACCTGCCCGGAGGCGAACGCCTTGTAGACGTTGACGCCGGGGTCGCTGGCCCGTGCGGTGACGAGCCGGTGCTGGAGGTCGAACACGGACCGGCCGGCCGGTGAGTCGATGGTGGTGCTGCGGCCGTCCGCGGAGACGAACCGGCCGCCGGCGGCGTTGAGCAGGGCGAGGGTCTGGCCGACGGTGGTGGAGTCGTCGAAGGCCGACAGCCCGAACCCCTGGACCAGCGTGTTGCCGTACCGGTCGCGCCGGGCGGTGCGGCGGGCCGCGTCCTCCAGCTGCCGCCAGGTGTGCGGCGGTCCGTCGACGCCGGCCTCGCGCAGCAGCCGCCTGTTGTAGTAGAGGGCGTACGTCTGCATCTCGGTGGGGTAGCCGTAGACGGTGCCCGCGACCGAGGCGGAGCCGACCGCGGCCCGGCCGTAGCCCCGCCGGATCTCCGCGGCCCGGCCGGGCGGGGCGGGCCGCAGGACCCCGGCCCGGACGAGCTGGCCGTTCCACAGGCAGTACGGGTGCAGGATGTCCGTGCCCTGGCCCGCGGCCTGCCGGACCATGAACGTGGTCAGCAGGTCCGTGAACTCGACGGCCTTCGTCCGCACCTTGACCCGGTCGTGGGTGGCGTTCCACTCGTCGACCGGGCCCTGGAGTGCGTCCTTGAGCGCCCCGCTCGCGTAGTGGGAGAGCAGGGTGAGGACGATCGGGTCGCCGGGCCGCCCGGTGCCCCGGTGCGGCGCGGCGCACCCGGAGGCGAGCAGCGCGGCGGGCAGGGCGAGCGCGAGGTGCCGGCGGCTGGGGGGCCGTCTCACCGGGCGGTCTCCCGGCGCATCACCCGGAACACCCGGGTCGTGGTGAAACCGCTCTTGCGGTAGAGGTGGCCCGCCGGTGAGTGGACGCCGGTCCACAGGAACCAGGCGGAGTGCGCCCGGCGCGCCCGCATCCGCTCCAGGACCAGGTGGAGGAGGACCTCGCCGAGTCCGGTGCCGCGCATCTCCTCCAGGACGCCGATGGGACCGAACCGCTCGTCCACCGAGTCGAACGCGCCGTGCATCGCCCAGCCGACCATGCGGCCCCCGGGGTCGCGGGCGGTGACGATCCGGTCGGGCGGTGTGCCGGCGGTGAGGCAGTTGCGGACGGTGCAGGCCCAGTCCGGTCCGAAGCGGCTCCCGGCGAGGGCGAGGAGATCGACCAGGTCGTCGTCGGACGGGGTGGCGAACAGGTGTCCCCGCGCGGTGAGTTCGTCCAGGCGGCGGGCCACGTCCTCGGGCATCCGGTAGCCGATCAGGCAGCGGTCCATCGCCGTCGCCTCGTACAGGGTGCGAAAGCCCAGGGACTCCAGGAGCCCGGCGGCCTCCGGGTAGGCCTCGGCGTCCAGGCCGGGGAAGACGTAGTCGGGGGTGTACGAGGCGAAGTCCACGCGGGTGCGGCCGTGGCCGTGCAGCCAGTCGATGGCCTCGGTGAGCAGCCGCCGGCCGAGTCCGCGGCCGCGGGCGTCCGGGGCGACGAAGAAGAAGGGGATCCAGCCCTGTTCCGGTTCCAGGTCGGTGCCGGCCAGCGGTGTCAGCCTGCGCACCGCGTAGGCGGCGCCGACGACGCGCTCACCGCCGGCGGGGTCGTCGGCGACGGCGATCCGCAGGCCCTCCGGGTCGAAGTTGGGGTCGAGCAGCACCAGGGAGCGGAAGCGGTCCGGGCTGACGGCGTCGGCGGGCGCGCTCCGGCGCCACGCCTCCACCAGGCGCGGGCCGTCGCCCGCGCGAAAGCCGCGGATCCCGGCCCGGGATCGCGTCGTGAGTTCGGTCATCGACGGGTTGTCCTTCCGAGCACAGCGGCGGGTCTCAGGGGTAGAGCAGCACGTCGTCGCCGGCCCACCGGGCGGGCGGGACGGGCGGGTCGCACAGCGGCAGCGGGTCCTCGCCCGCGTCGACGGCGTGCCGCAGGCGGTCCGAGCCCCACAGCAGGTCGACGAAGTACGGGTGGCCGGTCCCCTCGGCGCCGCCGTCGGTCACGCGCCAGCCGAAGTCGTCCGGGTACAGCCGCCGCAGGGTGGCGAGCATGGCGACGGCGGTGCGCACCGGGGCGAACGTCCGGCGGTCGGTGATGTGCAGCTGGACCCCGCGCAGCGGTCGTCCGGCGTGCCGGTGGAAGGCCGGTACGAACCGCAGGTCGCGGAAGTGCACGCCGGGCAGGGCGAGTTCGGCGAGCGCGAGGGCGAACCGCGCGTCGGCGTAGGGGGCGCCGACGATCTCGAAGGGCTGGGTGGTGCCCCGGCCCTCGGAGAGGTTCGTGCCCTCGAACAGACAGGTGCCGGGGTAGACGGCGGCGGTGGCGGGCGTCGGCATGTTCGGCGAGGGCGCGACCCACGGCAGGCCGGTCGCCGTCGCGTCCTGGGCGCGGCGCCAGCCGGCGGCCTCGATCACGGTCAGGTCGGCGGCCCGGCCCGCCTGCCGGGGTACCGCCGAGGTGTTGAGGAACCGGGCGAGTTCGCCGCAGGTGAGGCCGTGCCGGACGGGGATCGGGGCGCGCCCGACGAAGCTGGCCCAGGCGGGGTCGAGCAGGGGGCCCTCGCTGAGCAGGCCGCCGAGGGGGTTGGGCCGGTCGGCGACCACGAACCGCAGGCCCGTGCGGGCCGCCGAGGCCATCAGGTCGAACATCGTCCACACGTAGGTGTAGAACCTGGCGCCGATGTCCTGGAGGTCGTACACCAGGGCGTCGACACCGCTGTCGATCAGCACTTTGTCGAGGCGTTCGCCGTCGTGGCGGTAGGTGTCGTACACCGGCAGTCCGGTGTCGGGGTCCCGCCGCGCGGTCTCGCTCTCGCCGGCCTGCCCGGTGCCGTGCAGGCCGTGCTCCGGTCCGAACAGGGCGACCAGGCGGGCTCCGGCGTCGAGCAGCGCGGGCGCGGCCGGGCGCAGGCCGGGCAGGACGCCGGTGTGGTTGGTGACCAGTCCGAGGCGGCCCGGCCCGGCGAGTTGTGGCGCCGCGTGCAGTCGCGCGATCCCGGTCGTCACGGCGACCCGGTCGTCCCTGCTCATCCCTTGCCCCGTCCGCCGGTGACACCACGATCAAGCAATGGTCGGGAATGTACCCTTCGGTCCGGGATTTTCCGCCGTGAATCGCCGACGGCCCGCCCGGCCCCGCGCCGCGCGGAGGGTCCGTCCGGGGAACCGGTTGCCCCGATGGTGTGACGGCGCGGGTGACGGCGACTCCCTTGCGCCCGGGGGGCGTTGAACCGGGCATGCTCCTCGGCGACATCCCCTCCTTCGCCCAACTGTCGGACGCCTACTGGCTGGACAGTCCGCACCTGGGCGAGCACTCCCCCGACCCGGCACCCCCGGCACCGGGTCCCCGCTCCGGGTGGCGCACCGTGATGCTCGGCCTGTCCGCCCTCACCGTCGCGGTGGCCCTGGTCGTGGCACTGACCTGAAGGCCACGCACGGCGTCTTCCCGAAAGGGGCCCGCGCGACGCCGTCCCACGAGGAGGCCCGCGCGCCACGACACGCCGACGGAGGTCGCTCGGACGTGGGACGTTTCCGTGTCGCCGGGGCGTCCCGGCCCGGCGGCGGTGTGGGATGGCGCCGGACCTCGGTCATTCCGACGTCACAGACGATCCGCGTCACAGACGATCCGCGCCCCAAGCGGTCCACGTCGCAGACGTTCCACGCTCACGAAGGACTTCACGATGCGCCTCTGCCGTCCGCTCGCCGTCACTCTCGGCGGGCTCGCCCTCGCCGTCGTCACCATGGGTCCGGCGGCCGCCGCCGACGGGACCTTCGTCTGGCTGGGGCCCAAGGGCAAGGCGTACGCGATCCAGAACCCGCCGGACCGCAAGTGCCTCGACATGGCGCAGGAGGCGCGCGGGCCGCAGAACGCCACGAAGAAGGCGCTCGTCGTCTACCGCAAGGCGAAGTGCAAGGGCACCGCGCGCCGCATCACCCCGGGCCACTCGGTGTCCGGCAGCGTCCACTTCGCCAGCGTCGTCTTCAACCCCCGCTAGTCCGCGCACCGTTCGGCCCTCCGGCGGCGCCGCTCCCCCTTGTTCCGGTGAGCGTCGCCACCGGTGCGGCCCGTTCTCCCGGCGGCTCGCGGGCGGCCGGGCCGCTCAGACGCCTCCGGCGACCGCGAGGCCCAGCCCGCACAGCACCACGCCGGTGACGATGTTCAGCCCCCGCCGCACCGCCGGCCGGGACACCAGCGCCCGGCCCCGGCCGACGGCCCAGGTGAAGATCAGGTACCAGCACACGTTCACGAGGGCCCAGAGGGCACCCAGCGCGATGCTGCTCAGCAGGACGGGGCCGTCCGTGGTGACGAACTGGGGCAGTACCGACACCGCGAAGACGCCGGCCTTGGGGTTGCCCAGTGCGGTGCCCAGCCCGGCGCCGTACGCGCTCCACAGTCCGGCGGCCCCCTCCGCACCGGCGTCCGGCTCCGGCACGGCGGCGTCGGCGCCGGTCCGCCGCGCCGCCCTCAGGGTGTTGACGCCCAGCACGAGCAGCACCGCTCCGCCCGCGAGCCGCACCGCCAGGTAGGCGTGCGGGTTGGCGAGCAGCACGGCCGACAGGCCCACGGCGGCGGCGGTCGACCAGAGGAGCAGCCCGGTGGCGTTGCCCGCGATGGTGGCCCGGGCCGGGCGCGGGCCGAACTCCAGGGTCTGCCGGATCATGAGCGCCTGCCCGGCGCCCGGGAGCATGGCCAGCAGCCATGTGGTGATCACGAACAGGGGCAGATGGACGGGCACGGTGTCGTCGGCCTTCCTACGCGGGGCGGATGATGCGCTTCCCAGCCTGGCGGGGCCCGTGGATGAAGAGAAGTAAGGGCTGTTCCGGTCAGCATTAAGATGTTTTGGTGATGACCCCCGATCCGGGGCAGCTGCGGCTGCTCGCGCTGATCGACCGCCACGGCTCGCTGACCGGCGCCGCCCACGCGCTCGGCGTGACCCCGGCCGCGGTGACCCAGCAGGTGGCCCGCGCGGAACGGGACTGGAACGCGCCGCTGGTGGTGCGCGGGCCGCGGGGGGCTTCGCTCACCGCGGCGGGGGCGCTGCTCGCGGAGCACGGCCGGGTCATCGACGAGCAGACGGAACAGGCGGGCGAGCGGCTCGCCGCGCTCCTCGGCCATCTGTCGCTGCGGTTGCGGGTCGGCGCCTTCCTGGCGGCCGGGCTGCATCTCCTGCCGCCCGCGCTGACCGCGCTGCGGCACCGGTATCCGCACGCGGACGTGTCGGTGGAGGACCTGCTGTCCGCGCAGGGGGTGGCACGGATCGCGGCGGGCGAACTCGACGTCGCGGTGATCGCGTCCTGGGCCACGCCGCCCGAACCGGGCCCGCACACCGCGGTGCACACCCTGCTGCGCGACCCCATGGTCGTCGTCCTGCCCGACGACCATCCCCTGGTCACCGGGTCCCCCGCCGGCACGCCGCTGCGGCTGGAGCAGCTCCGGGACGAGTCCTGGGTGACGATCCTGGCCGGGCACGCCGCCCACGAGCAGCTGGAGCGGGCGGCGAACGGCGCCGGTTTCACTCCGCGGGTCCGCTTCCAGACGGCGTCCTACGACCTCGCCCAGGCACTGGTCGGCACGGGCATCGGGGTCGCGCTCGTCTCCCGGCTCGCCCTCACCGGGGTGCCCGGCACCACGCACCGCCCCCTGGCCGACCCTGCCCTCCACCGCGACCTGCACGCCGTGACCCGGTCCGACACCTCCCTCACCCCGCTCGCGGACGTCTTCCGGACCCTGCTGGTCGACGTCGCCACCGACCTGCGGGGCGCCTGGGGAGCGCAGGACTGACCGGGCGCCCCCGCGAACCCGCGGGGAAGAGCACGAGAAGCACCGGTGGCAACTCCGCGACGGGCATCACATCAGGACCCTCTTGATCGATCATTCACCCATCAGTCTACCATATGAGCGCCACCCAGCTCGATCGAGAGACGTAGATCTGTGACTGTCAACGATGACTCGTTCACCAACTGGAAGAACCGTGAGGAGATCGCGGAGTCGATGATCCCGATCATCGGGAAGCTGCACCGGGAGCGGGACGTGACGGTCCTCCTCCACAGCCGCTCCCTGGTGAACAAGTCGGTGGTCAGCATCCTCAAGACGCACCGCTTCGCCCGCCAGATCGACGGCGCCGAGCTCTCGGTCACCGAGACGATGCCCTTCCTGACGGCGCTGACCAGGCTCGACCTGGGGCCGTCCCAGATCGACATCGGCATGCTCGCCGCGACCTACAAGGCCGACGACCGCGGTCTGGGCATCGAGGCGTTCACCGCCGAGGAGGTCGCCGGGGCCACCGGCGCCAACAAGATCGACCGCCGGGAGCCGCGGGACGTCGTCCTGTACGGCTTCGGCCGCATCGGCCGCCTGGTCGCGCGCCTGCTCATCGAGAAGTCCGGCTCCGGCAACGGGCTGCGCCTGCGGGCCATCGTGGTCCGCGGTGGCGGCGGCGAGGACATCGTCAAGCGCGCCTCGCTGCTGCGCCGCGACTCCATCCACGGCCAGTTCCAGGGCACCATCACCGTCGACGAGGAGAACAGCACGATCCTCGCCAACGGCAACGAGATCAAGGTCATCTACGCCGACGACCCGAGCGCCGTGGACTACACGGAGTACGGCATCCGGGACGCCATCCTCATCGACAACACGGGCAAGTGGCGGGACCGCGAGGGTCTGTCCGAGCACCTGCGTCCGGGCATCGAGAAGGTCGTGCTGACCGCGCCGGGCAAGGGCGACGTCCCGAACATCGTGCACGGCGTCAACCACGACACCATCAAGCCGGACGAGCAGATCCTGTCCTGCGCGTCCTGCACCACCAACGCGATCGTGCCGCCGCTGAAGGCGATGGCCGACGAGTACGGGGTGGTGCGCGGCCACGTGGAGACGGTGCACTCGTTCACCAACGACCAGAACCTGCTGGACAACTACCACAAGTCGGAGCGCCGCGGCCGGTCCGCGCCGCTCAACATGGTGATCACCGAGACGGGCGCCGCGTCCGCCGTCGCCAAGGCGCTGCCCGACCTCAAGGCCCGGATCACCGGCAGCTCGATCCGGGTCCCGGTGCCGGACGTGTCGATCGCGATCCTCAACCTCCAGCTGGCCCGCGAGGCGTCCCGCGAGGAGGTCCTCGACTACCTCCGCGAGGTGTCGCTGACCTCGCCGCTCAAGCGGCAGATCGACTTCATCACCGCCCCGGACGCGGTCTCCAGCGACTTCATCGGCTCCCGCCACGCGTCGATCGTCGACGCCGGCGCCCTGAAGGTGGAGGGCGACAACGCGATCCTCTACCTCTGGTACGACAACGAGTTCGGCTACTCCTGCCAGGTCGTCCGGGTGGTCCAGTTCGTCTCCGGCGTCGAGTACCCGACGTTCCCGTCGACGGCGGTCTGACACCCCCGCCGGCACCCTCCGCCCCCGGCGGCCGGGCCCCTCCGTGGCACACGGAGGGGCCCGGCCGTTCCTCCCGCCCCGCGCACCACCCTTGACGCGCCCACCTCCCGGTGGCAGCGTTTTATCGATACAACCGACCTCGCGAACATCGTTCGAGATCTCGAACGACTGTTCCGGACAGGAGTCCCCGCGTGCCCACCCCGACCGCGACCGCGATCATCAACCTCGACATCGCAGGCCCCACCATCAGCCGCCACCTCTACGGCCACTTCGCCGAGCACCTCGGCCGCTGCGTCTACGGCGGCTTCTGGGTCGGCGAGGACTCCCCCGTACCCAACGAGGGCGGCATCCGCCTCGACGTCGTCCAGGCCCTGCGCGCGCTCGGCATCCCCAACCTGCGCTGGCCCGGCGGCTGTTTCGCCGACGAGTACCACTGGCAGGACGGCATCGGCCCCCGCGACCGGCGCCCCGTCATGGTCAACACGCACTGGGGCAACGTCGAGGAGAACAACCACTTCGGCACCCACGAGTTCATGGCCCTGTGCGAACTGCTCGGCGCCGAGCCCTACATCAGCGGCAACGTCGGCTCCGGCACCGTCCGCGAGATGAGCGAGTGGGTCGAGTACCTCACCCGCGACGGCGACAGCCCGATGGTCCGCCTGCGCAAGGCCAACGGCCGCGAGGAGCCCTGGCGGGTGAAGTACTGGGGCATCGGCAACGAGACCTGGGGCTGCGGCGGCAACATGCGGGCCGAGTACTCCGCGGACCTGGCCCGCCAGTACGCCACCTACTGCCGCGACCACGGCGACAACAAGCTCTACCGCATCGCCTCGGGCGCCTCCGACGACGACTACAAGTGGACCGAGACCCTGATGCAGCAGATCAGCTGCTTCGGCTGCGAGGCCACCCCCAAGAACTTCTTCCAGGGCGTCTCCATCCACCACTACACCCTCGCCGGCCCCTGGGAGGCCAAGGGCAGCGCCACCGTCTTCGACACCGACGACTACTACCGCACCCTGCTCGCGGCCCGGCACGTCGACCGCATCCTCACCGGCCACTGCACCGTCATGGACGTCTACGACCCCGGGCGCACCGTCGGCCTCGTCCTGGACGAATGGGGCACCTGGTGGGACGTCGAGCCCGGCACCAACCCCGGCTTCCTCTTCCAGCAGAACACCCTGCGCGACGCCCTCGTCGCCAGCACCCACCTCGACATCTTCCACAAGCACGCCGCCCGGCTGCACATGGCCAACATCGCCCAGACCGTCAACGTGCTCCAGGCCATGCTCCTCACCGACGGCGACTCCCTCGTACTGACCCCGACGTACCACGTGTTCGAGATGAACAAGGGCCACCAGGACGCCACTTCGCTCCCGGTGCACCTGCGCACCGAGAACACCGGGCGCCGGGTCGGCGACACCGAGCTGGACACCCTGTCCGCCTCCGCCAGCGTCAAGGACGGCAACGTCCTGATCTCGCTCAGCAACCTGGACGCCGAGGAGTCCGCCGAGGTCACCCTCGACCTGCGCGGCGGTGTCCTCGGCGAGGCCACCGCCCGCGTCCTCACCGCCGACAAGCCCCAGGCCCACAACACCCCCAAGGCGTCGGCGACGGTGGCACCGAGGGCGTTCGAGGACCTCTCGGTCACCGACGGCGGGCTGCGGCTCTCCCTGCCGCCGCACTCGTTCGTCACCGTCCAGGCCCCGCTGAACCAGCGCTGAACCGAGGAGTGCGTCCATGACCCGCACCGCACGTCCGCTCCCCGCCCGCCATCTGCGTCCGCCGATGGGCTGGAACAGCTGGGACTGCTACGGCACCACCGTCACCGAGGAAGAGGTCCTCGCCAACGCGGAGTTCATGCGCGAGCACCTGCTGCCGCACGGCTGGGACACCGTCGTGGTGGACATCCAGTGGTACGAACCCACCGCCCGCGCCCACGGCTACAACCCGGACGCGCCCCTCGTCCTCGACGAGTACGGCCGCCAGCTCCCCGCGCCCAACCGGTTCCCGTCCGCGGCGGACGGGGCCGGTTTCGGACCGCTGGCGGCGCGGGTGCACGCCATGGGCCTGCGGTTCGGGCTGCACATCATGCGGGGCATCCCCCGCCGCGCCGTGGAGGCGAAACTCCCGGTGTTCGGGACCGCGTTCACCGCCGACGAGGTCGCCGACACGGACTCGACCTGCCCCTGGAACTCCGACAACCACGGCCTGGACCACGGCCATCCGGGCGCCCAGGCGTACTACGACGCCCAGGTGGCCCAGTTCGCCGACTGGGGCGTCGACTTCGTCAAGGCCGACGACATGCTCTTCCCGTACCACGAGCGGGAGATCGCCGCCTACGCGCGGGCGATCGAGCGCTGCGGACGGCCGATCGAGCTGAGCCTGTCCCCCGGTACCGACGTCTCCGTGGCACGGCTGGACCACCTGCGGGAGCACGCCACCATGTGGCGGGTCTGCGACGACCTGTGGGACCGCTGGGAGGACGTCGAGGCGCAGTTCGCGCGCATGGCCCGCTGGGCCCCCTGGCAGGGCGGGGGCGGCTGGGCGGATTCCGACATGCTGCCGCTCGGCCGCATCGGCATCCGTGCCGAGCGCGGCGAGGAGCGCGACTCCCGGCTCACCCGCCCCGAGCAGATCAGTCTGCTGACCCTCTGGCTGATCTCCCGCTCACCGCTGATGATGGGCGGCGACCTGCCCGCCAGCCCGCCCGGGACCGTCGAACTGCTCACCAACGACGAGGCACTCGACGTCCTGTGGCACAGCACCGGCAACCGGGAGGTGCTGCGGGAGCGGGACCTGGTCCTGTGGACCGCCGGGGACACCGACGGGCGCACCCGGTACGCGGCCGTGTTCTCCCTGGCCGGTGAGGCCCGCCGGGTCGAGGTGCCGCTCGGCTCCGTCGGCGCCCGTCCGGGCGACCGGGTGCGCGAGCTGTGGACCCGTACCGACACCGGGCACGACGGCCGGCACCTGGTGGCCGAGCTGCCCGCCCACGGCGCCGCCCTCTATCGTCTTGCGGAGGACAGCGGGCGGGAGTGAGCGTGGCGACGATCCAGGACGTGGCGAAGGCGGCCGGAGTCTCGGCGATGACCGTCTCCAATGTGATCAACGGCCATCGCAACGTCCGCCCGGCCACCCGCGAGCGCGTCCTGGAGGCGATGAGCCGGCTCGACTACCGGGTCAACGTCGCCGCCCGCAACCTGCGCAAGGGCCGCACCGGGACCATCGGCCTGGCCGTCCCGGAGATCGACCGCCCCTACTACGGCCGGCTGGCCGCCTCGATCATCGCGGCGGCCGGCCGGCACGGGCTGCGGGTGAGCATCGAACAGACCGGCGCCCGCCGGGAGAGCGAGCTGGCCGCCCTCTCGCTCTCCCGCAACCGGCTCTACGACGGCCTCATCCTCAGCACCGTCGGCATGGGCCCGGCCGACGTCACCGCGCTGGAGGTCGACCATCCGGTGGTGATCCTGGGCGAGCGCATCTTCGGCGGGCCTGTGGACCATGTCGCCATGCCGAACGAGGACGCGGCGAGGGCCGCGACCCGGCACCTCGTCGAGCGGGGCTGCACCCGGATCGCCATCGTGTGCGGAGCGCTCGGCGGTGACGTGGACGCGTCCGGTCTGCGCCACGCCGGGTACCTGCGGGCGCTGGCGGAGGCCGGGCTGGCGTCCGGACCGGAGCTGGTGATGACCGTCGGACCGCTCACCATGCCGGAGGCAGCCCGCGCCGTCCGGGAGCGGACGGCGCACGGCCTGGACTTCGACGGAGTGTTCTGCGTGACGGACACACTGGCCGTCGGCGTACTGCGCGCCCTCGCGGACGCCGGGATCCGGGTGCCGGGGCAGGTCAAGGTGATCGGCTTCGACAACATCGACGAGAGCGCCTACCTGGTCCCCTCCCTGTCGACCGTCGACCCGGACCACGACCTGATGGCCGAACGCGCGGTCGCCCTGCTGGCGGCCCGCATCGACGGGAGCGCGCCAGGGCCGGAACGCGAGGAGTTCACCGGCCCGTTCTCCCTGGTGGTCCGCGAGTCCACGGGCGGCTGACCGGCGTCCCGGTCCGGCGTCAGACCAGGTGGCCGAAGACGACCAGGTTCTCCGTGTAGTCCTTGACGTCGTGGTCGTAGTCGCCGGCGCAGGTGATCAGGCGGACCTCCGGCCGGCGGGTGTCGGCGTAGACGCGTTCGCTGGGGAAGTCGTCCTTGGCGAAGGTGTCGGCGGTGTCGACCACGAAGTGCGCCTCGCTGCCGTCGGCCCGGTCCACCGTGAAGCGGTCGCCGCGCGTCAGCTCGTCCAGCCTGGCGAAGACGGCCGCCGAGGTCCTGGTGTCGACGTGGCCCGCGATGACCGAGGTGCCGGCCTCGCCGGGTGCCGCGCCCCTGGCGTACCAGCCGACGAGGTTCGTGTCGTCGGCGGGCGGGGGCTGGAGCTGTCCGGAGGCGGCGAGGGTGAGGGTGGTGAAGGGGGCGTCGACCGCGATCTTCGGGATGAGCAGGCGGGTCGGGGCGGACCGGGGCAGTGCCTTGCCGGTCCTGCGCGGATCGGCCGAGGGGGCGGCGTCGGCGCTCCCGCCCGGGATGCTGCCCGTGCCGGTGGCGGCCTTGCCGTGTCCGCCGAGGAGCGCCACGGCCAGGAGGAGGACGGCCACCCCCCAGGCGGAGAAGCGTCCGCCGTGCCGGAGGCCGCCCGGGTCGTCGGGGTGCGGGGAGGAGCCAGCTGCCATCCGAGGTCACCTTTCTGGGGCACGGCAGCGGGGTGGGCGGGGAACGGGGGTCGCGGTGCCGCCGGCGTGGTGGGTGCCGGCGGCGGCCGCGTCCCCCGTGTTCGTATGCCCATCAGGACACGGACCCGGTGACTCTCCTGCGCCGCAGCGCGTAGGCGCCGGCGGCCGCGACGCCGAGGACGGCCATGCCGCCGGTGGTCACGCCGGGCGTGGCGAGTCCGCCGCCGCCGGTGTGCATACCGCCGTGCGGCTTGCCGCTCTCCTCGTCGTCACCCCACGAGGAGCCCTCCTCGCGGCTGTCGCCCTTGCCCTTGTCACCCTTGTCCCCCTTGTCGCCGTTGTCTCCCTTGCTTCCCTGGTCCTCGTCCTTGTCCTTGTAGCTCTCGGGGTCGAACTTGCTGTTGCCGCTGTCGCTGTCCGAGCTCCAGTCGTCACCGGCTTTCACCGAGGCCGGCGCGGCGCCCTCCGCGACCGCGGCCTGGGCGGCGGGGGCGGAGAAGGCGAGGGCGGCGGTGGCGGCCGTCGTCGCGAGGATCGTGCGGGCAGAACGCATCTCGATGTCCTTCCGCCGTGGCCGGGTGCCGATACTCCATCAGCTGTAACGACCCGGCTCCGACATGAACCACCGTCAGCCCGCGCCACGGCTCGCACCATCCGTGCCGCCCATCCGTGGTGTCGACACGCCCAACACCGCCCGCCTGGGTCAATCCCGCGCACAGGCGCACCGCCATTCGGGCGGACCTGGGCCCGCACCGGCGTGTCGCCGCACGGGGCGGACCCGTCGCCGTGTCAGTACCCCACGAAGAACGTGGCGTCGGCCTGTTCGGTGCTGGTCGAGATCGGGTCGATCCGCAGCACGTAGTCGGAGTGCCGGATGTAGCGCGTCGGGTAGTTGTACGACCGGAACGAGGCCCAGGAGGAGTCGGCGAGGCCCGCCGTGCGGTAGAAGGTGGCGTCCTGCGCGAACGACGTGGTGCTGTCGTTCTCGTCGAGCTCCAGCTGGTAGTTGTAGTGGCGCAGGTAGCGGGTCGGGTAGTTGACGGACTGGAAGGACACCCCGGTGCTGTCGGCGAGCCCGGGGACCAGCTTCCACATGCCGTCGGTGTACGGGTCGAAGGCGTACTCGTCGATGCGGCCGACGAAGTTGCTGTGCCGGACGTACCGGGCCGGGTAGTTGTAGGACTTCAGCCGGTTCCAGGCGGGCGTGCCCCACTTGGCGACGAGGTTGTTGTACTCGGTCGTGGTGATCGGCTGGATGCCGCAGTGCTTGGAGTTGAGCGGCTGGGTGTAGGTCTTCTGGTCGAGGGCCGTCCAGGTGCCGGCCGACAGGTCGCCGCTCTGCCAGGCGTAGAACACGCCGTTGGGCGACCAGGTGTCGCCCCAGAGGTACCAGGTGGAGCTGGACGCGAGGGACTTGACCAGGGTCGGGGCCTCGGTGCCGTTGTGCGAGACGGCCGTGCTGAACTCGGTGAAGCTGCCGGGGTCCAGTGAGGCGGAGCGGGCGCCGACGAGCGTCGAGTTCTTCTTGAAGTAGAGGTAGTTGACGCCGTTGACGCCGACGGCGAGGTCGCCGTCGATGACGTCGTAGCCGGGGTCGAAGAAGACCTGCGGGTCGCCCGCGGTGACGAAGTCGGCGGTGTAGTTGATCATGATGACGTTGTGGCCGCTGGAGTTGACGGCGGAGTAGATGACGCCGTAGGTACCGCGGCCCGCGTCCCAGAACGCCTCCGGCGCCCAGCTGTGGGTGTCCATGTCGTGCAGCTTCATCCGCCGGTAACCGGTGAAGGTGCGCAGGTCGGTGGAGTCCCAGACGTGGATGTACTGGCTGACGTAGGTCCAGTCGGTGCCGTTGAGGTCGGTGGCGAGGACCACGAAGGTGCCGTCCTGCTTGCGCAGGATGAACGGGTCGCGCAGGCCGAGGGAGCCCGCGGTGGGGGTGGCGACGGGGGCGTTCTGGTTGAGCGGGGTCCACTGGAGGCCGTCGGTGCTGACGGCCAGGTGCAGGCCGTAGTTGGCGGCCAGCATGTCCGGGGACTCGGTGAAGTAGCACATCACGTAGGCCGAGTTGGTGGCGGCCTGCGCGCTTCCGGCGCCCAGGGCGAGGGCGCCGGAGGCGGCGAGGGGGACGGTCGCGGCCATGCCGAGGAACGTGCGGCGCGACAGGGGGGTGCCGTTCATGTGCGCTCCAGACAGGGGGGCGTCCGGTATTTCGGACGCGGTTCGGGAAACCGATCAGAAACTAGAGGGGCGCGTGGGGCGCGTCAATCCTTGCGCAACAAGGGAGTTGCTCGGATTTCCCGCCGCTCGCCCGGGGCCGGGGTTCCGCCCCGAACGCGGGTGCCACGGTGCAGGGGTGCCGCGCTCCGACGGTGACCGCGGTCCGACGGTGACCGGGGTGTCACCGCCCGCCTCCCGGCCGCCGACGCGCAGGGCGGCCGTGCCGAAGCCGTAGGCCAGGGCCATGCGCACCGCGACCGACCCGTGTGGAGCAGCCGGTCCCCCGTCCGCGCCGGCCGGGTCGTACGGCCGTACGCCCGCGCCTAGCCTCGGTCTCACCGTCCGTTCGAGAAGGGCCCCGCATGCCCGGCCGACCGCCCCGATCCCCCCGGCTCCCCCGCCGTCCGCTCGCGTTCCTGCTCGGCGCCCTGACCGGCCTGACCGCCGTCGCCGCCCCCGCTCCCGCCCGCGCGGCCGGCGGCGGGCTGACGGAGTATCCGATCACCACCGCCGCCGACAGCCTGCCCTCCGGGATCACCGCCGGACCGGACGGCGCCCTCTGGTTCGCCCAGGCCGGCACCGCCGGGATCGGGCGGATCACCGCGGACGGCACCGTGACCGCCTTCCCCACCCCGACCCCCGACAGCGCGCCCTTCGCCATCACCCGGGGACCGGACCGGGCGCTCTGGTTCACCGAGCAGACCGCCGGGCGCATCGGCCGGATCACGACCTCCGGCGCCGTCACCGAGTTCGCCCTGCCCAGGGCCACGAGCGCACCCGCCGGGATCACGGCCGGGCCCGACGGGGCACTGTGGTTCACCGAGCTGGGGGCCGACCGGATCGGCCGGATCACCACCTCGGGCCAGATCACCGAGTATCCGGTGCCCACGGCCGACGGCCTGCCGTACGGCATCGCCGCGGGTGCCGACGGCGCCCTGTGGTTCACCGAGCTCACCGGCGGCAGGATCGGGCGTCTCGAACCCGTCGGCCGGATCGCCGAGTTCCCGCTGCCCGGCCGCACGGACTTCCCCGAGGACATCGTCGCCGGGCCCGGCGGCATGTGGTTCACGGCTTCCGGGTCGGACTCGGTCGACCGCATCGACGGCAGCGGCCGCGTCACCCGGTTCCGGCTGCCCGGAGCGGACGGCGACCCCGCCGGGATCGCCGCGGGACCGGACGGCCGGGTGTGGTTCGCCGACCAGTCGGGCCGGATCGGGCGAATCGAGGCGGACGGCGCGATCACCCTCCTACCGGTGCCGGCCGGCTCCGACAAGGGTCCTTTCCGGCTCGCGGCGGGCCCGGACCGCGCCCTGTGGTTCACCGGGCTGCTGGGCAACGCCGTCGGCAGGGTCCGCACCACCGGGGCCGACCGGGGCTCGCCGTCGCCCAATGGGGTAGGTCCGGCCGAAAAACGGATGCTTTGACCCCACGGAGATGGGATTCTTCCCTACGGTCCGATGAGTACCACAGGGGGAGGTATCACCACAGTGAACCGTATGCGCACGTCTTTCACCGTCCTGGCCGCCACCGGCCTCGTCACCGCGGCCCAGTTGGGGGTGGCCGCCGGCGCGTCCGCACAGGCGGGCACGGCGGCGCAGAGCACCGGCTGCCCGGTCGACATCGTCTATCCGAGCCGCTTCTACGTGAACTCGAGCGGCTGGGTGACCGACGGGGGCCTGTACTTCGCGGTCAGGAACAAGAGCACGGCCAAGAGCTTCTCGAAGGTGACGTTCACCGTGACGGACGTCAAGAACATCCGCTTCGGCACCGCCACCGCGAAGAACGGCAAGGTCTCCCACCGGACGTCGAAGGCCGTGTCCGTGTACACGACGACGCTGAAGAAGAAGACGAGCCTCGGCGTGAAGGTGCAGACGCACCTGCTGAACACCAGCACCTACAAGGTGCGGTTCACACTGCACGGCTCCGGATGGAACTGCGCCGTGGACCAGGGCACCTGGGGCTCCTGACCCGGACCGGCCACCCGGCCGCCGCGCACGGCGGACATCGTGAGACCGGCCTCGCGATGTCCGCCCGTCCGACTGCCCTTTTCCGGACCGCTCCCTGACGGATCACCGGCACTCTCCGGACGAAGCGGCACCGAACGGGCTCCGGCGACATCACGGATGATCATGGGCAATTGACTCCGTCATGTGCCGGACGGGCATGTGAAATCGGCCACGGGCGGGAACGATTCGCCGCTGATTCCCAGGTGGTTCCTTAACAAGCTCTTAATTGGGGCTGAGATTACGCAGAGTAAGGAAACCAACCACGCGTTCGAATCGTATAAGTGCATGGAAGAACGAAACAGGGAGAGACCATGCAACCGTTCGCGCTCAACTATGCACGCCCCGCAGTGCAGTTGGACGTCACCACTCCGTACGCGTATGACTCCGGACTGCAGTTGAACGTTCTCCATGATGGCCGGATAGCAGCGACCGATCACGCAACGCTCAGAGCCCTGGGGACGACCACCTCCACCGCGGGTTCCAAGACGCACTTCGACGACTGATCGCGGACCCCGACGATGACCGTGCTCATCCTGACCACTGAAGAGGACGTGACGGCGGACATGGTGGTCCTCCGGCTGCACGAGGCAGCGGTGCCCGTCGTCCGCCTCGATCCCGCCGATCTCACCAGTGGTGTCGCCCTGTCGGGCGAGTTCGTCCAGGGCGTCAGCCGCGGGCATCTGTCCGTGAACGGGCGCCTGGTGAGCATGAACGGCCTGCGCTCCATCTGGGTACGCAGGCCGGGAACCGCGGCCGCCCGGGCCGCCCAGCCGTCCGCCTGGCTGTCGGAGGAGTCCGCGCAGGCGCTGTACGGCATGCTGCGGGGCACCGACGCGCGCTGGATGAACCATCCGGACGCGTCCCGCCGGGCCCGGCACAAGCCGTGGCAGCTGCGGCTGGCGCAGCGCAGCGGGCTCGCCGTGCCCGCCACGCTGATCACGACGTTCCCGCAGGCGGCCCGGGAGTTCGCGGAGCGGTTCCCGGACCTGGTGGTGAAGCCGGTGTCGGGCGCGCATCCGCAGGAGCCGCCGCGGGCGGTGCCGACCAGCCGGGTGGCACCGGACACCGACTTCGCGGCGGTGGCGTTCGGTCCGACGCTGCTCCAGCGCCGGGTCGCCAAGCGGGCCGACATCCGGCTGACGGTGGTCGGCGAGCGGATGTTCGCCGCCCGCAAGCCGGTGCACCCGGACGCCCACCCCGACGACGTGGACGTCCGGTTCGCCCCGTCCGTCTCCCCGTGGCTCGCGGTGGACGCCCCCGCGCGAGTCGCCGAGGCCGTTCACACGTATATGAAGGACGCCGAACTGTCCTACGGCGCCTTCGACTTCGCGGAGGACGCCGACGGCATCTGGTGGTTCCTGGAGTGCAACCAGTCGGGACAGTTCGGGTTCGTCGAGATGGACACCGGGCAGCCCATCGCCGAGGCCATCGCCGACTGGCTGGCGGACGGCGTCGGGCGGTGCCGGTCGTACGCCGACGGCGGTCGGAGCACCACGCCTTGACGGGCTCGCCGACGGTGTGGAACAGAGCACGGAGAAAGGAACCGGAAGATGCGCATCGGACTGCTGGGGACCGGCCCCTGGGCACGGGCGGCCTACGCCCCCGCGCTGGCGGGGCACGGCTCGCTGGACTTCGCCGGGGTGTGGGGCCGCCGCCCCGAGGCCGCGGACGGGCTGGCGCGGGAGTACGGCGTCCGGGCGTACGACGAGGCGGACGCGCTGTTCGCCGACGTCGACGCGGTGGCGGTGGCGCTGCCGCCTGGAGTGCAGGCCGAGCTGGCGCTGCGGGCGGCCCGGGCGGGCCGGCACCTGCTGCTGGACAAGCCCCTGGCGCTCGGCGTCGACGAGGGGCGGGCGGTGGTGGAGGCGGCCGAGCGGGCGAGGGTCGCCTCGGTGGTGTTCTTCACCACCCGGTTCCAGTCGGAGCCGGAGTCCTGGATCGGTGAACAGGCCGCGGCGGCGGGCTGGTTCACCGCGCGGGCGCAGTGGCTGGGCTCGGTGTTCACCGACGGCAGCCCGTTCGCCGCGTCGCCGTGGCGGCGGGAGAAGGGCGCGCTGTGGGACGTGGGCCCGCACGCCCTGTCCGTGCTGCTGCCGGTGCTAGGGGACGTACGGCGGGTGGCGGCCGCCGTACACGGCCCCGCGGACACCGTGCACCTGGTGCTCGACCACGCCACCGGGGCCTCCAGCACGGTGACGCTGAGCCTGACCGCGCCCCCGGCGGCGGCCGGGGCCGATGTGGAGCTGCGGGGCGAGACGGGGGTGACGCTCCTTCCGAGGAGTGCGGAAGGAGCGGTCCCCGCCCTGTCCCGGGCCGCCGACGCCCTGCTCACCGCGGCCCGCACGGGCCGCGCGCACCCCTGCGACGCCGCGTTCGGGCTGCGGGTCACCGAGATCCTCACGGAGGCGGAGACCGTGCTGGGCAAGGACGTCGGCTAGGCTCCCGGCCGGCCGTCAGGGACGGCCGGCCGCGGGCCCCGCACAGAAGTTGGCCCGTTCCCGCACGACGGGGTAGCCCGCCCTGGCGAAGTGGGCGGCCATCGGGTGGTTGCCCTGGTCGGTGGCGGCGGCGATGAACTCGGCGCCCTGTTCGACGAGGAAGCGGGTGCACTCCACGAGCAGGTCGTAGGCGTAGCCGTGGCCGCGCTGCTCGGGGAGCACCCCGATGAACCCGACGCACGGCCCCGACGGGTTGCGCCCGGGGATGTGGATGCCGGCCGGCTCGCCGTCGGGGGTGCGGGCGATCTGCCACCACTCGCGGGGCGAGGGCATCCAGTGGAAGAAGTCCATGTCCTCCTGGGCCGCCTGGTCCACTCCCCCCTGCTCGATGGCGCGGCGGGCGTGCGCGTCCAGGGTCGCGGAGTGGATGCGGCGCAGGGCGTCGAAGAACACCCCGTCGTCGGGTTCGGGGGTGAAGGCGAGGCGGCCGGGCCGTCCGGGCAGGCCGCACTCGGGGGTCCAGCGGTAGTTGTAGCGCTCGACCAGCAGCTCGAAGCCGGCCTTGCCCGCGGCGGTGAAGCGGGTCTCGGCGGCCGCGCGCAGGCCGGGGTCGTCGTGCCAGCCGGTGGGCAGGTCGAGTTCCAGCTCCCCGACCTGCCAGGGGGCGGTGCGCAACAGCTCGGCGCCGGCCTCCTCCTCGCCCTCGGCCACGTCGAACCAGTTGATCAGGAGGGGGCGGGTGTCCTGCGGCCGGGCCCACCAGGCGGCCCGGGCCACGACCCGGCCGTCGCGCAGGGCGACGCGCTTCCAGTCGGGGCGGTAGGCGGTGTTTCGGTTCCGCTCGCCCAGGCGCAGCGGGTCGGGCAGGGCGTCGAAGAGGTGGGCGGTGCTGTCGTCGAGCGTACGGATGACCGGATCGGTCACGGATTCCTCCGGGATGCGTGTGACGCGGACGCGCTCCCTGATCGGCTCTGGCCTGTCACGCCCGGACAACGGGGAGGGAGCGCTGGATGGGTGTGGTGATCACGGCGCTCGCCTCCTTCCGTCCGGTCTCTCGGGCGTGCGCTCATACGGTAGGGGCCCGGTCCGCGGGCGTCCACGGGTTTTCCCGCGGCGCGACCGCGGGATCCGGCCGGGCCGCCGGTCCGGGCACGGGCGTAGCTTGGGGATGTGACTTCGGTGCGCGGCTGGTCGCCGCGCGGCTACCGGGACGGTCGTGGCTGGTTGCAGGGTGCGCCCCCGCCACGCTGGGTGCGGGTGCTGCCCGTGGCCCTGCTCGCGGTCGTGACCGTGGCGACACTGGTCAGCCCGGACGGACACGACTTCGGCTTCCTCCTCGGCGCCATCCCGCCGCTCGCCGTGCTCTCGTACGGGCCGCTGGCGACGGCGGTGCTGAGTTCGCTGGTGGTGCTGCTGCTGAACGTGCCCGCCACGCACCTGAACCGCCCCGGCGACACCGATCTGCTCACCGTCACCTTCGTCGCGCTGCTGAGCGTGTTCGTGTCCTACGTCCGCAGTCACCGGGACGCCCAGCTGGTCACCGAGCGGGCGGTGGGCGAGGCGGTGCAGCGGGCGGTGCTGCCGCCGCTGCCGGAGCGGGTGGGCGCGGTGGGGTGCGCGGGGCTGTACCGGGCCGCGCAGCGCGGGACGCTGGTCGGCGGGGACTTCTGCGACGTACGGGACGGGCCCTACGGGGTGCGGGCGGTGATGGGGGACGTGCGCGGGCACGGGCTGGCCGCGGTCTCCACGGTGGTGTCGCTGCTCGGCGCCTTCCGGGAGGCGGTGCTGGACCAGCCGGACCTGGAGTCGGTGGCGGCCCGGATGGACCGCAGGCTGACGGTGGACTCGGCCGGCGCACCGCACCCGGAGCTGTTCGCGACGGCCCTGCTGCTGGAGTTCTCCGGCGATCTCAGGTCGGTGCGGGTGGTGGCCTGCGGTCATCCGGCGCCGGTGCTGCTGCGCGACGGCCGTACCCAGGAGCTGGCCGTCGCGCCCGGGGCACCGCTGGGGCTCGGGCTGGTCGGGGTGGAGGCCCCGAAGGAGGTCACGGTCGAGCTGGGCCCCGGCGACCGGCTGTTCCTGGCCTCGGACGGGGTGTGGGAGGCCCGTGACCGGGCGGGGGCGTTCTACCCGCTCCCGGAGCGGCTGGCCGGGTTCACCGGCACGGACGCGGCCGCGCTCGCGGACCTGGTCTGGGCCGACCTGGCCGGGCACTACGAGGTGCGGGACGACGCCACCATGCTCGTGCTCACGCCCGCCATCCGCTGAGCCTCAGCCCACGTCCCACAGGAAGCGATGGGTGTGGATGCCGAAGTACGGGAACGCCTGGACCTCGCGTACGCCCTCGACGGGCCGGACCACGTCGTTGACGAAGTCGAGCAGGTCCTTCGGGCCGGGTGTGACGACCTCGGCGAACAGGTCGAAGCCGCCCGAGGTGAACACGGAGTAGACGACCTCTGGGTGGCCGGCGAGGGCGTCGGCGACGGCCCGGGGGTCGCCGTCCACGCCGATGCCGAGCAGCGCCATCGCCTGTCCGCCCATGGCCATCGGGTCGGTGACGCCGACGACCTGGACGGCCCGGGAGTCCAGCAGGCGCTGGAGCCGCTGGCGGGCCGCCGAGGCGGACAGGCCGACCTTCGGGCCGAGGTCGGCGTAGGCGATACGGCCGTCGCTCTGGAGTTCGCGCAGGATGGCCCGGTCGATGTCGTCCATGTGCATCGCGGCGCGTCTCCTCAGCCGGCCAGTTCGAGCAGGGCGGCCCCGAACATCGCGGTGTGGGTGTCGACGTCGTGCTCGGTGGTGTCGGGGCACATCAGCGCCATGTTGTGGAACGGGGTGAGCAGGATGCCCCGGTTGGCGAGGTAGAGGTGGAGGAAGTCCTCCAGCTCGGGGTCGGCGGCGGCCTCGGACTCGGTGCCGGTGCGCGGTGCCGGGGAGGCGAAGCGGTACTCGGTGCGGGCGCCGAGGCGGCTGACCGACCAGGGCAGGGCGTGGGTCTCGACGGCGGTGCGGACACCGGTCTCGAAGCGTTCGGCGAGCCTGGTCATCCGGTCGAACGCCGCGTCGGTGAGCACGTGCTCCAGGGTGGCCCGGGTGGCGGCCGTCGAGAGCGGGTTGCCGGCCAGGGTGCCGCCGACGCCGCCCATGTCCACCAGGTCCAGGTCGTCGCGGGCCAGGAGCCGGTCGGCGAGTTCGGCGGAGAGGCCGTAGGCGCCGGCCGGGATGCCGCCGCCGATGGCCTTGCCGATGGTCAGCAGGTCGGGCTCCAGGTTCCAGGCGGCGGTGCAGCCGCCGGGCCCGGCCGAGAAGGTGTGCGTCTCGTCGTTGATGAGCAGTGTGCCGTACTGGCGGGTGAGGGCGCGTACCCCGTCCAGGTAGCCGGCTTCGGGGAGCACGATGCCGATGTTGGTGAGCGCGGGTTCCATGAGGACCGCGGCGACGTCGCCGTGGGCGAGCTCGCGCTCCAGCTGCTCCAGGTCGTTGAACTCGGCGACCCTGCTGGTCAGGGTGACGTCACAGGGCGCGCCGACGTTCCCGGGGCGGGCGACACCGGTGCCGTCGGGGCCGACGACGATGAGGGACTCGTCGACGCTGCCGTGGTAGCTGTAGCTGTTCACGAGGATCTTCGGGCGGCCGGTGACGGCGCGGGCGAGGCGGATCGCCCAGCGGTTGGCGTCGGTCGCGGTGAGCGAGAAGCTCCACCGGGCGAGCCCGAAGCGGCGGGTCAGTTCGGCGCCGACCCATTCGGCGTCCTCGGTCGGCAGCATCGCGGTGGCCCCGCCCTGCTCGGCGAACCTGTGCCGCACCGCCTCGGTCACGGCGACCGGCGAGTGCCCGGCCATCGCGCCGGTGTCACCGAGGCAGAAGTCGATGTACTCGTGCCCGTCGATGTCGGTGACGCGGGCGCCGCGGGCGGTCGCCAGGTACCGGGGGAAGGCGCCGGCGGTCTTGTTCATCCAGGTCATCGGGACCCGGCCGAAGAGATGGTCGGCGCGGGCATATGCCGCCCGGGAACGGGGGTTTCGCCGTTCGGCCTCGGCGCTCTCCCGGGCCAGCAGGGCGTGCAGTCGGGTGCGGTCCATGGAGTACCCCTGGTCGAGAGCGGATGGCGTGCGATGACGAGCGGAACGCCGGGAGCGTACGACCGGAATCGACCACAGATCAAGACCCGACGCTCGAATCGATTGTCGCGACAACCGATTCGAGCGTCGTATCTCGTGAGCGCACCCCTGCCCGACAGGGCGGCGACCGGACCGGTGCTCGATGTTCGAACATTCGCCCCGAAACGCCAGGGTTCGCCACCCCTTCCGCCACTTGGAAATATCTACCAGCATGCATATGCCGGGTTGGCGTGCGAACGCACCGACTGCCCGGTATCGGTCGTTCCCTGCACCCGAAACAGGTGAGCGGATATCTCCCGGAGCAGTGCATGACGAACACGATGTGGATGCAGGGCGTGGAATGGCTCGCGGCGGCCTCGGCGGACCCCCGGGCCTGCAAGTGGGAGTGGGACCACGGGGAGGGCGTCGCCCTGCTGGAGGCGGGCCGGTTCTGGGACGTGCTGAGCGTGCCGGACCGGCTCGGCCTGCTCGCCCTCGACCTGCTGTGGCGGCCTTCGCTGCCGGTGCCCGGGCCGACCCTGGTGGACAGCGCGGCACAGCGGGTCGGCTTTCTGCTGCCGCCCGACCCGTCCGGCGGCTGGATCGGCGCCGGACTGCGGTACGCGAGCAAGGGCTCGTGGGTCGCGGTACCGCCGCCGTACCGGCCCGCGCGGTTCCTGGAGTGGCTGGTGCCCCCCGACGGCAGCGGCGCGCTGCACGCGCCGGCCACGCTGGAGCTGGCGCTGCGGGAGGCGAACGGCACGCTGACGGTACTGGCACCGATGTGGGACGAATGACGAACAGCGAGGTCAGCGGGCGAAGGGCCCGGTCAGCGCCGGAGCGGAAAGACCAGGACGGTGGCCCAGCGGCCCTCCCGTTCGCCCGGCACGGTACGGCCCTGGTCCCGCCACTCGCGCACGAGCTGGGCGTAGATCGGCTCACGCGGAGACAGGGCGAGTGGCCGTCCGGCCGGGCGCCGGGTCGTCGTGATTCCGTCCGTGCCGGGGGAACGCCCGGGTCACGGCGGTGGTACGCGCCGTACGACCGGCTCACCGGGACGGGTGAGCCGGTCGCCCGATCGGTCCCACCGGCCCGGTCCTACAACCGTCCGGGCGGCCTTCGCCGACGGGCACCCTCCGACGGGCCCTCGTATCCTGGGAAGCCGCGGTCCTGACGTCCGGCCCACCGCACGGTCGCTCTCACGTGCTTGGAGTCAGCCCATGTCGCACACGTCCGCCATGCTGCGCAGAGGGGCCTCGATCGCCGTCGTGCTGGGGCTCCTGACGGTGCCTCTGGCCGCGGGTGCCGTCCAGGCCGCGCCCGGTTTCCCGGCCGCCGCGTCCACGGCGCCGCCGGCCACCCCGTCGCCCGCCCCGTCGGCGTCCGGCGGTTCGGACGTGCGGGAGATGACCCCGGCCGTGGCCGGCCGGCTGGACGCGGCCGTGCAGCGGGTGATGCGCGAGGCGAACGTGCCGGGCGTCACCGTCGGCATCTGGACGCCCGGCCGGCCCGACTACGTTCGCTCCTTCGGGGTCGCGAACAAGGCGACCAGGCAGAACATGTCGCCGGATCTGTACATGCGGATCGGCAGCGAGACCAAGATGTTCACCGTGACGGCGATGCTGCAACTGGTCGACCGGGGCAGGATCGGCCTGGACGACCCCATCGGCAAGTACATCTCCGGGGTGCCCAACGGCGACCGGATCACCCTGCGGGACCTGGCCGGCATGCGCAGCGGGCTGTTCAACTACTCCGAGGACGACGACTTCTTCAAGGCGCTGACCTCGAACCCGCAGGGCGCCATGACCCCGCAGCAACTGCTGGGCTACTCCTTCAGGCACCCGGTGATGTTCCAGCCCGGGGCGAAGTTCTCCTACTCCAACACCAATCTGATCCTGCTCGGCCTGCTCGTCGAGAAGGAGAGCGGGCAGTCGCTCGGGGAGTACGTGAGCCGGTACGTCCTCGGCCCGGCGGGCATGAGCCACACGGTCTTCCCGACCGGGAACGAGTTCCCCACCCCGCACGCCCAGGGCTACACCGACCAGACGGCGAACGGACAGGTCGCGGAGACCGCCGACTGGAACCCGTCCTGGGCCTGGGCGGCCGGCGCGATGATCTCCGACCTCGACGACCTGCGCATCTGGGCGCCCACGGTGGCCACCGGGGTCTTCCCCGACGGCAGCACCATGGTCGCCCCGGCCACCCAGAAGCAGCGGCTGACGACACCGCCGACGGGGATCCCGGGCGCCGGGTACGGACTCGGCATCTTCAACGTCCAGGGCTGGATCGGGCACAACGGCTCACTGCCCGGCTACGAGGCCCTGACCGTCTGTCTGCCGTCGGCGCGGACGACCCTGGTCGTGCTGCTGAACACCGACATCAGCTACCACGGCGACATCGAGCCCAGCACGCTGTTCGGCCAGGCGATCACACGGATCATCTCCCCGGCCCATGTCTTCGACCTGCCGGCGCCGGCCGCCGCGACCCGGTGACCCGGCACCCGCCGCGAAACACCAACCCGCCTTTCTCACAAGGCATTTCCGACAGTTGACACAGAAGCGAACAGCCATCGAACGGATTCGAAGCGATGTAACGATTCACCGTGCGAGGCCGGTCAATGACGGTGTGTACTGTGCTGCGAGTGCCACACGGGAGAGCCCTGGGCTCCCCGTACCCGCCGCTGCCCTACTCCCCCTGGAAACCGATTCCATGATCGAATTGCCGGAACTGGTGGCCGGTGGTCTCGCCGCCGGAACGCTCTCCGCGCTCGCCCTCGGCGGCGGCCTGTTGCGATCCCGGCGCCAACAGGCGGCGCTGCGGGCCGAGTTGGCCGACCTTCGAGCCCAACTGGACGGCACCGAGAACGCGTTCGTCACCGAGGTGGAGCATCTCGCCGGCCGCCGGATGCCCGCGGCCGCCGCGCAGCTCGCCCACCCGCACCTCAAGGTGCCGGGCCCGGCGCGCGCGAACACGCCCGGCACGCCGACCGGTATCGCCCTGGAGTACGTACTCAGCGCCCTGCGTGAGGAGTTGAGCGCCCAGCGCATCCGCATCGACGCGGCCGCACAGGCCGGTCTGCGGGGCGCCACCCGGGAGATCCAGGCGGCCCTCTACCGACTCCAGGACGCCCTGCGCGGACTCCAGCAGCGGTACGACGACCCCGAGTTGGCGCAGACGCTGTTCGCGCTGGACCACGAGAACGAGCAGTCGCTGCGCCGCGCGCAGGTCGCCGCCGTGGTGTGCGGGGCCTGGGTCGGGCTGGCCCGCGAGGAGTCCCATGTCGTGGACGCCGTGACCGGCGGCCAGGCCCGGCTCGCGGGCTACCACCGGGTCGGCGTCCACAACCACCTGGAGCCGGGCACCGCCCTGGTGTCGCACGCGGTCGAGCCGGTCGCCATCATCGTCGCCGAACTCCTCGACAACGCGCTGCGGCACTCCTCGCCGGACACCGACGTCGTGGTCAACCTGGAACACGTCCACCACGGTGTGTGCGTCACCGTCGACGACGCCGGCCTCGGCATGACCCAGGACGAACGCGCCCGCGCCCAGCGGCTGGTGGCGGGGAGCGACCCGATCCTGCTGACCGACCTGGGCGACCCGCCGCGCATGGGCCTGGCCGCGATCGGCCAGCTCACCCGCCAGTTCGACCTGACCGTCGACGTCTCCTCGCCCTCGCCGTACGGCGGGGTGCGCGCGGTGCTGCGGGTGGACAGCCATCTGCTCGGCCGGATCGACCCGGAGGAACGGCCGCCCTCGGTCAGCGCGCCGCGCTCGACCCGGGAGCGCACGGCACGCCGGGAACCGGTGCGCGAACCGGCCGTACGGGAACCGGTGGTGCGGGAACCGGGCGTGGGTGAACCGGCCGTACGCGAGGCGTCCGGGCACGGGACGCCGTCGGCCGGACCGGCCGCGCCCGCGGTCCCCGCGCACGGTGACGGGGCCGAGCACGAGCGCGCCGCCGCTCCCGGCCCGGACCCGCGGGGACCGGGGGAGCTCGCCGGTCTGCCGCGCCGGCGCCGTCGCACCCGGGCCACCGCCGACGACGGCGCGCCGGAGCCGCTGCCGCCAGCGCGCCGCCCCGAGGAGGCGGCCGCCGCGCTGGCGGCCCTGCAGTACGGAACCGCGGCGGCGCGGACCCCCAAGCGGGCGAGCGCGCCCGATTCCCAGCGGACCGAAGACGAAGGAGGAGCGGCCAGATGACCAGCCGCGATGCGGGCGAGACGGCATGGGTGCTGGATCCGATCCTGCAGGTGCCCCATGTACTGGCCGCCGTCCTGCTCACCCGGGACGGCCTCGCGACCGGCTACACCGACGCCCTGTCCCAGCCGTCGGCGGAGCGGGTGGCCGCGATCACCAGCACCGTGCAGGGCGCGTGCCGGGCCGCGGCCGCCGCGTTCGCCGACCGGGACCGGGCCGAGGTACGGCAGGTGGTCATCGAGTCGGACCACGGGTACGTGCTGATCGTGCCGACCGACCACGGCACCTGCGTGGCCGCCTACGGCGACCCGGAGGTGCGGCTCGACCTGCTGGCGCACCGGGTGCACTCGCAGGTCGCCCGGCTGGGCGAGAAGGCGATGGCGGCCGCGCCCAGAGGCTCCGACGGCGGCGCGTCGGCATGACCGGCCGCCGTGGCGGCCGTCCCCTGGTCCCCGCGTACCTGTCGACCGGCGGGGTGGCCCGGCCCAGCCGTCCGTACCTGGAACGGCTGACGGTCCTCACCCGCGGCGGGGCGTCCCTGCCCGCCGGACTGCCGGCCGCCGAACAGGCCCTGCTGGAGCTGCTGTCCGGCGGTGCGCTGACGCTGGTGGAGGCCGCGGCGCTGCTGCGGCTGCCGGTCTCCGCCGTCCGGGTGCTGGCCGCCGACCTCGTGGACCGGGACCTGATCAGGGCCCGCGCACCGATCCCGCCCGCCGAACGGTTCGACCCCGACCTGCTGAAGAGAGTGGCCGATGGCCTCCGCGCCCTCAAGCACCAGTGAGCTGCCCCACCCGGGCACCCCGCACCTCCCCGACGCCACCGGCGACCTGGTGAAGATCCTGGTCACCGGTCCGTTCGGGGTCGGCAAGACGACCCTGATCGACGCGGTCTCGGAGATCCGCCCGCTGCACACCGAGGAACAGCTCACCGAGGCCTCGGTCCATGTCGACCAGCTCGACGGGGTGCGGGAGAAGGAGACGACGACCGTCGCGATCGACTTCGGCCGGATCAGCCTGTCCGGCGGGATCGTGCTGTACCTCTTCGGGACACCGGGCCAGGAGCGGTTCCGGACGCTGTGGGACGACATCTCCTACGGGGCGCTCGGCGCCCTGGTCCTGGTCGACAGCCGCCGGATCGACGCCTCCTTCGACGTGCTGGGCCTGGTGGAGGAGGCCGGGCTGCCGTACGCGGTCGCCTTCAACACCTTTCCCGACGCGCCGGACCACTACACGGGCGAGCAGTTGCGCGCGGCCCTGGACCTGGAGCCGGGCACCCCGATGGTGACCTGCGACGCCCGGGACGCGCACTCCTCGATCGACGCCCTGCTCACCCTCGTCCAGCATCTGATCGACGACCGGCCGGCGGAGGCCCGATGACCGCGCAGCAGTCCTTCACCGTCTCCGGGCCGGTACGGCTGTGGGAGGACGGCTTCGCCCGCAACCCGCACGGCTACTACGCGGCCCTGCGCGCCCAGGGCCCGGTCGGCTGGGCGGAACTGGCGCCGGGCACGCCCGCGTACGTGGTCACCGAGCGGCGCGCCGCCCTCGACGTGCTGCGGGACGTCGAGACGTTCTCGCACGACCCGCGGGACTGGGAGACCACGGTCCCCGAGGACTCCCCGCTGCTCGGCATGATGCGCTGGCGGCCCAACGCGCTGTTCTCCGACGCCGGCGCGCACCTGCGCTACCGGGCCACCCTCATCGACGTGTTCGACCTGATCGAGCCGCACGACCTGCGCTCGCTGGTGCACCGCGCGGTACGGCTGCTGGTGGACCGGTTCGGGCCCCGCGGCGAGGCCGACCTGGTCACCGACTTCACCCGGCCGCTGATGGCGCTGGTCTTCAACAACCTGTTCGGGCTGCCGGACAGCCAGGGCGACCGGCTCAACGAGGGCCTCCTGAAGATGATGGAGGGCGGCGCGCAGGCGGCCGAGGGCGAGGCGGAGTACGCCGAGTACGTGCTCAGGCTGGTCGCCGCCAAGGTCGAGGAGCGCGGCGAGGACCTGCCGAGCATGCTCCTGGACCATCCCGCCCAGCTCACCCCGGAGGAGGTCACCTGGCAGGTGTTCCTCACCCTGGGCGCGGGCTACGAGCCGACCACGAACCTGGTCTCCAACGCGCTCTCCCGGATCCTCGGCAACCCGCTCTACTACTCGACGCTCACCAGCGGCGCCCGCCCGGTGACGGACGCGGTGGTGGAGGTGCTGCACCACGAGACCCCGCTGGCCAACTACGGGATCTACTACGCCCGCAGGCCGGTCTCCTTCCACGGCGCCTGGGTCCGGCCCGCGGTCCCGGTGGTGGTCTCCTTCGGCGCCGTGGGGCTGTTCGCCGAGCGGGAGGTGATCAGCGGCCGGCGGCCCGGGGACGCCTCGCACCTGTCGTGGGGAGCGGGCCCGCACGCCTGCCCGGTCCGCCATCACGCCCTGCTCATCGCGACCGAGGCGATCGAGCAGCTCACCCTGTGGCTGCCCGACCTCGACCCGGTGCTGCCCCGCGAGCGGCTCAACTGGCGGCCCGGCCCGTTCCACCGCTCGCTCACGTCCCTGCCCGTCCGGTTCAGTCCCCGCTCCCCCGACCAGCCAGGAGAGTCGTCGTGACCGTCACCGACCGTATCGCTCTGGACCCGTTCGGCTCCGACATCCCGGCGGAGAGCGCGCGGTTACGCGCCCTCGGCCCGGTGGTGCCGGTCGAGCTGCCCGGCGGGATACCCGCCTGGGCCCCCACCGGCTACGACGTCCTCAAGGAGCTGATCCTCGACCCCCAGGTCAGCAAGGACCCCAGGCAGCACTGGCGGTTGTGGCCGCAGATCGGTCGACATCCCTCCTGGGGCTGGGTGCTGGGCTGGGTGGGCGTGGTCAACATGCTCTCCGCGTACGGCCCCGACCACACCCGGCTGCGCCGGCTGGTGGCGCCGAGCTTCACCCACCGGCGCACCGAGGCGATGCTGCCCCGGGTCGCGGCCATCGCCGAGGAGCTGCTGGACGACATGACGGCGGCCGGCGCCGACGGCTCGCCGGTGGACCTGCGCGCCGCGCTCGCGCACCCGCTCCCCATGCGGATGATCTGCGAACTGTTCGGCGTGCCGGACGAGTTGCGGGACGGCACCGGTGAGCTGATCGCGGCCATCATGGACACCTCCGACCCGAGCCCCGAGCACGCGGCGTTCGTGCAGGAGCGGATCGGCACGGTCCTCGGCGCGCTGATCGCGTACAAGGCCGGGCACCCGGGCGACGACATGACCACCGAGCTGATCCGGGTCCGCGACGAGGACGGCGACCGGCTCAGCGACGAGGAACTGCTGTACACGCTGCTGCTGGTGATCGGGGCCGGTTTCGAGACCACGGTCAACCTGATCGGCAACGCGGCCGTCGCCCTGCTGACGCATCCGGTGCAGCTGGCGGCGGTGCGGGCCGGTGCGGTCGGCTGGGACGCGGTGGTGGACGAGACGCTGCGGGTGCATCCGTCGATCGCGTCGCTGCCGCTGCGGTTCGCGGTGAGCGACCTGAAGATCGGGGGCGTGGTCGTGCCGGCCGGGGACGCCATCATCACGACGTACGCGGCGGCGGGGCTGGACCCGGAGCACTTCGGGCCGGACGCGGGCGCGTTCGACGCGGCGCGCGGGGCCGACGACCATCTGTCGTTCGGGATCGGGGTGCACCGCTGCATCGGCGCGCCGCTGGCCCGCGCGGAGGCCCGGGCGGCGCTGCCCGCGCTGTTCGACCGCTTCCCGGGGCTGCGGCTCGCGGCCGGCGAGGACGAGCTGCGGCAGGTCCCGTCGTTCATCGCGTTCGGCTGGCAGGAGATCCCGGTGGTCCTGGGGCCGTGAAAGAGGGTCGCGGGGGCCCCGACCGGTCCCCCGTTCCGGTCGTGCCCCCGCGAAAAGTGAACTTACGTGCGGATCCGGCCGTTGGGTACCGCGCCGGTGCCCGTTCGGGCACGCGGAGGGCTCACCCGTGCACAGGTGAGTCCGGTTGGCCCCGATTCGCCCGCCGCAGGGCGGGGGCGGCCAGTTCACCGAGGACGAGGTGGGCCAGGACGACCTCGTAGAGATCGGTGCCGGAGGCCAGCAGTTGGCGTTCCAGGACGGGTTCGGCGCCGCGGACGTGTTCGCGGACGGTCTGGGCGTGCACGCCCAGGTCCTGGGCAGCGCGTTCGGCGTTGCCGCCGGCCGCGATCCACGCGCGCAGGGTGCCGCGCAGGTCCCGGCCGTCCCGGGCGAGGCGGTCCAGCAGGTCGTGTGCCCAGGCGCGCAGTCCGGGGCCCGTCAGCAGGTCGCCCAGCCCCGCGCCGGAGGGCTGCGCGGTCTGCCCGGCGGAGTCCTCCGTCCAGGACGCCTGGGTGTTGAGGGCCAGGTGGGCGGTGGCGCGCACGGTGAGGTCGGAGAAGTCGGCGCCCAGCAGGGCCTCGACGCGGTCCATGCGGGCGCGCACGGTGTTGCGGCTGACGCCGAGCACCTTGGCCGCGCTGACGGCGGTGAACTCCAGGCCGAGGCGGGTGGTGGCGAGGAGTTCCGCGCGGGTGTGGTGGGGCAGTGTGTCGAGCGGCCGCAGCACGGCGGTGGACCAGGCGTGCAGCACGGCGGGGTCCATCAGCCGTTCCGGGTGGGTGCGTTCGGCGTAGACGGCGGCCTGGTCGGGGCGGAAGCGGGCGACGGCGAGGGCGCTGACGGCCTGGCCGTAGGCGGTGGCGGTACGGGCGAGGCTCTGCCGGACGCTGCCGCCGAGGTAGGTGCCGGGGCGGCCGTCGACGAGCGAGCGCAGCCACTCCCCCGCGCCGGCCGCGGGGCTGACGACGATGACATGGCCGTCCACCGCGGGGCAGCGGACGACGAGGGCCTGGCCGCGGGTGATGTCGAGGCAGTCCTCGGCGAGCCCGTCGCGGTCGGCCGGGTCGCCCTCGACGATGTACACGAACGCGCTGTCGGTGTCGAGGAGTCCGGGCCACAGTCCCGCGGCGACCCGGCGGGCGGAGACGGTGTCCTCCACCATCAGCAGTTGCAGGATGGCCAGGCGCAGGTCTGCGGTGGCCCGCCGGAGCCGGTGCCCGGACGCCGTCAGTTCGCGTTCGCGCAGCAGGAGTTCGACGACGCCGGCGGTGTGCGTGACGATCTCCGCGGCGCGCCGGTCGAAGGGGGTCGCGCGGGCCACGGCGAGCAGTCCGGTGCCGGCCGGGCGCGGGTCGGCGGCGCGGACGGCGACCAGGCGCAGATGCCGGCCGTCGTCCTGGACGGCGGCGGCGGAGATGCGGCCGGCGACGACGTCGGCGACGAGGCCCGCGTCGAGGGGGATCCGCTCCCCGGCGAGCAGGGTGCCGTCGGCGCTCCGCAGGCAGACGTCCGCCTGCACGGCCCCGGCGAGCCAGTCGACGACCCGGCGCGGGTCCCGGGCGCCGGGACGCAGATGGTCGAGCAGCCGTGCGGCCCAGTCGTCGGCGTGGGATGTCGGGGGGTGCGGGCCCTCACCGGCTCGGCCTGCCATGTCGCCCCGCTCCTCGTCCATCGCGTCCACCTCGGCATACGGACGTTACCCGATGGACCGCGACCGCTCCCGACCGCCCGGTACGACTCCGCCGGCGGCCCTCGGGGGAGGGGCCGCCGGCGGAGCACACCACGCCCGGGGCCGGGGGGAACGCCCCGGGCGGCTGCCTCCTCGACTGCCCGTCAATCCGCCGGCCATGCAAGCGGACTCGGAAGCGACCGCCCCTGGCCCCCACCCCACCGACCGAGCAGGCGGCCCGCCGACCTCACGACCGGTTCCCACCCGCGTCCGGCCACCGCACGAACCATGCGCGGTGCCCCCGGCGACAGCCGGTTCGTGGTGGTGGTCGGGGCCGGTCGGGGTCGCTCAGTGTTGCCGGGGTGGGCGGCGCAGGACCGCGGTGGCCAGGGCGGCGCCCAGCAGGCAGAGCGTGCCGGTGAGCAGGACGGAGGTGTGGACGCCGTTCATGAACGCGTTGCCGCTGCCCTCGACGACCGCGCGGCGCAGCGCGGCCGGCATGCCGTCGGAGACCGGTGCGACGCCCATGGCCACCGCGTCCTCGGCCGCCGTGAGCTGCCCCGCCGTGGCCACGGGCACGCCCGCGCCGGTCAGTTCGGGGCCGAGGGTCGCGCCGACCCGCGCGCTGATGACGGAGACCAGCACGGAGGTGCCGAGCGCGCCGCCGATCTGGAGGGTCGTGGCCTGGAGGCCGCCCGCCACCCCGCCGTCCTGGACGGGCGCGTTGCCGACGATGGCGTCGGAGGACGCGGCCATCACCATGCCGACGCCGAGGCCGAGCGCGACGAACGGCGGCCACATGGTGGCGTACGAGGAGTCCGTGGACCAGGTGAGCATCCCGAAGCAGGCCGCGGCCTGGAGGACCATGCCCAGCGGCATCGTCAGCCGGGCGCCGAAGCGGCCGGTGATGGCCGCGCCGAGCGGCGAGGCGACCAGCGAGGCGAGGCTCAGCGGCAGGGTGCGGACGCCGGCCTCGACGGGCGAGTAGCCGCGCACGTTCTGGAGGTAGAGCATGATGAAGAAGATCGCGCCCAGCATCACGAAGAAGTTGAGCGCGGTGATGATCGTGCCGACGGTCAGCGCGGGGCTGCGGAACAGCCGCATCGGCAGCAGCGGGTGCTCCCGCCGGGTCTCGTACCAGCCGAAGACGACGAGGACCAGCAGGCCGAGCACGACCGCGGTCCAGGTGCCGGCCGAGGTCCAGCCCCAGGTCTCGCCCTTGACGACGCCGAGGACCGTGCTGAGCAGTCCGGCGGCGAGCAGGACGACGCCGGGGATGTCGAAGCGGTGGTGTCCGGTGGAGTTCTTGGACCGGGGCAGCACGAACGCGCTGAAGGCGCAGGCGAGCACGCCGATGGGCAGGTTGATGTAGAACACCGACTGCCAGCTGACGTTCTCGACGAGGAGACCGCCGACGATCGGGCCGAGCGCGGTGGAGACGGCGGAGACCATGGCCCAGATGCCGACCGCCATCGCGAACCGGCGCGGCGGGAAGACGGCCCGCAGCAGGCCCAGGGTGTTGGGCATCAGCAGTCCGCCGAACACGCCCTGGAGGGCGCGGAAGAGGATCACGCCGCCGACCGAGCCGGAGAGGCCGATGGCGACGGAGGCGAGCGCGAATCCGGCCACACCGGCTATGTAGAAGGTGCGCCGGCCGAGGCGGTCGCCGAGCTTGCCGCCGAGGATGAGGGTGGCGGCGAGGGCGAGCAGGTAGGCGTTGGTCACCCACTGGAGCTGGGCCGTGGAGGCGTTCAGATCGCGGCCGATCTCGGGGTTGGCGATGGCCACCACGGAGCCGTCGAGCTGCACCATGAAGAGGCCGAAGGCGACGGCGGCCAGGGTGAGCCAGGGGTTGGCCCGGCGTCCGCCGCCGACGGCGGCGGTGGGCGGAGCCGTGGCGGATGCGGGCACGGCGGAGTGATCCACGGAGGTGGACGGCATGGGGATCCCTTGTCTGGTACGGGGATGAGCGGCGGTGGGCCCCCCGCGCCGGCCGCTGTCGGGCACGCCGAGGTGCCCGCGGGCGCGGGGCGGGAGAGAGGTGCGGTCAGCGGGCGGCCGGGTGGAGCCGGTGCGCCAGTGAGGTGAGCGCGCCGGTGACCGAGCCCAGGGCGTCCAGCTGGCCCTCGGTGAGGGAGTGCAGCGCCTCGGTGAGGTACGAGACCTCCAGCGCGCGCACCTCGGCCAGCCGCCGCCGGGCGACGGGCGTGAGGTGGAGGCGGGCGACCCGCTTGTCGGCGCTGTCCTGCCGGCGTTCCAGCAGGCCCTGCTCGGTGAGCTGGGAGACCAGGGCGCTGACGTTGTTGGGCTTCATCAGCAGCGCCTCGGCGGCCGCACGGACCGTGGTGCCCTCCTGCTGGGCGACGAACCGCAGCAGGTTGAGCTGACCCTCGGGCGGCTTGGGGTGCGGGAAGTCGCGGGCGACCCGCCGGTCCAGGGCACGGTGCAGCGCGGGAAGGCAGTCGGCGAGCTCGGTGGCCACGCGGTCGACGCCCCGCTGCTGGGGTGCGCTGGTTCCGGACACGTCCCGAGGATAGGTATGTCCTCATACCCATGTCAAACAGGTATGACCTCATAGGCATCGGCCGCCACGCACGCCCCTAGGCCGCGGGGCGCGCGTGGTGACCGGGGCAGGACGGCATAAGCTCGGCGGATGGCGAAGTACTTCGACGTGCACCCCGACAACCCGCAGCCGCGCAGCATCTCCCAGATCGCCGACTCGGTGCGGTCGGGATCCCTGATCGCGTACCCCACCGACTCCTGCTACGCGCTGGGCTGCCAGCTCGGCAGCCGGGACGGCATCGACCGGATCCGCGGCATCCGGCACCTGGACAACCGGCACCACTTCACCCTGATGTGCCGTGACTTCGCCCAGCTCGGCCAGTTCGTGCACGTCGACAACGACGTGTTCCGGGCCGTGAAGGCGTCGACCCCGGGCAGCTACACCTTCATCCTGCCGGCCACCCGGGAGGTGCCGCGCAAGCTGCTGCACCCGAAGAAGAAGACCGTCGGCGTCCGCATCCCCGACCACGTGGTCACCCAGGCGCTGCTGGCGGAGCTGGGCGAGCCGCTGCTGTCCAGCACGCTGCTGCTGCCGGACGAGGCGGAGCCGCTGACCCAGGGCTGGGAGATCAAGGACCGGCTCGACCACCAGGTGGACGCGGTGGTCGACTCCGGGGAGTGCGGCACCGAGCCGACCACGGTCATCGACTTCTCCGACGGCGAGGCCGAGATCGTCCGCCGGGGCGCGGGCGACACCTCACGCTTCGAGTGACACCGGGCTCCCCCGGCGCCACCCGTCCCGCCCCCGCGTGCCACGATGACCGGGACATGCCGCGCCGGGTGTCCCCCACCCCGACGCCGACTCCACAGAGAGGCACTTGCGCCATGACCGCCGTACAGGGAACCGACGTCGACATCGCCACCGCGGACGGTGTCGCCGACGCCTACCTGGCCCACCCCGCCGACGGGCTCCCCCACCCGGGCGTGCTCTTCTACCAGGACGCCTACGGCATCCGCCCGCACCTGAAGTCGATGGCGGACCGGCTCGCCGGCGCCGGTTACACCGTTCTGATCCCGAACGTCTTCTACCGCAAGGGCCGTACGCCGGTCGTCGAGCTGCCCGAGTTCATCGACCCGGCCGCCGACCCGACGCTCTGGCAGCGGATCGGCCCGATCATGCAGTCGCTCACGCCCGACCTGGTCCGGCGGGACGCCGGCGCCTATCTGGACTGGCTGGCCGGCAGCCCGCTGGTGGCCGACGGGCCGGTCGCCCTCACCGGTTACTGCATGGGCTCCCGGCTGGCCGTGTACACCGCCGCCGCCCACCCGGACCGGGTCGCCGCGGCGGCCGGCTTCCACGGCGGCGGCCTGGTCACCGACAGCCCGGACAGCCCGCACCGGGCGCTGGGCACCGTCACCGCGGAGCTGTACTTCGGCTTCGCCGACCAGGACCACTCGATGACCGCCGAGCAGATCGGTGCCTTCGAGGAGGCGCTCGACGCCGCCGGGATCCGCAGCACCTGCGAGGTGTATCCGGGTGCGGCGCACGGCTACACCCAGGCCGACACCCCGGCGTGGTCCGCCGAGGCCTCGGAGCGGCACTGGGACGCGCTGTTCGACCTGCTCAAGCGCGCCTTCTGAGACGGCCGAGCGGCCCGCGACCGGAGGTCCGGTCGCGGGCCGCCCAACTGCTGTGCGTCAGCCGGTCGTGACGGCGGTGTCGTCGATGACGAAGCTGGTCTGGAGCGAGGAGTCCTCGACACCGCTGAACTTCAGGGTGACGGTCGAGCCCGCGTAGGAGGCGAGGCTGAAGGACTTCTGGGTGTAGCCGGAGGCCGCGTTGAGGTTCGAGTACGTGGCCAGGGTGGTCGAACCGGCGGTGACCGTCAGCTTGTCGTACTGGGTGCTGGTGGTGGTCTCGGCCGTGTCGATGTGCAGGTAGAACGTGAACGTGGTGTTGGTGCAACCGCTCGGGATCGTCACCGACTGGGACAGCGTGTCGGTGTGGGTCGATCCGTAGCCGTCGAGCCAGGCGTAGTACGAACCGGCGTGCGACGACTGGCTGCTGGAGCTGGTGATGACACCGCTGGTCGCCGTCCAGGTGGTGTTGCCCGACTCGAAGCCCTGGTTGCCCAGCAGCTGCGAGGAGGTGCAGGAGCCGCTGCCGGACGAGCTGACCGTCCAGGTGAAGGACGCGGTGCCGGTGGCGCCGGTGGAGTCGGTCACCGTGACGGTCGTGCTGTAGGTGCCCGCCGTGGTGGGGGTGCCGGTGATCGCGCCGGTCGAGCTGCTGATCGACAGGCCGGTCGGCAGTCCGGTCGCCGCGTAGGTCAGCGAGCCGGAGTTGCTGCTGCTCGCCGAGATCTGCAGGCTCACCGCGGTGCCCACGGTGGAGGACTGGCTGCCCGGGTTGGTGACCGTGACGCCCGTGGTGGGCACGGTGATGTGGCTGCCCACGTTGATGCCGGCGAAGGCGTTGCCGACCCCGGCGTACTGGGTGGAGCTGGTGCCGTACAGGGCGGCGGCCGCGCTGAGGGCGGCGGTGCGGGCACCGGAGTAGCTGGTGCTCGACGTCATGTACGAGGTCAGCGCCTTGTACCAGATCTGCAGGGCCGCGTCCCGGCCGATGCCGGCCACGGCGACGCCGTCCGAGGTGGTGCTGGTGTAGGTGACACCGTTGATGGTCTTGGTGCCGCTGCCCTCGGACAGCAGGTAGAACATGTGGTTCGCCGGACCCGAGGAGTAGTGCACGTCGAGGTTGCCGACACCGGAGTACCAGCTGTCCGCCGACGAGCCGTCCTTGCTCGGCTTGTCCATGTAACGCAGCGGCGTGCCGTCGCCGTTGATGTCGATCTTCTCGCCGATGAGGTAGTCGCCGACGTCGGTGGAGTTGTTGGCGTAGAACTCCACGCCGGTGCCGAAGATGTCGGAGGTCGCCTCGTTGAGACCGCCGGACTCACCGGTGTAGTTGAGACCGGCGGTGTTCGAGGTGACGCCGTGGCTCATCTCGTGGCCGGCCACGTCCAGCGAGGTCAGCGCGTGGGTGCTGCTGGTGCCGTCGCCGTAGGTCATGCAGAAGCAGTCGTCGTCCCAGAAGGCGTTGACGTACGCCGTGCTGTAGTGGACGCGCGAGTAGGCGGCGACGCCGTCGTTCTTGATGCCGCTGCGGCCGAACGTGTTCTTGTAGAAGTCCCAGGTCTCCTGGGCCCCGTAGGCCGCGTCGGCGCCGGCGGTCTGGGTGTTGGAGCCGGATCCGGTGCCCCAGACGTCGTCGGAGTCGGTCATCAGGGTGCCGGTGCCCGACGTGCCGTTGTTCAGGGAGTACGTCTTGTGGCCGCCGCGCGTGGTGTCGTACAGCTGGTACGTCGAACCGGACAGCGTGGTGGAGAGCGACACCGTGCCGCTGTACTGGGTGTTGCCCGTACCGGACTTGATCGCCTGGTAGCGGTACAGCTCCTTGCCGCTGGTGGCGTCCGTGATGACGTGCAGCTGGCTGGGCGTGCCGTCGTCCTGGAAGCCGCCGACCACGGTCTCCCAGGCGAGCTTCGGGGTGCCGGTGCCGGCCCAGATCACCTTGCGGGCGCTGTCGGTGGTGGCCTTCGTGGCGTCGAGCGCCCTGGCCGTCCTGAGCGCCTTGGTCGCGGCGGCCGCCTTGGTGACGGTCGGGCTGACGGAGGCGACCTGGACGGTGTGCTTGTTGTTGAAGGTCGTGCTGACGGTCCCGGCCGCGAGGGAGGCGGGCGGGGTGTGCACGACCAGGTCGCCGCCGAGGACGGGCAGGCCCGCGTAGGTGCGCTCGTAACGCGTGTGCAGGGTGCCGTCGTTGTCCTTGGTGACGTCCTTGACGACCAGCTTCTCCTTGGCACCGAGGCCGATGGTGCGGGCGGTCGCGGTGGTCTTCTTCTGGGCACTCCTGACCAGCGCGGTGTGCTGGGCGGGAGTGAGCTCGGCCTCCAGGCCACCCGTGCGCAGGGGACTGGGGTGGGCGGAGGCGGGCTGGGCGTTCGCCGGGACCGACTGGATGCCGACGGCGAGGAAGGCCGCGGTGGAGACCAGGGCGGCTCCGACCGTGGCGCGTCTGTGGGGAAGACGTCTCACTCGTACTCCTCCTGCTGCGGCCGCCGGGTCGCGGCCGGTGACAGACCGGGCAGACGGGTGTGCTGTCCGGACGAGCTGAGCTGTGCGGGAACCGGGATCCGGGGGACCTGGGGTACGCGGTCCGGGATCCGTGTGGACACGCCCTGGGGGAAGCGTGTGCTCAGCGAGGATTCCAGTTTTGACCCGCACATGTCAGCGGCGTCGAGGTCATTCAAGGGTTTTCCCTATGCACCGCAGGGGGGGTGGGGGCCAGGCGCTCAGACGGAGGGCGGGCGCACCATGAACACGTCCACCGGGTCCTCGCTCTCGACCGTGAACCCGTGGCGGGCGTAGAGCCGCCCGGCCGCGCTGCCGCTCAGGACGTTCAGCCGGACGGTGGTCCCGTCGCGGTCGCAGCGCTCCAGCAGCGCGCGCAGCACGGCCGAGCCGATGCCGCGGCCCTGGACCTCCGGGGCCAGGTAGAAGTGCTCCAGCCAGTGGGCGTCCGGGCCGGGCCGCAGCGCCACACAGCCCGCGAAGCGGCCGTCCGCCTCGATCACCCAGGTGTGCGCCGCGTCGAACCCGTCGCGCAGCCGTTGCCGGACGCGGTGCGGGTCGTACCGCCCGAGCCGCTCCAGGTCGTCCCGGAGCACGACGGCACGCAGCCCGGCCACCGGCTCGACGTCCGCCCGGGACGCCCGCCTCAACCGCCAGTCCGCCACGCCGGCAAGCGTAGCCGGGCCGTGCGCGCGGACCGGCGGCGCCCCCGGTGCGCCTGCCCGGAAGTGCCGCCACGGGCGTTCTATCTTGATCCGGCGTTCCGGTACGGCCACCCCCCCACCCCCACGGAAAGGGCCATCCCATGCGGGTCTTCATCGTCGGCACAGGCAACATGGCGGGCGGCATCGCCACCCGGGCGCTGGCGGGCGGGCACCAGGTCCGGCTGATCGGCACGGATCCGGCCAAGGCCGCCGCGCTCGCCGACGCGCTGGGCGAGCGGGTGCCCGGCGCCGACGTGGCGCCCGCCGTGCCGGACGCCGTGGGGGCGGCGGACGTGGTGGTGCTCGCGGTGCCCTTCGACGCGGCCAGGCAGGTCGTCGCCGACTACGGCGACCAGCTCGCCGGCAAGACGGTGGTCGACATCTCCAACCCGGTGGACTTCTCCACCTTCGACTCGCTCACCGTGCCCGCGGACAGCTCGGCCGCCCAGCAGATCGCGGCGGCCGCCGCGCCCGGCACCCGGGTGGTGAAGGCGTTCAACACCACTTTCGCGGGTGCCCTGGTGGCGGGCGAGGTCGGCGGGCTGCCGCTGGACGTGTTCATCGCCGGCGACGACGCCCCGGCCCGCGACCAGGTGGCCGAACTCGCCGCCTCGGGCGGGCTCAACCCGGTGGTCGTCGGCGGCCTGCGGCACGCCCGCGAGCTGGAGGGCATCCAGCTGCTGCACATGGCCCTGCAGACGCGGCCCGAGGGGCACGGCTGGATGAGCGCGCTCAAGATCGTCGCCCCCTGATACCCCCGAAGTCCCGTTGAACGCCGCGCCCGCCACCCCGTCCCGTAGTACCTTCCCCACAACAGCGGTGACTCTGGGGGGAGTTGCACACATGCACGGCACGACGGAAGGGTTCCACTACGGCGCGGTGACACCGGTGGCGGGCTATCTGACAGCCTGTCTGGGCGGGGCGCTGGGACTGCGCTGCATCGTCCGGTCGCTCGGCAACGGGGGGCGGCGGACCGGCTGGCTGGCGCTGGGCGCGGCCTCGATCGGCTGCGGCATCTGGACGATGCACTTCATCGCGATGATCGGCTTCCACGTCCAGGAGACCTGGATCCACTACGACGTGGGCCTGACGGTGCTCAGTCTGGCGGTGGCCATCCTCGTCGTGGGCGTCGGCGTCTTCACCGTCGGCCACCGGGGCGCGGGCGCGGGGCCGCTGTGGACGGCCGGGGTCGTCACCGGGCTCGGCGTGGCCGCCATGCACTACCTCGGCATGGCCGCCCTCCACGTGGACGGCACGATCCGCTACGACCGGCTCACGGTCGCGCTGTCGGTGCTGATCGCGATCGCGGCGGCGACGGCCGCACTCTGGGCGGCCGTGTCGATCCGGGGTTTCACGGCGAGCCTGGGCGCCAGCATGGTGATGGGTCTGGCGGTGTCGGGCATGCACTACACCGCGATGGCGGCGGTGCACGTCGATGTGCACCCGGCGGCCGCGAGCGCCTGGCCGAGCGAGTCACCGTCCTCGCTGCTGCTGCCCATGCTGCTGGGCCCGCTCGTCTTCCTGCTGCTGGCCGGGGTGGTGGTGATGTTCGACCCGCTGCTGGTCCTGGGCGAGGGCGACTGGCACGGGCAGGCGGCCGAGCGGACCGGGGGCGCGGCGGCGGTCCGGCCCGTGCGGCCGCGGACGTCCCGGCCGCGGGGCGGTCACGCGACCCGAAGCCGCGACGCCGAACCGGCCCGCCCGGCACCCGGCGGCACGGACCGGCACGGCGCGCCCACCCGCCCGGCGTCCCGCGGCGGCGGCCGGCACGGCGCCTCCGCACGGCCCGGACCCGGCCCGCAGGGCCCGTACGGCACTCCGTCGAACCCCTCCGAGTGGTGACCGGTCCATCGGCCAACCCCCAGGTCACGCGCCGTCGTTGGGCGTTGCTACGGTTCCCCGCGTGTCTGACTCCTCACGCAAGACCGCAGAAGGCGCCGGCTGGGGCTCCGCCGAACGCGGTGACTACCGCCATCTCATGCCCGAGCACGTCCAGAAGGTGTCCTGGCTGGACCCCCGGCTGCTGTGGGCCGCCCGCAACGGGGTGCTGGCCTCCTGGTTCGGCGACCCGACCGGCCGTACCCGGAGCCGCTGGGTGGCGCAGCGGGCCGCCGCCGGGGCACCCGCCGACAAGGTGATCCGGCGGCACGAGGCGGACCGCTTCTCGTTCATGGTGATCGGTGACACCGGGGAGGGCGACGACTCCCAGTACGCCGTCGTACCGGGCTTCCTGAGGGTGGGTCAGGACACCGACTTCGCGGTGATCGCGAGCGACGTGATCTATCCGGTCGGCGCCGCCGCCGACTACGGCACCAAGTTCTTCCGTCCGTACCAGGACTATCCGGCGCCGCTGTACGCGATACCCGGCAACCACGACTGGTACGAGGACCTCGGCGCGTTCATGCGCGTCTTCTGCGACGACGCGCCGCCGCTGCCCGCCGGGCCGAGGCCGCGGCCGCTCACCCGCGCCTGGTGGCGCGCCCTGCTGTGGCACCGGCCGCGCGCGGTGGACGAGGAACTCCTCGCGCAGGCGCGCAAGTCGCGGCCCGCGCCGGAGCAGACGGCCGTCCAGCCGGGCCCCTACTGGGCGATCGACGCCGGGCCGCTCCGGATCGTCGGCATCGACACCGGCCTGCTCGGCACGGTCGACGCGGAGCAGGGCGCCTGGCTGCGCGAGGTGTCCCGGGGGCCGCGCCCGAAGATCCTGGTCACCGGCTCGCCGCTGTACGTGGACGGGGAGCACCACCCGTGCCCGGTCGAGGGCGGCGGCACGGTCGACGACATCGTCCGCGACCCGGCCCACCACTACGTGGCGGCGATCGGCGGTGACATCCACAACTACCAGCGCTACCCGGTCGACGTGGACGGCCGCACCATCCAGTACGTGGTCTCGGGCGGCGGCGGTGCCTTCATGCACGCCACCCACACCATCCCGCGGATCTCGGTCGGCGGCGTCACCGAGGACGACTTCCGCTGCTACCCGCTGCGCGGCGACTCCCTCGCCTTCTACAGCCGCCTCTACGGCCGCAGACTGCGGCTGCCCCGCTTCCTCACCCTCACCGAGGCCGAGGCGACGGCCGTGATCGCCGAGCGGCTCGGCATCACACCCGGCCGTACCCCCGGCCCGGACACCAGGGTCACCCGGCGCACCCGGCTGGTCGCGGCCCTGATGGGCGTCGCCGGCCGTCCGGAGCGCACCTCGCGCCTGCGGCTGCCGGTGCGCAAGATGTACACCCAGCTGTTCTCGCCCAGCTCGGTCACCTACAGCCCGCCCTTCTTCAAGTCCTTCCTGCGCCTGGACGTCAGCCCGGAGGCGGTGCGGCTGCGCTGCTTCGCCGCCACCGGGAACCTCCCGCAGGAGCTGGACCCGCCGGTCGAGGACGAGATCACGATCCCGCTGGTCGGATCACACTCCCGCAATGTTCGGGTGTCACAATCGGGGCAGAACTGACGTACGACAGCTGGAGGATCCGTGCCGTCCACCCCCCGTCCGCTGCGCCGGCTCGGCTTCCTCACGATCGGTCTGTTCGACGGGGCGGACCCGGGCCGGGGGCACGAGTCCACGCTGGAGATCATCGAGCTGGGCGAGCGGCTGGGCTTCGACAGCGCGTGGGTGCGCCACCGCCACCTCCAGTACGGCATCTCCTCGCCGGTCGCGGTGCTGGCGGCCGCCTCGCAGCGCACCAGCCGCATCGAACTGGGCACCGCGGTGATCCCGCTCGGCTGGGAGAACCCGCTGCGGCTCGCCGAGGACCTGGCGACCGTCGACGTCCTGTCCGGCGGCCGCCTCAACCCCGGGGTGAGCGTGGGCCCGCCCATGCACTACGAGCAGGTCAGGGAGGCGCTCTACCCGGACACGGCCGACGCCGAGGACTTCGGGTACGAGCGGGTGCGGCGGCTGCTGGACCTCGTGCGCGGCAAGCCGGCCACCGACTTCAGCGGGGTCGAGGGCTTCGAGGTCTTCTCGGACGTGGTGCAGCCGCACTCCCCCGGTCTCGGCCGGCGGCTCTGGTACGGCGGCGGCAGCCTCGCCTCGGCCCGCTGGGCCGGCGAGCACGCCATGAACTTCCTGACCAGCAGCGTCGTCAAGGCCGAGGACCCGGACGGCACGAGCGACTTCGCCGAGATCCAGCTCGCGCACGTCCGCGCGTTCCGCGCCCGCCACCCCGACGGGGACGCGGCCCGGGTCTCCCAGGGGCTGGTCGTCATCCCCACCGACTCCGCGACGCCCGAGCAGCGCGCCAGGTACGAGGCCTACGCGGCCAAGCGGCTGGCGCGCACCACGACCCCGCAGGGTCCGGCGCGGCTGCTGTTCGCGCCGGACCTGGTGGGCACCTCGGCCGAGCTCGCCGAACGGCTGCACGCGCACGCCGCGTTCCGCGAGATCGACGAGGTGGCCTTCGCGCTGCCGTTCACCTTCGAGCACGAGGACTACGTCCAGATCCTCACGGACCTCGCGACCCGCCTGGGCCCGGCGCTGGGCTGGCGCCCCGGGTCCGCCGCCTGAGTCACCAGCGGCCCGGCTCGGTGCCGGTCACCGGCTCCGACGGCCTGCCGTCGACGCCGACCGGCACCTCGCCGTGCAGCATCACCCGGTGCATGACCCGGGGGAAGCCGAGGTGGGCGTTGTCGCCGGGCGCGAGATGGATGGTGGCCCGGTTGTCCCAGAAGGCGACGCTGCCGGGCGCCCAGCGGAAGCGGACCGTGTACTCGGGCCGTACCGCCTGTTCCAGGAGCATCTCCAGCAGCGCCGCGCTCTCCGGGCGGGAGACGTCGGCGATCTGCTCGACGTAGTAGCCGTTGACGTACAGCACCCGCTCGCCGGTCTCCGGGTGGACCCGCACCAGCGGGTGCACCGAGGCCACCTGATGGTCCAGCAGGTGGCGCAGGTAGGAGTCGTCGCCGGGGCGGGGCTGGTAGCCGACGCCGAGGCGGTGCTCGGCGCGCAGCCCGTCGGCGAAGGCGCGCACGGGCGCGGAGAGCCCGGCGTAGGCGGCGGCCAGGTTGGCCCAGGTGGTGTCGCCGCCGTAGGGCGGGACGGTCTCGGCGCGCAGGATCGTGGCCGCGGGCGGGTCGATGCGGGCGCCGTGGTCGCAGTGCCAGCCGCGCAGCAGCGTGTGCCGGCGGCGCTGGAGCCACTCCTCGTGCTCCATGCCGAACCGTCCGCCCAGCTCCAGCCGGTCGGCGGTGGTCTCCACCTCGGGGAAGCCGGCCGGGGAGGCGCTGCCGCGCCGCCCGAGGACGACCGGCTCGCCGAAGCGGCGGGCGAAGGCGACGTGCCCGGCGTGGTCGAGCCGCTGCTCCCGGAAGAACACGACCTTCCAGCGCAGCACGGCCTCCCGGATCAGGGCGACGACGGAGTCGTCGAGGTGCCCGGCCAGGTCGACGCCGGTGATCTCGGCCCCGATGTGCCCCGCGACCGGGTTCACCCGGACGGTCTGGTTCCCCGTGCTGCTTCCCGTGGTCATACGTGCTCCGAAGGTCGTCGGTACCGGTTCCACGAAGATCGTGACAGCCGGGCGCGCTCGGCAGAAGACGTTGCGGATCGCACCGGAGCCGTGATGATCGCGGGGGAACGGACCTTCGGCCGAGGAGTGACCCGTGCACGAGACCGCCGGCCTCATCGCCCGGAGCTACCGGCTGGGGCCGGGCCCCTGGAGCCTGACGCCCGTCGCGCGGGGCGGGCTGGGCCGGATCTGGCGGCTCACGGGCCCGCGCGGTTCCTGGGCGGCGAAGCAGCTCGTGTTCGGCTGCGACGAGGAACAGGTGGAGCGGGAGGCCGGGTTACGGCTCGCCGCCGAGCACCTCGGCATCGCCTCCCCCCGCCTGCACACCGACCGAGACGGCACCCACGTCACGCGCGTCCCGGTGTCCCGGACCGTGGTGGCCGTGGCCGGGGCGGGGTGACGGCCCGGTCGTTCGCCGCCGGCTTGATCACCGCGCACCCCGTCGGTGAGGCTGGGGGGAGGACACAGTCGAGGGAAGGCCCCATCGTGATCAGCATTCCTGCGTACACGCTCAATGACGGTACGTCGCTGCCCGCCGTCGGTCTGGGCACCTGGCCCATGGACGACGCGCAGGCCGAGCAGGCCGTCCGGCACGCGCTGGAGCTCGGTTACCGGCTCGTCGACACGGCGGTGAACTACCGCAACGAGACCGGGGTCGGCCGGGGCGTCGCGAGCAGCGGCGTGCCGCGCGAGGAGGTGGTGGTGACGACGAAGGTCCCGGGCCGCGACCACGGCTACGAGGAGACCCTCGCCTCCTTCGAGGAGTCCCGGCGGCGGCTGGGCGTGGAGTACGTGGACCTGTATCTCGTCCACTGGCCCAACCCCCGGGTCGGCAAGTACGTGGACACCTGGAAGGCGATGGTGCGGCTGCGCGAGGAGAGGCTGGTGCGGTCGGTCGGCGTCTCCAACTTCACCGAGGAGCACCTGACGCGGCTGGAGAAGGAGACCGGGGTGCTGCCGTCGGTGAACCAGGTGGAGCTGCACCCGCTGTTCCCGCAGGAGGAGCTGCGGGCCTACCACGCGTCGAAGGGGATCGTGACGGAGAGCTGGAGTCCGCTGGGCCGGGACCACAGGCTGCTCGACGACCCGGCCGTCGTCTCGGTGGCGCGGGAGCTCGGGGTGACGCCCGCCCAGGCGGTGCTGCGCTGGCACGTCGAGCTGGGTGCCGTGGCCATCCCGAAGTCGGCGGACCCCGGGCGGCAGCGGGCCAACCTGGACCTCTTCGGCTTCCGGCTGTCCCCGGAGCAGACGGCGGCGATCTCAGAGCGGGCCCGGCAGCGGCTGGGCGGCGACCCGGACCACCACGAGGAGTTCTGAGCCGGCCCGCCGGCGGCGGCTGGTCCCCGCCCCGTCCCCGCGGCGCCACCCGCGCCTATTCGTCGATGTGCTCCTGGGGAGCCTCCCGCCCGGTCCCGGTCCCGGTCCCGGTCGCGGTGAGGCTCCCGAGGATGTCCAGCAGTTCGGCGTCGCGGCTGCCGGGTTCGGCGTGGAAGACGACCAGGACGAGTCCGTCGGTACCGTCCATCGACATTTTGTTCGAGTGCAGGTCCAGTTCACCGACCAGCGGGTGCGCCAGGTGACTCACCCGGCCGCGCAGGGGCCGCACCTCGTGCCGGGCCCACAGGGTGCGGAAGCGCTCGCTGCGCAGGGAGAGCTCGCCGACCAGGTCGCGCAGCCTCGGGTCCTCGGTGTCCTGCCCGGCATAGGCCCGCAGACTGGCCACGCCCTCCTCGGTGAGGTCCTCCCAGTCACGGCGCAGCTCCCGCTCCACGGGGTCGAGGAAGACCGCCCGCATGAGGTTGACCCCCGGCGCGTAGTTCGGGGACAGGGCCGCGCACAGCGCGTTGACGGCCAGGCAGTCGGTGTAGCGGTTCTGGACGTACGCCGGGTTGCGGGTCCAGCCGTCGATCAGCTGGAGGACGCTGACGGGAACCCGCTCGGGCCGGTGCGGGGCGCGGGTGCGCCGGGCGTGCCGTACGTCGGCGGGGCGGTCCTGGGCCAGGCCGACGAGGAACGCGGTGGCGTCCGGGTCCAGGGCGAGCACCCCGGCGATGGCCTCCAGCACCTGGACGGAGGGGTTGCGGTCGCGGCCCTGCTCCAGCCTGAGGTAGTAGTCGGAACTGATGCCGGCGAGCATCGCGACCTCCTCGCGGCGCAGCCCCGGCACCCGGCGCAGTCCGCCGCCGGGCAGCCCCACGTCCTCGGGCCGCACCAGCGCCCGGCGGGCACGCAGGAACTCACCGAGCGCGTTCGAACCGTCCATGGCCCCACCGTACGGCCCGGCCGCGGCCGGTGCCTGGCCCTGGCACTCCCAGGAACACCGGGGCTTGGCCACCGTGCGCGAGAGCGGCGCAGGGTGGAGGCGAGGACGGGACACCGGACCGTACCGGTGGCCCCCCAGAGATCGCGAGAGGCACGAGACCATGACCGCACAGCTCGCCGGAACCCTGACCCCCGCCGACGGCCTGACCCTGACCCGGGTCGGCTACGGCGCGATGCAGCTGGCCGGCCCGCACGTCTTCGGTCCGCCGAGGGACCGGGCCCGGGCCGTAGCGGTGCTGCGTGCCGCGGTGGCCGCGGGCATCACGCACATCGACACCGCCGACTTCTACGGGCCGGTGGTCGTGAACGAGATCATCAGGGAGGCCCTGCACCCCTACCCGCGGGACCTGCGCATCGCCACCAAGGTGGGCGCCCGGCGCGCCGCCGACGGCGGCTGGGTCATGATGCGGCACCCAAAGGACCTGAAGGCGCAGGTGTACGACAACCTGCGCAACCTCGGTGTGGACGCCCTGGACGTGGTCAACCTGCGCCTGGGAGACGTGGACACCCCGAACGAGGACCCGATCGCCGACCAGTTCGGCGCCCTGGCCGAGCTGCGGGAGGCGGGGCTGATCCGGCACCTGGGCCTGAGCGCCGTCTCACCAAAGCAACTGGCCGAGGCCCGGGAGATCGCGCCGGTGGTCACCGTGCAGAACCTGTACAACCTGGCCGACCGGCGGGACGACGCGCTGGTCGGGTACACGGCGGCGCGGAACATCGCCTTCGTGCCGTACTTCCCGCTCGGCGGCTTCGACCCGTTGCAGTCCGAGACGCTGGCCAAGGTCGCCGGCCGGCTCGGTGCCTCGGCCCAGCAGGTCGCCCTGGCCTGGCTGCTCCAGCGCTCCCCGAACATCGCGCTGATCCCCGGCACCTCCTCGCCGGAGCACCTGCGGGAGAACATCGCGGCCGGCTCCCTGGTGCTGCCCGAGGACGCGGTCACCGAACTGGACGGGATCGCGGGGCCGGCCGGCGGCGCGTAGGCCGCCCGGCGCTCAGGCGTCGGCGACCGGCAACGGGCCCTCGGGCAGCGGCTGTTCGGCCCAGATCGTCTTGCCGCTGCCGGTCTGCCTGCTCCCCCACCGCTGGGTGAGCTGGGCGACCAGGAGCAGTCCGCGGCCGCCCTCGTCGTAGGCGTGCGCGCGGCGCATGTGGGGTGAGGTCGAACTGCCGTCGGAGACCTCGCAGATGAGGGCCCGGTCGCGGATCAGGCGGAGCTGGACGGGCGGTTCGCCGTAGCGGATGGCGTTGGTGACGAGTTCGCTGACGACGAGTTCGGTGACGAACGTGGCCTCCTCCAGGCCCCAGGCGGCGAGCCGTTCGGCGGCGGCCTGCCGGAACCGGGCCACCTCGGCCGGGTCGGGCGGGACGTCCCAGGTGGCGACGCGGTCGGCGCCCAGGGCACGGGTGCGGGCGAGGAGCAGCGCGACGTCGTCGGCGGGCTGCTGGGGCATGACTGCCTTGATCACGTTGTCGCTGAGGGTCTCCAGGGAGTCGGCCGGTGCGGTCAGCGCACGGCACAGCTCCTCGGTGGCGCGGTCGACGTCCCGGTCGCGGTCCTCCAGCAGGCCGTCCGTGTAGAACGCGACGACGGAACCCTCGGGCAGCCGCAGCTCGGTCGCCTCGAAGGGGAGGCCGCCGACGCCGAGGGGCGGTCCCGCGGTCATCGGGATCAGCTCGGCGGGGCGGCCGGGCAGCACCAGGGCGGGGGCCGGGTGCCCGGCGGCGGCGAGGGCGAGGTGGCGCGAGACGGGGTCGTAGACGGCGTACAGGCAGGTGGCGCCCAGTTCGGCGACCTCCTGGCCGGGCCCGTCCGCGGCCAGGTGCGTGACCAGGTCGTCGAGGTGGGTGAGGAGCTCGTCGGGGGGCAGGTCCACGTCCGCGAGGGTGCGCACGGCCGTCCGCAGCCGGCCCATGGTGGCGGAGGAGTGGATGCCGTGGCCGACGACGTCGCCGACGACCAGGCCGACCCGGCTGCCGGAGAGCGGGATCACGTCGAACCAGTCGCCGCCGACGCCGGCCACCGATCCGCACGGCAGATAGCGGTGCGCCACCTCGACGGCCGCCTGGCCGGGCAGTCCGCTGGGCAGCAGGCTGTGCTGGAGGGCGAGGGCGGTGGAGCGCTCGCGGGCGAAGCGGCGGGCGTTGTCGATGCAGACGGCGGCACGGCTGGCGAGTTCCTCGGCGAGGACGGCGTCGTCGGCGGCGTACTCGTCGGGGTGGCGCATCCGCACTCCCACGGCGACGCCGAGCAGGGTGCCGCGGGCCCGCAGCGGCACGGCGATCATCGAGTGGACGCCGCGGCGGAAGGGCCGGCCGCCGGGCGAGCGGGCGTTGCGTTCCTCGACCCAGCGGCGGAACTCCGGCTCGCCGGCCTGGCTGAGCACCGCGCGGCCCTCCCGCAGGGCGCGCGCCGGGGTCGACGAGGGCAGGTACACGTCCGCCTCGCCGAGGCGCACGGCCGCCTCCGGGGTGCCCTCGGTCGCCGAGCCGTGGGCGACCCTGCGCAGCACGATGTCGCCCTCCGGGACGGTGTGCGGTTCCTCGGCGCCCAGCACCCAGTCGAGCAGGTCGACGCTGGCGAAGTCGGCGTAGCGCGGGACGAGGAGTCCGACGAGTTCCTCGGCGGTGCGCACCACGTCCAGGGTGGTGCCGATCGCGGTGGCCGCCTCGTTGAGCAGGGCGAGCCGGATCCGGGCCAGGTACTGCTCGGTGCTGTCGAAGGCGGCGAGGGCGACGGCGGTCAGCTCGCCGTCCGGGTCGCGCAGCGGCCACATCTCGATGCTCCAGGCGTACTCCCGGTTGAGCGCCGGGGCGCCGGCGAAGCTCTCGTAGCGGACGGCCCGGCCGGTCTCGACGACCTGGCGCAGGTGGCTCAGGAAGCCCTTGCTGTGCTCGGCGTCCTCGACGGTGTCCAGGAAGAATCGGCCGAGCAGGGCGTCCTCGGGTACGCCCATGACCTGGCAGGCCACGTCGTTGGAGCGGAGGTAGTGCTGGGCGACGTCGAAGACCGACATGGCCATGGAGGCCTGCTGGAAGGCCTGTCCGGCCAGGGTGGGGTCGGGCCGCCGGGGCGGGTCGGCGGTGAGCACGTATCCGGTGGTCTCGCCGCCGGGGCCGAGGACCGGGCAGGCGGTGAGGGCGATCTCCGTGCGCCGTCCGTCGGCGTGGCGCAGGGCGACGGTGCCGGAGCGGGCGGCCAGCGTGTCGGCGGGCACCCGCTCGGCGAGGAGGTCGGCGGCGGGGCGGCCGACGACCTCCCGGGCCGGGCGTCCGGTGAGCGTCTGCGCGCCCTCGCTCCACCCCGTCACCCTGCCCAGGGCGTCGATGACGGCCGCGGCCGCGACACGCTCCATATGCCCCAGGATGGGACCTGTGTCCCGGCGCTTCAAGCGCGGGCGGCCCCGGCCGCTCAGCCCCGGTGCGCGCGCAGGGCGGCCAGCGCCCGGTCGGCGTGGGTGTTCATGCGCAGCTCGCTGCGGACGACCTCCAGCACGGTGCGGTCCTGGGCGATGACGAAGGTGGCCCGCTTGGTGGGGACGAGCGAGAAGCCGCGCCTGACGCCGAACCGCTCCCGTACCGTGCCGTCGGCGTCGGAGAGCAGCGGAATACCGAGGGTGTGTCTGCCCGCGAACTCCTCCTGCTTCTCGACGCTGTCCCCGCTGATCCCGACGGGCCGCGCGCCGGCGGCCGCGAACTCGGCGGCGAGGTCCCGGAAGTGGCAGGCCTCGGCGGTGCAGCCCGGCGACAGGGCGGCCGGGTAGAAGAAGAGCACGACCGGCCCGTCGGCCAGCAGCTCCGTGAGCGTGCGCGTCGTACCGGTCTCGTCCGGCAGCGCGAAGTCCTCGACCTCGGTTCCGACCTCGACGGCTTTCGTCATCTATCGGCCCTCCTCGTTGCGTGCGACACCGCGCGCCCACAGCACCAGGGGGATCTGGAGCGGCAGGCGGGCGAGGGCCGCGGTCCTGAGCGGCTCGGGCCGCTTGTGCCAGTCGACGGCCATCTGCACGTTGGCAGGGAGGACACCGACGAAGAACGCGGCGGCGGCCCGTGCCGCCACCGCGCGGGTCCGCGGCAGGGCGATGCCCGCCGCGAGCGCCAGTTCCACGGCCCCGCTCCCGTACGTCCACGTCCTCGGCGCCCCGGGCAGCGCCGCGGGGATCATGGCGTCGAACTGCTTGGGCACCACGAAGTGGGCGACACCGGCGGTGGCCAGCAGCCCCGCCAGCAGCAGGGGTGAACGTTCGGACCGGGACACGACGCCTCCTCTGACGACCTGCCGCCGGATATTACCCGGCGGTACCGGTCCGCGGGGCGCCGGGTCCTACTCCTGGTAGTAGGTGGCGTCCTGCTGGTCCAGTGCGGTGCTGAGGGCCTGGACGTAGAGCAGGCTGTCGTAGTGGCGGACGTACCGCCCCGGGTAGTTGTACGACTCCAGGGAGACGCCGGCCGGGTCGGCGAGGCCGGCCCGCTGCCGGAAGGAGGCGTCGGCGGCGAAGGCGGTGGAGCCGTCGTCCTTCTCCACCCACGCCTCGAAGTCCCGGTGGCGCAGGTAGTAGCCGGGGTAGTTGGCCGACTCCAGGGAGACCGTGCCGCCGCCCGCGAGTCCGGTGACGATCCGGAACTGGGAGTCGGCGAGGTTGGTGACGTTCGCCTCCGTCCTCGCGCGAAAGCCGTAGTGGCGGATGTAGCGGTCCGGGTAGTTGTACGAGGAGAGGCGGACCGGGGTGACGCCGTCGGCGACGGGAACGCCGAGGTTCGGCGTGCCGTCCGCGTTCCAGTAGACCTTCTGGAGGCGGGTGCGGCGGTTGGGGTCGTTCAGGGGGTCGCCGGTGATGTCCTTGTAGCCGCGGTCGTGGTAGACGAGGATGTCGGACTTCCCGTCCTCGGAGACCGTGAACGAGTTGTGGCCGGGGCCGTACTGCGAGGTCGAGGCGTTGGTCTTGAAGACCGGTGTCTGGCTCTTGCTCCAGGAGGCCGCGTCGAGCAGGTCGGCGGAGGCGGACGCGGTGAGCATGCCGAGGCAGTAGTTGGCGTCGGTGGCGCTGGCGGAGTAGGTCAGGAAGACCTTGCCGCCGTGCTGGACGACGGCCGGGCCCTCGTTGACCTTGTAGCCGACGGTTTCCCAGGAGAGCGTGGGCTGGGAGATCTCCACCGGGGTGCCGCTGATGGTCCAGGGGTTGGCCATCCTCGCGATGAACAGGCTGGTGTTGTTGTCCTCGGAGGGGTTGTGCTGGGCCCACGCCAGATAGCGCACGCCGTTCACCACGAAGGTGGTGGCGTCGAGCGAGAAGCTCTCCCAGGTGGTGGTGATCCGGCCCTTCTCGGTCCAGGTGCCGGTCAGCGGGTCGGCGGCGTCGGTCTCCAGGACGTACATGCGGATCGCCCAGACGTCGCTGGTGGAGCCGGCGGCGAAGTACACGTACCACTTGCCGTCGATGTAGTGGATCTCCGGTGCCCAGATGTGGGCGCCCATGACACCGTCGGCGTGCTTGGTCCAGATGGTCGTCTCCGGGGCGGTGGCCAGGCCCTGGAGGGTGGTGGCCCGGCGCAGCACGATCCGGTCGTACTCGGGGACGGTGGCGGTGAAGTAGTAGTAGCCGTCGGTGTGCTTGAAGATCTGCGGGTCGGCCCGCTGTTCGGCGATCGCGTTGGTGAAGGTCACGGCGGGAGAGGAGGGGACGGCCGCGTGAGCGGGGGTGACGGTCAGGATCAGGGCGAGCGCGGCGAGGACGGCGGTCAGCGCCCAGCGGGAGCTGCCGTCGCGGCACGTGGGCCGGGGGCGGGTGCGGATCACGGGGGTGGTTCCTTCCGGCGGCCATGTCGTTCTGGATTTCGAACGACGTACGGAACTGCGACCAGAAGGTAAGGGGTTGGCAATGACACGTCAATGAGTTGGACGCACCCGGCGGAGGCCTCAAGCGCCCTGCGGGACAGCCGCGTCGACGCCGGCGAGCGCGACCGCGCCCCTCCCGCGCAGCTCAGGCCGAGCCCACGGCCTCGTCGGCCTCGTCCTCGACGGAGTACGCCAGGAAGTCGTCGACCATGCGGTGGAAGAGCGAGGCCAGCTGCCGCAGCTCCTCGGGCCGCCACTCCCCGAGCGCCAGCTGCATACCGCGCGCCCCGGCCACCCGGACCCGGTCCACGGCCTCCCGGCCGGCGTCGGTGAGCTCGATCCGCTGGGCACGGCGGTCGTCCGGGTCCGGGACCCGGGTGACGTACCCCAGCCGCTGGAGCTGCTGGACGGTGCGGGTCACGTGGGACGCCTCGACCCCGAGCCGCTGCGCCAGCTCCCCCGGGCGCAGCGGCTCGGAGTCGGCGACCTGCCGCAGCAGGGCCACCGCGGCCCGGTCCAGCGGGACGCCGGCGAGGGCCATCAGTTGCTCGTGCCGGCGGGCCCGGGTGCTCAGATAGGTGATGCGCGTCAGGGCGCGCTCGATCTCGACGACCTCCGCGGAGGCGACGGGGACGGCAGGCAGCGGTTCTGTGGACATACCGGCCAGTTTACCATATCGTTGCGTAACTCAAGTAAGTTGGTGCGTGGGGTGGCGCGCGCTCCTGCACAGAGTCCACGATCGGAGCCGTATGTCCCTCCTGGCCCGTCCTTCGGTCGCCGCCCTCGGCGCGAAGACCATGCAGCGGCTCACCCTCCTGGCGAGCAGGCGCCCGAGCGGGCCCGGCTCGGACGCCGCCTCGCACGCCCGGCTGCCCGAGTTCCCGCGCAGGGTCAGGGAGCTGACCGTCCCGACGACCGTGGCACCGGCCCGGGCCACGGTGTACCTGCCCGCGTCGGCGGACCCGTCGCCCCCGGTGCACGTCAACTTCCACGGCGGCGGTTACGTCATGGCGCTCACCGAACTCGACGACCCGCTGTGCCGGTTCCTCGCGGCCGAGGCCGGGGTGGCCGTGGTGAACGTGGACTACGTCGTCGCCCCGCAGCATCCCTTCCCGGCCCCGGCCCGCCAGGCCTACGAGGTGGTCCGCTGGGTCGCCGAACACGCCGCCGGGCAGGGCTGGGACGGCTCCCGGCTGACCGTGGGCGGGCAGAGCGCGGGCGGCGGGCTCGCCGCGGCGGTGGCCCGGCAGGCGCTGACGGAGGGCGGGCCCTCGATCGCGCTCCAGGTGCTGCACTATCCGCCGCTCGACCTCGTGACGAACGCGGCGGACAAGCGGGCCGCCATCGCCCGGCCGATGCTGCGGCCCTGGATGGCGGAGGTGTTCGACACCTCGTACGTCCCGGACCCGAAGCGCCGGAGCGACCCGCTGGTCTCCCCCGCCCATCCGTCCGACACCGCCGACCTGACGGGCATCGCCCCGGCGCTCGTCGTCACCGCCGAGTACGACCTGCTGCGCGCGGAGGGCGAACGGTACGCGGAGCGGCTGAGGGCGGTCGGGGCGCTGGCCGGGTACCACGAGGTGGCGGGGGCGGACCACGCGTACGACGGCAGGGACGACGCGAAGGCGCGCGAGGTGTACGCGCTCGTCGCACGGCGGCTGCGGGCGGTCCGGGGCGAGGAGACACAGGAGCCGCCCGCGTGACACGGGCGGGCCGGGAAGGGCGGACCGGCCGCCGGCCGCCGGTCCCGGCCGGTGCCCGGCCCGTGCGGATCCCTCAGCCGCCGGCAGCGACGCCTTGAGCGACCCGGGGCCGGTGGGGGTTCAGTGGAACTGCCCGACCTCGTAGTCCCCGGCCGGCTGCCGGGTGATGACGTTCAGCCGGTTCACCGCGTTCATGAACGAGATCAGGATCACCAGCGCGGTGAGCTGCTCCTCGTCGTAGTGCTCGGCGGCCCGTGCCCACACCTCGTCGCTGACGCCGTCGGCCGCGTCCGCGACCCGGGTCCCCTGCTCCGCCAGCTCCAGCGCGGCGCGCTCGGCCTCGGTGAAGACCGTGGCCTCCCGCCACGCCGGGACCAGGTTCAGCCGCACCGGGGTCTCGCCCGCGGCGGCAGCCTCCTTGGTGTGCATGTCGAGGCAGACGGCGCAGCCGTTGATCTGGCTCACCCGCAGCGCCACGAGTTCCTGTGTGGTGGCCGACAGCGGTGCCCCCTTGAGCTCCCGGCCCGCCGACATGAGGTACTTGAGGGTCTTGCCGGCGGTCGGGCTGGTGAAGTAGTCGAGTCGCGCGTCCATCGTGTGCTCCTCCGTGCTCGTCGGTGCGTTCACCCCCGAGACGAGACGGCCCGCGCCCCTGTGACACGGGGAGCTGTGACCCACGACTCCCCACCGTCGTCGCGGCACCGGGGCCGTCCGTCGTCGGTGTCCGGGGTGACCGGCGGCACAGCGTGCTCGGGTCCGGGTCGGGACCGCGTCCGCGCGCGGCCCCGCCGGTGACCGTCAGACGGGCAGCGCCACCCCGAGCCGCTCGGCGCGCTCCGTGAGGTCCCGCCAGACCTTCGGGGCCACCGGGATGCCCTTGTGCCCGCGCTCCTCGGCGACGGCCGCGCTGCGCTCACCCGGGTAGAACACCCCGTCGGCGCCGTCGGCGGCCGGCAGGTTCTTCAGGGTGCCGAGCGTGTCGTCCACCGCGCCGAGGAAGGCCTCGGGGTCGCCGAAGGCCGCCGGGTCGAGGGCGACGAGCAGGGCGTTCTGCCGGTGCCTGCGGTCGCCCGCGTGGAAGCCGGCGAAGATCGGCGCGCCGACCAGGACGCTGGTCAGCAGCTCGAAGGCGAGCGACATGCCGGAGCCCTTGGCCCCGCCCAACGGCAGCGGCATGACCGCCAGTTCGGGGTCGGTGGTCGGCGTGCCGTCCTCCGCCGCGGCCGCGCCCTCGGGCAGCGGGGTGCCGTTCGCCCTCGCCTGCCGGATCTTGCCGAGGGCGATGGTGGCGGTGGCCATGTCCAGCAGCAGCGGCGGGTGTTCGCGGGCCGGTACGGCGACGGCGAGCGGACTGGTGGCGACGGCCGCGCCCTGGACGCCGGTGTAGCCCATGTTGGGCATGCCGGCCACGAACCCGAGCCCGACCAGGCCCTGTTCGGCGATCCGGGACACGTAGTAGCCGATGGCGCCGGTGTGCACCGTGCGGCGCACGCCCACCGAGGCGATGCCGGTCTCCCGGGCCCGTCGTACCGCCTCGTCGGCGGCGGCGGTGAGGGCGACCGGGCCCGGGGCCCGGTCGGCGTCCAGGACGGCGGCGGCCGGCGCGGTGGACTCGACGGTGAGGTGCGGGTCGGGGTTGGCGACGCCCTTGGCGAGCAGGTCCAGATAGGCGGGGACGCGGGCGGTGCCGTGCGAGTCGACGCCGCGCTGAGCGGCCCAGACGAACACGTCGGCGGTGGTGCGGGCGTGCTCGGCGCTCAGGCCGCCCTTCTCCAGCAGGGCGGCGGAGAAGGCACGCAGGGCGTCGGCGGGCACCAGGGGCCTGGTGGGGGTGTCGGACATGGTTGCGGAATCTCCTGGGCTAGCGGGTGACGAGGACGTCCACGACGGCGGTCGTGCCCTCGGCCACGGCCTTGAGGGCGCGTTCCAGCGCGGGTGCGAGGGCGTCCGGGGTGTCGACGGTCTCGGTGTGCATGCCGAACGGCTCGGCGAACGCGGCGAGCCGGGGCAGCCGGTGCAGATCGGTGCCGAGCCATTCGCCGGTGTCCGCGGCCGCGCCGTCGGGGTAGAAGCGGCGGTGGTTGAGATTCATCGACTTGTAGAGACGGTTGTTGAACACCACGATCAGCACCGGCAGTTCGTACGCCTTGGAGGCGTCGTACGACGGGATCACCGGGTTGTAGGTGAAGGCTCCGTCGCCGACGGTGAGGACCACGGGCCTCTCCCGCGCGGCGAGTTTGACGCCGAGGGCGACCGCGATGCCCTGGCCGAGTCCGCCCTGGACGTAGAAGTAGGAGTCGGGGGCGGCGGTCCGCAGGTGCCGTTTGACGGCCCGGCTGTGGGTGATGGTCTCGTCGACGACGATCGCGTCCTGCCCGTGCAGCAGCCGGCGCAGGGTGGCGGCGACCAGCACCGGGTCGACGCCCCCGGCCTCGACGGCCTTCGCCTCGGCCGCCTCGGCGGCGGCCCGCTCGGCGGCGTGCCGCTTCTCCTGCGCCGCCCGGCGGATGCCGACCGCACGCTCGTCGAGGTCCTTCGCCCGCTTGCTGAGCTGGCGCAGGGTGTTGGCGACGTTGCCCTCCAGGTAGGTGTCGGCGAACAGCACCTGGTAGACGACGTGCGGGCGCTGCGGGACCTCGTCGATGACGACGATCCGCGCCTTGGACGGGCGGCGCGAGGGCGGGTAGAAGGGGGCGCGGCAGTTGACCAGCAGGATCAGGTCCGCCTCGTCCATCCACGGCCCGATGTCGCTGCCGGCGTGCAGCGGGTGGGTGCGCGGGAAGTTCCCGCACACCGCGGAGTCCGGCTCGACGACCGGGATGTCCCAGGCCTCGGCGAAGGCGACCAGGGCCTCGAAGCCGCCCGCCTCGCGGCCCGCCGTCTCGGTGACGACGACGGGGTTGGCCGCCTCGCGGATCAGCCGCGCGACCTGGTCGGCCTCCTCCGGTGAGCTGTGGGTGGAGCCCGGCCGCACGACGGGCTTGGCCTCGCGGCCGTCCCACTCCTCCAGGAGGATCTCCAGGGGGATGTTCAGGTAGGCCGGTCCGGCCGGGGCCCGCCAGGCGAGTTCCGCGGCCCGGGTGATCATGGTGGGCAGGGTGTGCACGTCGGCGGCCTCGGTCGACCACTTGGTGAAGGGCTGGGCGATGCCGTGCGGCCCGCCCACGATCGACAGGTTGCGGTACCACTGGCCGCCCGGGTCGTGTCCGGGGGCGTCGCCATAGGTGGTCGACTCGGACGAGGTGACCACCATCGGCACGCCGGCCAGCAGGGCGCCGTGCACGGCCATCGAGCCCTGGAGCAGGCCCGGTGCCGCGTGCAGCAGCACGCCCTGCGGGCGGCGCTCGACCAGCCCGTAGCCGGTGGCCATGCCCACGGCCACCGTCTCGTGGGTCAGGTCGAGGTAGCGCGGTGCGGGCTCGCCGTCGCGGTGGCGGCGGGCCAGTGCCTCCCACACCGGGGCCCATTCGGAGCCCGAGGAGCAGAAGACGTAGTCGGCGCCCGCCGCGTTGAAGGCGGAGACGACGGCGTCGCCGCCGTCGGTCCGTGGGGTGCAGGTCATCGCCGGTGTTCCCTCAGCCCTCGATCGGCCAGTTCAGGACCTCGGAGATACCGCGGCCCATGATCCATTCAAGTTCCTCGGGCGTGAAGTCCCAGTGCTTGGTGAACTGCTCGATCGTGTCGGTGTAGGTGATGCCGTGGCCGAGCAGCCGGGTGATGTCGGTGCCGTAGAAGCAGCGCTGCGGGCCCATCCTGTCGACCATCTCGCGCACGTACTTCTGGATGTTGCTGTTCGGGAAGGGCTGCGTGGAGTAGCCCGGCAGCGCCGACACCTTGACGTAGATGTTCGGGTAGGCGGCCAGGTCCGCGGTCTCCTGGACCCAGTATCCGATCGCGTCGTCGACGCAGCGGGCCATGATGCCCATGTGGTCGATGATGATCTTCAGTTCGGGGTGCCTGGCGGCGATCTCGCCCAGCTCGCGCTTCCAGATCGGCGCGTGCACCATCGTCGGGATGCGCAGCTCCTCGGCGACCGGCCAGTACCAGTCGTTGGTGCCGTCGATCATCCAGTTGCGGTCCTGCGGCCGGTGGAAGGTGAGCCGGGTGCCCTTGACGTGCGGGTTCCGGGCGAAGTCCCGGAGCATGGCCCTGCCCTCCGCCGGCTTGTTCTGCGGGATGCGGGCCATGATCCCGAACCGGTCCGGGTGGGCCTCGCAGGCCTCCAGGGCGTAGTCGATGCGGTCGCCCTCCCAGGACGGCGGCAGGATCAGCGCCCGGTTCACGCCGGCCTCGTCCATCAGCTCCAGGGCCTCCTCGTAGGAGAAGGGGTCCTCGCGGTGGCCGTTGAGCCGGATCCGCTCGCGGGCACCGGGCACCCAGGGGCGGTCCGGGGTCTCTTCCTTCCAGATGTGGATCTGCGTGTCGACGACGAACATGGTGCGAACTCTTTCTCTCGGAGAAGGTCTTGAGGTGCTGCGGAAGGAACGCTAGGCGGCCCGGGAGGCCTTGCGCAGATCCCGGAGCGCAAGCTGTTGTTGCGCGGAAGTGCCCTGTTCACAGCGGACTTCCAGGTCCCGGACCGGGCGGGTCAGGCGCCGTCGAAGACGGCCGTGGTGATGTGTTCGGCGATCGCCATGGAGGCCGTGGCGGCCGGCGAGGGGGCGTTGCGCACGGCCGTGATCCGGCCGACCCGGTGGATGCGGAAGTCGTCGACGAGCGTGCCGTCGCGGTCCAGCGCCTGGGCGCGCACGCCCGCTCCGCCGCGCACCACGTCACGGACGCCGACCTCCGGGACGTACAGCCCGGCGTCCCGCATGAAGGCGGCCGTGGAGAAGGATCCGCGGTACTCCCTGACCCCGGTGCGCCAGTGCCGCGCGGCCATCCGCCAGGTGCCCGGGTAGGCCGCGAGGGCCAGCAGGTCCCGGGGGGAGACCCGGCTGCGCCGGTACCCCTCCCTGGCCAGGGCGAGGACGGCGTTGGGGCCGACCTCCACCGAGCCGTCGACACGCGGGGTGAAGTGGACGCCGAGGAAGGGGTAGCGGGGGTCGGGCACCGGGTAGACGAGCCCGCGCACGAGATGTGCCCTGTCCGGCCTGAGCAGCATGTACTCGCCGCGGAACGGGATGATCCGGGGCTCCTGCCGGTCCCGCGCCAGCCGGGCGACGGAGTCGGACTGGAGGCCGGCGCAGAGGATCAGCCGGTCCACGCGGACCCGGTCCTGGCCGGAGACGGCCTCGATGCCGCCGGGCACGCCGGTGACGGACGTGACCGGGAAGCCCAGCCGTACCTCGCCGCCGGCGTCGACGACGTCCTGGGCGAAGGCGCGGGCGACCGCCGGGTAGTCGGTGATCGCGGTGCGCGGGGAGTGCAGGGCGGCGACACCGCCGGCGTGCGGTTCGATCTCCCTGATCTCCTCGCGGCAGACCTTGCGCAGCTCCGGCACGTGGTTGTTCCTCGCCCGGGTGTAGAGGTTCTCCATCCGGCCCAGCTCGTCCGCGCGTACCGCGACGACCAGCTTGCCGATCTCGTCGTACGGCAGCCGCCGGTCCTGGCAGTACTCGCGCAGCAGGCAGACGCCCCGTACGCACAGGTCGGCCTTGAGGCTGCCCGGGGTGTAGTAGATGCCGGCGTGCACCACACCGGAGTTGTGGCCGGTCTGGTGGCGGGCGACCTCCCGTTCCTTCTCGAACACCACCACCCGGGTGCCGGGGCGGCGCAGGGCGATCTCGCGGGCCGTGGCCAGGCCCACGATCCCGGCGCCGACCACGCCGATCGTCTCGTCAGCCATCGGCGCGCTCCGGGGCACCGGTGTTGACGGCCACCGTCTTGACCCGGGTGGAGAACCGCAGGACCTCGTCGCCCTGCTCCTTGTAGGCCGTGCCGGAGTCGCGGAAGCCGCCGAACGGGAGGTGGACGTCCCATCCGGTGGTCGTCGTGTTGACCGCGACCTGCCCGCACTCGGCCTCGTCGGCGAAGCGGTACGCACGGCCGAGGTCGCGGGTGAAGACGGCGGCGGCGAGCCCGAAGCCGGAGTCGTTGACCGCCTCGACGGCCGCGTCGAAGCCGTCGGCCGCGCGGACGGCGAGGACCGGTCCGAAGACCTCCTCGCGCCAGACGGCCATGTCCGGGGTGACGTCCGCGAGGACGGTGGCCTGGACGTGGCAGCCGTGCGGCCGCTCCGGGTCGGTGCCGCCGCCGGTGAGCACGGTCGCGCCCTGCCCGACCGCCCCGGCCAGGTCGGCGAGGACGCTGTCGCGCTGCTGCGGGCTCGACAGCGGGCACAGGGTCGTCGTCGGGTCGCTGCCCGGGCCGGCCTTCAGCGCCCGTACCTCGGCGACCAGCAGCGCGACGAACTCGTCGTACACCGGCCGCTCGACGATCACCCGGCTGGTGGCGGTGCAGCGCTGTCCGGCCTGGCCGAAGGAGGCGGCGGCCACCGCCCTGGCGGCGGCCGGCAGGTCGGCGTCGCGCAGCACCACGGAGGCGTTCTTGCCGCCGAGTTCGCCCTGGAAGCGGACGTTGCGGTCGGCGAGGCGGCGCCGGATGCGGTTGCCGACGGCGTTGGAGCCGGTGAAGGTGATGCCGGTGATCCGGGGGTCGTCCAGGAGCGCCTCCTCGATCTCGGCGGTCCGGCCGGTGACCACGTCGAGCACCCCGGGCGGCAGCCCGGCGTCGTGCAGGGCGCGGGCGAGGTGCAGGCCCGACAACGGTGTCTCGCCGGCCGGCTTGAACACGGCCGCGTTGCCGGCGGCGAGCAGCGGGGCGAGCTTGCGGGCCGGGGTGATCAGCGGGTCGTTCCAGGGGCTGATGACCAGGATCACGCCGATCGGCTCGCGCTGGGTGTGCGTACGGTGGTTCGGGCGTACGTCGTGCAGGAGGGTGCCGTAGCCCTGGCGGGCCAGGCCCGCGTAGTACTCCAGGAAGTCGGCGGCCTTCAGCGTCTCGCCGGTCGCCTCGGCGCCGGTCTTGCCGTTCTCGGCGGTGACGTCGGCGGCGATCTCCGCGGCCCGTTCGCGGATCAGCCGGGCCGCCTCGGTCAGGACGCGGGCCCGCTCGAAGGGGCTGGTGCGCTTCCAGGCGGCGAAGCCGCGCTCGGCGTGGTCGTAGGCCCGGGTGACGTCCTTGGCGGAGAGCGCGGGGACGCGGGCGAAGGGGGTGCGGACGTCGGCGGGGTCGTGGACGTCGATCCACTCACCGGTCGTCACCCACTCCCCGCCCAAGAGGGTTTCCAGGGTGCGCATGGAGATCACTTCCTTCGTCGTCCGCGGTGCCGCCCGTGTCGGGCCGGATGCGACAACACACCATGTGGGAGGGGGTCCACCAGCCCCGCGGGGGCAGGCATTGATTGCGCCGTGCGCGGGCCGTCGGGGGCATGATCCATGCTGGAATCGGCGGACCTGACCCGACGTGAGGAGAGAACGCATGGCATACGCAGTCGTCGCCCGGTACCGCTGCGCACCGGCCGACGCGGACGCGGTGCGCGCCGCGCTGCTGGAGGCCCGGGCGGCCACCCGTACCGAGCCCGCGAACCTGATGTACGAGGTGCACGCGGTGGAGGGGGAGCCGGGTGGGTTCCTGCTCTACGAGCGGTACACCGACCGGGAGGGGTTCGAGGCGCACAAGGCGGCCGGGCACTTCAGGGAGGTCGTGGTGGGGGTGGTGTGGCCGTTGCTGACCGAGCGCACGGTGACGTTCGCGGAGGTGCTCTAGCGTCGGTGGTGGTGAGGGGCGCGGGTGGTGTGCGGCTGATCGCGCCCGCGGCGGCAGCCGCGGATCGGCCACCGCCCCGCGCCTCTGGAAGCGGAAGCGTTCTAGAACTCGTTGCCCCAGCAGTACCGGGCGATCGTCTCGACCAGGACGAGCTTCTTGCGCTGGTCCTCCGCGCTCAGCAAGGGGCGGTTCGCCACGTCCGCGAAGCCCCTGGACGGTGATACGGCGCCGTCCTCCAGGTCCTTGAACTCGGCGGCCGTGTCGATGCGGGACATCACGGTGTCGACGTCCTCCAGGCCTGGCACCGTCGCGTCGACGACGCCGAGGCAGAAGTCCCGTTCGTCGGGCAGCGCCCTGAGCAGGTCCAGCTCCGCCGGGGTGCCCTGGTCGAACGGCAGCACCCAGCGGTCGGCGCCGATGCCGGCGTAGAGCCGCTCGGCGCGGGAGCGGTTCGGTTCGGCCGGGGCCGCCCAGCCCGGTGCCATGCCGATCCGGACGCCCTCGGGGCGCTCGTCCGGCCGTACCGCCAGGGCGTCGACGGCGAGGGCGTCCTCGAAGGAGAGGGCGCCGGGGTCGGCCGGATCCGCCCCCAACTGGCCGAGCAACAGCGGGTTGTTGAGCTGGATCAGGCGGACACCCCGGGAGACGAGCAGTTCGATCTCGGCCCGGACGATCTCCGCGAGGGCCTCACCGAGTTCCCGGGCCGAGGAGACGCCGAGGCCCGGCCGGAAGGTGGTGGCGGCGAGGTAGGCCGGGGAGGGGAGGGCGGCCTTCGGGGCGATCACCGTCAGTTCGGCGAGCCGGGCGGCCCGGTCGGCGAGCAGCGGGCCGTCGGCCTTGGGCGGCGACTCGGCGACCCAGCGGACCAGGCCGTCCGGGCCCGTCTCGTCGGTGCGGCGGAAACCGGAGACGGAGTCGAGGACCGCGCTGCGGAAGTCCTCGCGGGGGAGGTCGCCGTCGGTGACGACGGTGCAGCGCAGCTTGCGCTGGTCGGCGACGGCCTCCCGGACCGCCGCGTCGACGGAGTCCGGGTCGGCGGTGGACAGTCCGGCCGGGCGGACCAGGCTGCCGTGGTGGTCGATGCGGTAGTTGAACGTGTCCGCCATGGTGTCAGTCCCTTCCGCCGGTGACGCCCCAGGCGGCGAACTCCAGCTCGTAGCCGAGCGCCTTCAGGACCTCCTCGGCGATCCGCTGGTCCTCGTCGGCGGTGCCGCCGGCGATGCCGAGGCCGCCGATGATCTCGCCGTCCTTCTTGATGGTGACGCTGCCCTCGGCGGCCATGATCGGGAGGGCGGCGCCGGGGAGCTGGGAGAGCTGGGCGAAGAAGACGGGCTGGCTCTCCTGCCACTTCTTCAGCATGGGGCCGGGGCGCTGCATCACGGCCGCGGTGTAGGCCTTGGCACGGGCGATGTCGGGGGTGAGCGGGCGGGCGCCGTCGGGGCGGCGGATGGCGATCGGGAAGCCGCCGGCGTCCACGACGGCGACGCTCACCGCCTTCCCGATCCGCTGGGCGCGCTCGTGGGCGGCGCCGATGATCTCCTCGGCGGCGGCCAGGGTGAGGCTGGTCATGCGGCTTCCTTCGGTGCGGTCAGGGTGCGGCGGAGCCGGGCGACGGCCGCGTTGTAGGCGCCGGGCGCCTCCCAGTACATGGAGTGCGGGGCGTCCGGGACGATCTCCAGGTGGGAACCGGGCAGGAGTTCGTGGGCGCGGGTCACGGTCTTCACGCTGAGCACCGCGTCCTTCTCGCCGGCCAGGAAGGCGACCTTGACGCCGGAGGCCGCGATCGCCGCCGGGGAGGGGCCGTCGGTGTCGAGGTTGCGCAGGTCCTGCATCCGGGCCACGTTGAACGTGCCCATCTGCTGGAAGAGGAAGGTGAGGTCGGCCCGGTCACGCTGGAACGATTTGGTGAGCAGCCGGTCGATCACGGGCAGCCGCACGGCCTGCGCCCGGTCGGCGGCGGCCAGTTCCCTCAGTTCGGGGTGGCCGATGCCGCCGAGGGAGTGGCCGAGGACCACGGAGGAGACGCGCTCGGGGCGCAGCAGCGCGGCGCGCAGGGCGGCGACGGAGCCGATGGACTGGCCGACCAGCATGACGTCGGTGACGTCCTCCCGGTCGAGGACGGCGACGACGTCGCCGGGGAAGTCCTGTCCGTCGAACTCGTCCATCGAGGAGTCGGACTGTCCGAAGCCGCGCAGGTCCACGGTGAGGACGGTGAACTCGTCGCGCAGCGCGGCGACCTGCTGCCACCAGGCGGCGTGGTGGCCGCCGCTGCCGTGCACGAACAGGATCGCCGGGCCGCTGCCGTGGCGCTCGTAGTAGATGGCGGTGCCGTCGGAGTCGGCGAGGGGCATGGGGTGTACTCCCGTACTGATGGGCTTAGTTGGGGCGGCGGCCGTGGTGGACGAGCTCGATCATGGTGTGGTCGGGGTCGTGGATGTAGCAGAACTTGGACTGGTTCTCGGGGCGTTCGATCGGCCGGGTGTGCCGGATGCCCAGTTCCGTGAGGTGGGCCAGGAAGTCGTCCCAGTCGTCGACCTCGACGGCGAAGTGGTAGGGCGCCATGCGCTCCATCTCCTCGACCGGGGTGAAGTGGAGGTCGAAGTTGCCCCGGGTCATCAGCACCACACGGGTGTTGGACTTGGGCTGGATCCGCTTCATCCCGAAGACCTTGGTGTACCAGGCCGCGGTGCGGTCGGGGTCGGTGGTGGGGAAGTTGACGTGGTGGATGTAGCGGGGTTCCGCGCTCATGAGTGGTTCCCTTCCAGGTGTACGGGGTTGGACAGCACGCCGATGCCGCTGATCTCGACGTCCACGGTGTCGCCGGGCTCCAGTTGGCAGGTGGACTCGGCGCCCATCCACAGCACGTCACCGGGGTGCAGGGTGATGTGCCGGGTGATCTCGACGATGTGGTCGTAGGGGTCGAAGACCATGTCCCCGGTCGGGAACGCGGCCCGGACCTCGCCGTTGACGCGCAGGGTGGTTCGCTGGGCGAGCGCGTCGACGTCGGTCTCGATCCAGGGGCCCATGGGCTTGAACGTGTCGCTGTTCTTGCTGCGCCAGAAGGAGCGGTCCTGGTGCTGCCAGGTGCGGGCGCTGACGTCGTTGCCGATGGTCCAGCCGAACACGCCCGCGCGGGCCCCGGCATGGTCGGCGTGGCGGAGGGTGCGGCCCATGACGGCGACGAGTTCGGGCTCGGCCTCGAAGCGTCCGGTCACCTCGGCGGGCCGCACGATCGGCGAACCGTGTCCGGTGAGCGCGTTGTTGGCCCGGTAGCCGACCTCGGGGCGCTCGGGGGTGGCGGCGCCGGCGTGCGCGATGTGCCGGGGGTAGTTGTGTCCGACGGCGTAGAACACGCCCGGTACGACGGGCGGCAGCCAGACGGCGTCCGTCACGGGGACCGTGCCGAGGACGTCGAAGGCGCCCTCCAGCGGGGAGCCGGAGAGCAGTTCGACGTCCTTCTCCCCCACCCGTCCCCAGACCGGCCGGCCGTCGATGGACACGCGTGCGTACCTCATGGTGTCAGCAGGTGGGAGACGCGCTTGGTGACCAGGTAGGCGTCCAGCGCCTCGGGCCCGCCCTCGCGGCCGTACCCGCTCTCCTTGACCCCGCCCGAGGGGGCCTCGTGCACCGAGCCGCCGCAGTGGTTGAGGGAGAGGATGCCGGCCTCCAGCCCGGCGGAGAGCTTCTCGGCGGTGGCGGCCGACCGGGTGAAGCCGTAGGCCGCCAGGCCGTACGGGAGCGAGTTGGCGGTGGCGAGGGCGTCGTCGAGGTCGGTGAACGGCACGATCGGGGCCAGCGGTCCGAAGGGTTCCTCGGACAGCACGTCCGCGTCCGCCGGTACGTCGGTGAGGACGGTCGGCGCGAAGAAGTAGCCGGGGCGGTCGAGCCGTTCGCCGCCCGTGCGGACCGTGGCGCCCTTGGCCACCGCGTCGGCGGTGAGCCGCTCGGTCGACCGCAGTCGGCGCTCGTTGGCGAGCGGGCCCATGGTGGTGCCCGGGGCCAGGCCGTCGCCGACGACGACGGCCTCGGCGGCCTTCACGAACTCGGCGGTGAAGTCCTCGGCCAGGGACTCGTGGACGAGGAAGCGGCTGGGCGAGGTGCAGACCTGGCCGGCGTTGAAGAACTTGGCCCGGGCGGCGCGCCGGGCGGCCTGTGCGGGGTCGGCGTCGGCGCAGACGATCACCGGGGCGTGGCCGCCCAGCTCCATCAGGGCGGGCTTCATGACCTTGCCGGCCTCGGCGGCCAGCAGCTTGCCGACGGGCACCGAGCCGGTGAAGGCGATCACGCGGGTGACCGGGGAGGCGATGAGGTGGGCCGAGACCTCGGCGGGTTCGCCGAAGACCAGGTTGAGCACGCCCGCGGGCAGTCCGGCGTCCGCGTAGCACCCGACCAGGGCGGCGGCCGTCGCCGGGGTCTCCTCGGAGGCCTTGATGACGAGGGAGCAGCCGGCCGCGAGGGCCGAGGAGATCTTGCGGTTGGGGCCGCCGACCGGGAAGTTCCAGGGCACGAAGGCGGCGACGGGCCCGGCGGGCTCGCGGCGGACGGTGAGGACGGTGCCGGGGGCGGCCGGGACGATCCGGCCGTACGCGCGGCGGGCGTCCTCGGCGTGCCAGCGCAGGGTGTCGGCCGTGCGCCGGGCCTCGCCGGTGGCCTCGGCGAGGGTCTTGCCCTGCTCCAGGGTCATCACCCGGCCGATGGCGGCGGCGCGGTCGGCGATGAGGCAGGCGGCGCGGTCGAGGATCGCGGAGCGTTCGGCGATCGGGGTCGCCCGCCACACCCGGAAGCCCTCGTCGGCCGCCGCGAGGGCGCGGTCGAGGTCGGCGGCGGTGGCGAGCGGGACCTCGCCGACCTGTTCCTCGGTGGCGGGGTTGACGACGGGGGCGGTCCGTCCGGAGCCGCCCTGGCACCACTCGCCCGCTATGTACATGCGGACGGCGGGATAGCCGTGGTCGGTGGTCATGAAGGGGTGCCCTCTCAGGGTCAGGACGCGGTCGGGGCTTCCTGGTCGCGGTTGGTGCGCAGGGCCCAGATGTGGTGCGGCGGGGTCGTCTCGTGGACCCGGGTGCCGTAGTTCTCGTCGGCCCGGTCCATGTCGGCGGCGTACTCGACGCGGCCGCCGCACGGGGCGTGCAGGAAGCGGAAGACGTTGGAGCCGATGGTGTGCCGGCCGAGTCTGCGGGCCTCCCGCCAGCCCCGCTCGATCATGTGGTTGCCGCCCTCGACGACGTCGTCGAAGCCGGGCACCTCGTAGGCAATGTGGTTGACGCCCGCCTTGTCGGGGCGGTGGCACAGCAGCATGGTGTGCTGGTCGTCGTCGCCGGGGGCCTGCATGAAGACGCCCATCGGTTCGACGACGTCGGTCGGGCGGAAGCCGAGCCGGTCGACGTAGAAGGCGACGGCCCTCTCGCGGCCCTGCTCGGGGATGTTCAGGGCGACGTGGCACATGCGCAGCGGGCGGCCCCGGGTGATCGGCTCCAGCGCGGTGTTCCAGCGTGCGACGCTGCCGAGGGTGTTGGACGGGCGGGGCGTGACCGCGGCGGGCCGGGGGCGGGCCAGGGTCAGGCCGACGCCGAAGCCGGTCTCGTCGACGGTGTGGTGGACGCCGTCGGCGCTCTCGCGGACCTCGCGGTCCCGGGCCGCCTCGGCCGCCAGCCGCGCCAGTTCCCCGGGGGTGTCGACGCCCCAGACCACCTCGCGGAGCGTGGGTCCGTCCTCCACCGGGGGCGGCAGCGACGGACCGGGCCGGGTGTCGAGGTGGAGGGTCTGGCCGGTGCGGGTCGCGAACACCGCGTGCTCGTCGGTCCGCTCGATCATCGACAGGCCGAAGTCGTCGAAGAAACGGACGCATTCGCCGAGGTCGCCGATGCCGTACGTGACCGATTCGATTCTCTGGATTCCCATGGATTCCTCGTTTCCGGGTCGCCTCGCGAGCGTAGGTTTCGCCTCGCGAGGGCATCAATGGCCTGAGCTCTACGGAATGCGCAAGCGTTTCTTGCGGCTCGCGCCGCCCGGGCTACGGCCGGATCGCGGGAATCGGGTTCTGCGAGAACCACTCGGCGAGGAAGTCCAGGAACACGCTGATCTTGCGCGGGGTGTCCTGCCCGGGGCCGTAGATCGCGTACAGCGGGCGGTCGGGTACGGCGAGTTCGGGCAGCAGCACCCGCAGGGCGCCGGTGACCACGTCGTCGTAGACCGGGCGCTGGGGCAGCAGCGCGATACCGCGGCCGTGCACCGCCGCCTTCTGCAGGGCGATGTAGGAGTTGGACGAGAACGCGATGTTGCGGATCTTGTGCAGGGTGCTGGCGTGTCCGTGGCCGATCCGCCACACCGGGTCGTTCAGGTGGACCAGGCAGTCGTGGGCGGCCAGGTCGTTGGGGTGGGTGAGTTCGCCGTGCCGCTCGACGTACTCCTCGGAGGCGCACAGCACGAACGGCAGCGAGGAGATCTTCTTCAGCCGGACGCTGGAGTCCCTGAGGTCGCGGGTGTGGAAGGCGACGTCGAACCCGCTGTCCAGGAAGTCGTAGGTGCGGTCCGACATGCCGCCGAGCTCGAAGCGGACCTGGATCTTCGGATGGGCCGCCGAGAACGCCGCGATGGCGTCCCCGAGGTCCAGGCTGCCGATCCACTTGGGACAGATGACGCTGAGGGTCCCCTCGGGCCGGTCGTGGCGCTGTGCGATGCCGGCGTCCTCGGCCTCGATCTCGTCGAGGATGCGGGCGGCGAACTGGGCGTAGCGCTGGCCGGGCTCGGTGAGGCTGACGGAGCGGGCGGTGCGGTTGACCAGGCGGACGCCGATCTGCCGCTCCAGTTCCGCCACGTGCCGCGACACCAGGGAGCCGGACGAGCCGAGTTTCTTGGCGGCTCCGCTGAAACTGCCGACCTGGGCGACGGTGACGAAGCTGTGCATGAGGAGCAAGCGATCCATTTTTCCTCCGAACGCGCGTGCGGCTCGCTCGCGCTGGTCACCCACACAAATCGAATGTCGGCAATCCTGTCAACCTTCTTGCCGTCCAAAGGAACGGCCTCGATGTGACCGCCGTGTCACCTGGTCAGGGCATGGACGCGCTGCTCTCGGGGACGACCCGGCCGTAGCCGCGGACGTCGGGGAAGGGCGGTTCCCGGTCGGCCTGGAGGTCGACCTGGAAGGTGTTGAGGCACATGCCGAGCATGGTGAAGTTGCCGAGCGCGCCGATCGTGTCGACCAGCCCCCTGGCCCCGAAGTGCTCGTGGGCGCGGGCGAAGGTCTCGTCGGTGACGAAGTGCTCCTCCAGGATCTCCCGGCAGAACTGGTAGAAGGCCTGGTCGGCCGGGTCGTCGAAGACCGCCGGGCGCTTCTCGGCGATGGCCCGTACGGCGGCCTCCGGGACGCCGGCCCCGATGGCCCGGTGGACGTGGGCGTTCCAGGAGTACTGGGCGTCCCAGTTGCGGGCGGCCATCAGCAGCGTCAGTTCGCGCAGGTGCTCGGGAAGGCTGCAGTCGAAGCGGGCGAAGGCGCCGAGGGACTCCGCGCGTTCGCACATCTCCGGGCTGTGCAGCCAGACCCGGAACGGGCCGCGCACGGCGCCGCGCCGGCCCGCGATCCGGGCGGCCAGCTCCCGCTGCCGCGGGTCCATCGCGTCTTCACTGAGAACGGGGAGCCTCATGAGGCCGACACCTGCCTTTTCTGTCCGGCGCGCCCTGTGGGTGGTCGCGACGCCAGGTGACGCTACAGCCGCTCCGCGGGCGCTCACACCTCCCGGAGCGCAAGGTAAAACTGCACGCCAGGGGGCACCCGTTCGCGCGCGGGCGGCCTACCGTCGGTCGGCGTACCACCTGGCAGCGGAGAGGAATCCCCCGATGACGACGATCATCAAAGCCGCGTCCGTGCCCCTGCTCGACCGGGGCGGCGCGGTGGTGACGACCCCCCTGATCACCACGCCCTCGGCGGGCGGGGAGAACCTCATCACCAGCGGGATGAGTGTCTACCCGGTGGGTTCCGGGGCGCCGTTGCACTCGCACAACTGCGACGAGCACGTGACCGTCCTGGAGGGCGAGGCGGAGGTCTGGGTGGACGGCGAGGTGACCCGGCTGGAGCGGTTCGACACCACCTACGTCCCGTCCCCCGTCCCGCACCTGTTCCGCAACGTCGGTGACACCCCGCTGCGGATCCTGTGGGTGTACTCGTCGGGACACGTCACCCGGACCTTCACGGAGACGGGGCGGACGGTCGAGCACCTGTCCGCGGCGGACCAGATGGGCTGACCGGGCGTTCCAGGGGACGTCCCGGGCGTCCCAGGGCACGCGGGGACGACATGGTGACGGCCCGTCACGGCAATCCTCCGATGCGTGGTCACGCCTCGTGGTCACGAGAACGACAGCCCGGAGGTTTCCATGACCCGTCGGATCCTGAAGAGCGGCCTGCTGGCCACGGTCGCGGCGTTCGCGTTCCTGCCCACGGCGGGGGCGGCCACCGCGAGCGCCGCCGCACCGGTCCCCGCGCCGCAGGGCATCGTGCGGCTCCACGGCCACCACCCCCTGCCCGCCCCGGTCGCGGTCCCCGATCACCCGCGCCGGCACCACACGTCCCGGACCCACCGCACCGTGGGCCGGGTGACCACGCACCACGTCCGTCTGAACGTCCGCTCCGGCCCGGGCACCGGCTACCGCGTGGTCGGCCACCGCCGCGACAACCGGCTGCTCCCGGTGGTCTGCGAGACGTACGGCGGCCCGGTGCGCGGCAACCACGCCTGGTACCGGCTCCCGCACCGCACGGGGTACGTCTCCGCCCGCTACGTCCGGGTCGGCCGCGCCGTCCCGTGGTGCTGACGGCCGCCCGGCCGCGCCGCGCCCGCTGACCGCACAGGCCTGTTCGGGGATCTCGGGGTTCCCGAACAGGCCTTCGACGTGCGCCGCCCGCCTCACCGTCTTCACACCTGTACGCCGATTGCGGACCGGGTCCACCCGGGAAGCCATCCCGACAACAGGGGCGAAACGCCCATAGCGGAATGAAGTCGAGGCACGCGACATGCGGCACCCCGAAGGAGCGGCCACCACGCCACCGGATGCGTCCCCGGCGGCGGGCCTGCGCGAGCTGAAGGAGCGTACGGGCCTGAGCCTGGCCGCGCTGGCCGCCCGCACCCCGTACAGCAAGTCCGCCTGGCACCGCTATCTCTCCGGCGCCAAACGGCCACCGCGCCCGGCTGTCGAGGCCCTGGCACGGCTCGCGGGCGCGGACCCGGCCGCCGTACTCGCGCGGTGCGAGGCCGCCGAGGGGCCGCCGGCCGCCGAACCCGCCCGGCAGGCGCCCCGGCCCGGGCACCGCCGGCGGCAACGGCTGACCGCGCTCGCCCTGCTCGCCGTGGCCGGGGTGACGGCGGCCGCGGTCACCGTGTCGGACCGGCGGGGCGCACCGGCCGCGCAGCCGGTGCCGGGGGCCCCGCGCTGCCAGGGCCGCTCCTGCCAGGGCGAGCTGCCGGACACCTCGGCGTGCGCCCGGGACGCACAGACCAAGAGCACGGTCACCGACACCGCCTACGACGTCCGGCTGCGCTACTCCCCCGCCTGCGGGACCGCCTGGTCGGAGGTGCGGCTGCGCGCCCCGCACGCCCGGGAGGTCTCGGTGCGGGCCGGGCAGGACGTGCTCTCGGCGAGCTATCCGGCCCAGGACTCCGCCGGCTACACCAGCCCGATGCTGGCGGTGCCGACGCCCCGGGGCGTGGAGGCGTGCGCCGATGTCGAGGGGCGGCTCGCCTGCACCGGGCTGGAGCCCGAGCCCGACATCGAGGAGTGACGGCATGGCGCCGCGCCCCTTCCACGGGCGCGGCGCCGGACCGGTCGGCGGGTACCGGTCAGTGTGCGGCGACCAGTTCCTCCCGGTCGCTGCCGGCCTGCGGCTGCCTGGCCGAGCGCAGGGCGGCGATGCCGATGAAGACCATCGAGGAGACGCCGGCCAGCGCGAAGGCGGTGAAGCCGAAGTCGCCGTTGCCCGCGGCGAGCAGCTGGCCGCCGAGCCACGGGCCGAAGACGGCGCCGAAGCGGCCCATGCCCGAGGTCCAGCCGACGGCGGTGGCGCGGTTGTCCGGGGTGGAGCGGATGGAGACGGTCGCGTAGATCATCGTCTGGGCGCTGTTGAGGAAGACACCGGTGAGGAAGACGACCACCGTGGTCACGCCCATCGGCATGTGGACGCTGAGCAGGTAGACGCCGAGGGCGGTGAGGGCGAACCAGACCGCGGCGATGCGCGGGGCGCCGAACCTGTCGGCGGCCCGGCCGGCGAGCAGCATGCCCACGATGCCGCCGAGGTTGAAGACGACGACGAAGGTCAGGGCGTTGGCCAGCTCGTAGCCCTCGGTGCGCATCAGGGTGGGCAGCCAGGTGGCGACGCCGTAGACGAGGAGCAGGCCGCCGAAGGAGGCGAACCAGTAGAGCAGGGTCTGGATCCACTCGCCGCCGCGGAACAGGCCGAGCAGCGCGTCCCAGCGGTCGGCCGCGCTCTTCCTGGCGGCGACGGCGGGCAGCTCGACCTCGTAGCGCTCGGCCAGGGCGGAGGCCTCCTCGGTGCGGCCCTTGGCGACCAGGAAGCTCAGCGACTCGGGCAGCAGCTTCATCAGGACGGGGACGAAGAGCAGCGGGAGCACGCAGACCCAGAAGGCGGAGCGCCAGCCGACCGGCTCGACCAGCCACTTGGCGACGTACGCGGAGAGGATGCCGCCCGCGTGGTGCGCGGTCATCAGCAGGCCGATGGTGATGGCGATCCGGCCGCCCCTGGCGTAGTCGGAGACCATGCTGATCGCGGTCGGCAGCAGGCCGCCGAGGCCGACGCCGGCCAGCGTGCGGCCGAGGCCGAAGACCGCCACGCTGCCCGATATCGCGCAGACGCCGGAGGCGAGCGAGAACAGCGTGACGCAGCCGATCATCAGCTGCTTGCGGCCGATCCGGTCCGCGACCGTGCCCGCGGTCAGGGCGCCCACCAGCATGCCGAAGGTGGCGTAGGAGCCGAGGTCGCCGGCCCGGTCCGGGGTGAGGCCGAAGGTCTTGGTCTCCAGCAGGTGGGGCAGCACCGAGCCGTAGATGAACATGTCGAGACCGTCGAAGAGCACGGCCAGCCAGCACAGACCGACGACGAGCAGAGCCAGTTTGCTGCCGCGGGCGGACAGGGCGGGGGAGGAGGACATCTTTGTTTTCCTCTCGTCCAGGAGGCGTTCCCTGGAGGGGATCAATGAGCGGGCCGCGCGGCTCGTGCGGCTGACCCTTGGTGCGCTAGACGTTAAGGATCGCGATCTGGAGTGTCAACGCTTTTGTCAACAATCTCAGCAACAATCCGGACACCGGCCACGACACCCTGCGCGACGGGTGAAAACCCCAGGTGGCAAAGGGGGGCGGGGACGCGCGTCGACGCGTCACCCACCCCCCGATCGGCCGGAATCCGAGCCCTGGTCAGCCCACCGGGGGCGTCCCGTGGGTGTGGAAGGACTCGATCGTCCTCAGCCCCCAGGCCTGTCCCTTGGCCCGCTCGGCCTCGGTCCAGGTGATCAGCGGCCAGTCGGGCGCCAGCACCAGCCGGGTGAGCGGGTTGCAGAGCTCGATGCGGTTGCCGCCCGGCTCGTAGACGTACAGGAAGAACGTCTGCTGGATGGCGTGCTTGTGCGGGCCGGTCTCGATGAACACGCCGGTGTCGATGGCGAGATCGGCCGCGCGCAGCACGTCCTCGCGGGTGTCGGTCGCGAAGGCGATGTGGTGCAGCCGCCCCTCGGAGCCGGTCCAGTCCGAGGTGTACACGACGTCGTACGACTTGTTCGTGAAGGTCAGCCAGCGGGCCGCGACCTTGCCGGTGTCGAGCCGGATCTGCTCGGTGGGCCGGGCGCCGAGCACCTGTTCCTGGAACTCCGCGTTGGCGAGCACGTCGGCGGCCAGGAAGTTCACATGGTCCAGGCGGCGCACGCCGACGCCCCGGTTGGGCTTGGCCTGCGGCTGGTTCTTCAGCGCGGGCCTGAGCTCGTCGGGGGCCCGGTAGTACTCGCTCTCCCAGTAGAGGGCGTGCTCGTGGCCGTCCGGGTCGGTGGTGACGTAGAGCTTGCCGAGGCCGGGCTCGTCCTCGGTCCAGTGCCCGGTGCCGCCCGCCTCCTCGATCGCCCCGACCCTGCGGTGCAGTGCCTCCTCGCTGGAGGTGCGCAGCGCGAGCCGGCCGAGGCCGGGCTGTTCGCGGGCGGTGAGGACCAGGCTGTGGTGCTCGTAGTCGTCGAAGGCGCGCAGGTAGACGGTGTCGCCGTCCTGGCCGTTGACGGTCAGTCCGAGGTAGTCGGTGAAGAAGGCGACACTGGCGTCCAGGTCCGGGGTGAACAGCTGGGCGTGGCCGATATGGGCGATGTCACCGAGGGGCGGAGCCATCGTTGCCTCCTTGGGGTCGTACGGGTGCGGGGGTCGGACCGGCGGCACGGGGGAAGACGGTGCCGTCGAAGATCTTGCGGGCGGTGCGGACGACCGCGGTGCGGCGGGCGGCCGGCGGGGTGCCGTCGGACCCGGGGTCGACGCTGGTGTCGATCTCCAGGAATCCGGTGGGGTGTTCGATGCGGATCCGGTCGCCCTGCTCCGGGAGCCGTGCCATCCCCTCCCCCACGCCGCCGGGCAGCCGGAGGCCGGCCGCCACGCTCGCGGCGCCGAGGACACCGATCGAGGTGTGGCAGCGGACGGGGATGAAGGTGCGGGTGGTGACCGCGCCGCCGTCGCGGGGCGCGGCGAGCAGGCTGAGCTTGGGCACGGTGGCGCTCTCGACGTCGCCGAGGCCCATCAGCTTCCCGGCCGCGAGCCGGATCTCGTGCAGCCGGCCGGCGAGGGCCAGGTCCTCCTCCAGGTCCCCGGGCTCCTCGTACCCGGTGACCCCGAGGTCGCCCGCGGCGACGAGCACCGTCGGCATGCCGTTGTCGACGCAGGTCACCGTAATGCCGGCGACGGTGTCGCGGACGCTTCCGGTGGGCAGCAGCGGGCTCCGTCCGGCCGGGAACTCGATCACCACCGGGGCGGCCGTGCCGGGCACCCCGGAGATCTCGGCGTCGCCGGTGTAGTCGACGCGCCCGCCCGGGGTGGGGAAGGTGGCGACCGCCCGCTCCCCGGTGTTGAGCATCCTGATACGGACCGAGGTCTCGCCGTCACCGGGAGCCACGAGCCCCCGTTCCACGGCGAACGGGCCGACCCCGGCCAGGATGTTGCCGCAGTTCTGGCGGTCGGTCACCTCCGGCCGGTCGACGGCCACCTGGAGGAAGAGGTAGTCGACGTCGGCCTCGGGATCGGCCGACACCGAGACCACCGCCACCTTGCTGGTGAGGGGGTGCGCCCCGCCCAGGCCGTCGATCTGGCGCGGGTCGGGGCTGCCCATCACCCGCAGCAGCAGGTCGTCGCGGGCCGCCGGGTCGGCGGGCAGGTCCCCGGCCAGGAAGTAGGCGCCCTTGGAGGTGCCGCCGCGCATCAGCATGCAGCGCACCTCCGCGGGCCCGGTCATGTGGTGCGCTCCTCGTACTCCGCGTACGTCTTGTACTCGACGCCGAGCCGCCGGAGGGTCTCGCGCAGTCCGTAGCGGTCCAGGCCGAGCTGTCCGCCGATGAAGGCGGCGCGGGTCGCGGCCTCCTTGGCCTCGCGGGCCTCGGACTTCTCGACCGTCTCGCGGACCCGCTCCCGGGGTACGACCACGACACCGTCGTCGTCGGCGAGGATCGCGTCGCCCGGGTTGATCACCTGGCCGTCGAGGGCGATCGGTACGTTGACCGAGCCGCCGGTGGCCTTGACGGTGCCCTGCGAGGAGACCTCCCGGGACCAGGCGGCGAAGCCCATGTCCCGCAGCTCCTGGGTGTCGCGGACGCCGGTGCCGAGGACGGCCCCGCGCACCCCGCGCTGCTGCAGCGCGGTCGCGAACAGCTCGCCGAACAGCCCGTCCGTGCAGGGCGAGGTGGTGGTGACGACCAGGATGTCGCCCTCGCCGCACTGCTCGACGGCCGCGTGGATCATGAGGTTGTCGCCGGGCCAGCTGAGCACGGTCACGGCCGTGCCGGCGACCCGTACGCCCTGCTGGACGGGCCGGATACGCGGGCCGAGCAGACCGGTCCGGCCCATCGCCTCGCTGACGGTGGCGACGCCGAAGCCGGCCAGCGCGTCGACGTCCTTCAGGTCCGCCTTCGGCGGGTCGGTGACGATCACGCCGCTCATGCCAGCTCCTTCGCGATCTGCGGGAACGGGCGCATGAACGCCTCCGCCATGGTGGAGTGCGCCAGGCCCAGGTTGGGGCCGGCGTTGCGCTTGAGCTGCACGCCCCGGCGGACGGCGAGGTCGGTGTAGTAGGCCCACAGGTGCTGCTGGGCGCCGAGGCACTCCATCGCCTTGCGCTTGGTCTCCCAGACCTCGGTGATGTCGAGGAGCACCTCGGGACGGAAGCCGCTCATCTCGGGCTGGTGCGGCTCGAAGTAGAAGACCGGCGGGGCGCCGATGATGTCGCCCTCGCCCGGGTAGCCGATGGCCTGGGCGAGGATGCGCGCCTCCAGGGCCATGCGGTTGGCGGCCGGGTGGTCGCCGTTGTAGGGGTCGTCGACGGGGTGGGTCAGCACGACGTCGGGCTGGGTCTCGCGGTAGACGGCGACCAGCTGGTCGGTCAGCTCGGCGGAGGCGACCAGGGGGTAGTCGCCCGCGTCGAAGAAGCGGACCTCGGCGCCGAGGGCGGCGGCGGCCTTCTCCGCCTCCTCCCGGCGTATCGCCTTGATCTCCTCCAGGCCCTTGCCCTCGCGCCACGCCTTGGCGGACTCGCCGCGCTCGCCGAAGGTCAGACACGCGATGGTGACCCTCTCGCCCCGGGACGCGGCCAGGGCGATGGCTCCGCCCGCCCGCCACACGAAGTCCCCGGCGTGCGCGGTGACGACCAGGGTGGATCGCGGTGGGGTGGCGGGCGCGTTGGCGTGGGTCATTGCAGAAATCTCCTTGGTGGACAGGTGTGCGCCCACCCACCCCGGGCGTCGTGCGAAGGGCCGCGTCAGTCGCGCAGCGCTCCGATCACGCTCGTGAGGTGGGCGCGGACGGCCGCCTCGGCCGCCTGCGGATCCCTGGCCCTGATCGCCTCGATCATCGCCAGATGCTCGTTCAGGGATTGCTGCGGACGCCCCGGGCGCAGCGCCAGCTGGAAGCGGTGCCGGACCAGTTGGGCGTTCAGCCGCTCCAGCAGTTCCACGGCGGTCTGCTGGCCGGAGATCTCCCGGATCAGGTCGTGGAGTGCGTGGTTGAGCTCGGAGTAGGTGACCGGTTCGCCGTCCGCGACGGCCTTGGTCATGGCCGCGCCGAGATCCGCGAGCTCGGTGAGGTGTTCGTCGCTGGCCGCGACGGCCGCCTTGGCCGCGCACAGTCCTTCCAGGACCATGCGGCACTCCGTGATCGCGACCGCTTCCTCCACGGTCACCACCCGCACCCGCGAGCCGCGGTTGCGGATCCGCTCGACCAGTCCCTGGGCCTCCAGATCGATGAGTGCCGCGCGGATGCTGGCCCGTGTCACACCGAACTCCTCGGCGAGCTCGTTCTCCACCAGCCGCTGGGCCGGGGCCATCTCGCCGTGCAGGATCGCCTGCCGCAGCAGCGCGAGCGCATGCTGCTTGGCCTGCTCTCCGGTGGTCGGACGGGCTTCTTTCGGCATCGTGCCCTCCCTGAGTGAGTGCCTGTCGAACGTAAATCTAGCCAAACAAGATTGTCAACAATTTTGTCTGCCGTATTGCCGTCGCGATTCCCGCGCGAGCGCGCCGGCGGACCGGTGCTCAGCCGGCCCGGTAGAGCTCGGTGAGCAGTTCCACGACGGCCTGCCGGTGCGGGTGCGGGTCGTCCCGCCACCAGGCCAGCCGCACGGCGACGGGTTCGGCGTCCCGGACCGGCCGGTACACCACGCCGGGCCTCGGGTACTGGTTGGCGGTCGACTCGGCGGTCACGCCCACCCCGCGCCCGGCCGCGATCACGGTGAGCCAGTCGTCGACGTCGTGCGTCTCCTCGACGACCGGACGGGACTCCGGCGGCCACAGCTCGGGCGTGGTGGTTCCGGTCCGCCGGTCGACGAGAAGGATCCGGCCACGGAGGTCGGCGAGCCGTACGGACCGGCGCCGGGCCAGCGGGTCGTCGGCGGCCATCGCGCACAGCCGTCGCTCCAGGCCCACGATGGCCGTGTCGAAGCGCCGGTCCTCCAGCGGGCGCCGTACGACGGCGAGATCGCAGGTGCCCTCGCCGAGCCCGGCGGACGCCGTGTTCACCCGGACGAGATACAGGTCGACGCCGGGACGGGCGGCGCTCCACCGCCGCTGGAAGGCCACCGTGTGGCGCCCCACGGCCGACCAGGCGTACCCGATCCGCAGCCGGGTGTGCCCCGAGGCGGCCTCCTGGACCAGGTCGGCGACGTCCGCCAGCACCCGCCGGGCCCGCTCCACCACCCGCAGCCCGGTCGCGGTCGGCGTCACCTCGCGCGAGGTCCGCCGCAACAGCCGTACGCCCAGCGTCCGTTCCAGTCCCGCCAGGGTCCTGGAGACGGCCGCCTGGGACACCCCCAGGGCGATCGCCGCGTCGGTGAAGGTGCCCTCGTCGACGATGGCGACGAGACAGCGCAACTGCCGCAACTCGACCTCATCCATACGTACATCGTATAGATCGAGGGCTGGATGCATTTTTCGAAAGTACCGACGGGGCGGACTCTGCTGTCATGCGACGAACTCTGGAACGCCCCGCGACGACCGTGTCCTCCCCGGCCCCGGAGCTCCCCGCGCCGGGGCGCCTGGCCGGCGTGGCGACGATGTTCGGCAGCGGCCTGTCCAACCAGACCGGCGCGGCGATCGGCGCGCTGGCCTTCCCGGTCCTCGGCCCGCTCGGCGTGGTGGCGGTACGGCAGTACGTCGCCGCCCTCGTCCTCGTGGCCGTCGGCCGCCCGCGCCCCCGCTCGTTCACCTGGCCGCAGTGGTGGCCGGTGCTGCTGCTGGCGGTGGTCTTCGGCACGATGAACCTCACCCTGTACACCGCGATCGACCGGATCGGCCTGGGTCTGGCGGTCACCCTGGAGTTCCTGGGCCCGCTCGCCGTCGCGCTGGCCGCGTCCCGCCGCCGGCTGGACGCGGGGTGCGCGGTGCTGGCGGCGGCGGGGGTGGTGGTGCTGATGCGCCCCCGGCCGTCGGCGGACTACGCGGGAATGGGGCTGGGCCTGATCGCGGCGTGCTGCTGGGCGGCGTACATCCTGCTCAACCGGACGGTCGGCCGCCGGATCCCGGGGGCGCAGGGTTCCGCGACGGCGGCGTCGGTGTCGGCGCTGACGTTCCTGCCGGTCGGGATCGTGCTGGCGGTACGGCACCCGCCGACGGCCGGGGCCGTGCTGTGCGCGGTGGCGGCGGGCGTGCTGTCGTCGGCGGTGCCGTACCTGGCCGACCTTCTGACGCTGCGCAAGGTCCCGGCCCAGACCTTCGGCCTGTTCATGAGCGTCAACCCGGTCCTGGCGGCGGTGGTGGGGTGGATGGTGCTGGGGCAGGGCCTGGGGCCCGCGGAGTGGGCGGCGATCGGGGCGGTGGTCGCCGCCAACGCGGTCAGCATCGCGACGAGGGCCGACCGAGGCGCCCCCTCAGGGGCGCGGTGAACCGCGCGACCAGCCACGACCGGCCCGCAGTTCACCCACCACCGATCCCCCGGTCAGCTCACCGCTTCCTTCCAGGCCGCCCCGACCGCAACGGCCTGCCGCCACCCCCGCAGCACCTTCGGCGGCATCCCCACCGCGAGCACCCCGCTCAGCCGCTCCCCCGTGCGGTACGCGGCCACGAACCGCGCCTCTTCCCACTCCCCCGCCACCAGGCGCACTTCCTCGTGCCCGCGCAGACAGCCGTACGCCTGGACCTTCATCCCGTACTGGTCCGACCAGAAGTACGGCACCGGCGCGAACGCCTTGCGCGCCCCGGGGGCGAGGAGGTTGCGCGCCGCGGCCATGCCCTGCTCCGCCGCGTTCGTCCGGTGCTCGACCCGCATGGAGACCCCGAACAACGGGTTGTGCCAACGGGCCACGTCCCCGGCCGCGTACACTCCCCCAGCCTCCGGCCGGGGGGACCCCCAGGCGGCCGCGCAGTACTCGTCGCAGACGATCCCGTCGCCCACCGTGAGCCCGCTCCCGGCCAGCCAGTCCGTGTTCGGCAGGGAGCCGATCGCGACCAGTACCTCGTCGGCCTCCACCACCTCCCCGCCGGCGAGCCGCACCCCCTCCCCGGTCGCCTCGGTCACGGTGACCCCGGTCCGCAGGTCCACGCCCCGCTCCAGATGGGCCCGGGACAGCACCCGCCCCACCTCCTCGCCGACCGCGTGCGCGAGCGGCACCGGCGCCGGTTCGAGGAGCGTCACCCGCGCGCCCAGCTGCCGGGCGACGGCCGCGGCCTCGGCACCGAGGAACCCGGCGCCGACCACCACCAGCCGCCGCCCCGGCCCGAGCCGCTCCCGCAGGGTGAGCGCGTCGTCGAGGGTGCGCAGCACATGCGCCCCCTCCCCCGGCAGCCGGCGCGGTCGCACGCCCGTGGCCACGATCAGCCCGTCGTAGGACAGCTCCGCGCCGTCGGCCAGACGCACCGTACGGTCCGCCACGTCCAGCCCGCTCGCGGCCACCCCGAGCCGCAACTCCAGCTCCAGGGCGTCGAGTTCGGTCGGTGTTCGCAGTGCCACCCGGTCCGGCGCCCATGCGGCGGACAGCACCTGCTTGGACAACGGCGGCCGGTCGTAGGGCGCGTGGGGTTCGTCGCCGACGAGGGTGAGCGTGCCGTCGTAGCCCTCGCGGCGGAGCGTCTCGGCCGCCGCGAGGCCGGCAGCGGAGGCGCCGACGACCACGATCCGGTTCACCCGTCCGCCAGGCGGATCGCGGCGGCCGGGCAGATCGCCACGGCCTCCCGGACGGCGTCCAGGGTGTCCGCGGCGGGCTTCCCGTCGATCACGAAGGCGATGCCGTCCTCGTCCCGCTGGTCGAAGACCTCGGGGGCGACGAGGACGCACTGCCCGGACGCGACGCACTTCGGTTCGTCCAGTTCGACGTGCATGGTGTTCTCCTTGCTTTCAGGGGGGTGGGTCACCAGGTGACGGGGAGTTCGTGGACGCCGTACACGCCTCCGTTGTGCTTGAAGGGCAGGTCGTCGACGGCGGCGGCGAGCCGCAGGGTGGGGACACGGCGGTAGAGGGTGCCGTAGACCACCTGGAGCTCCATCCGGGCCAGCGGCTGGCCCAGGCACTGGTGGACGCCGAAGCCGAAGGCGACATGGCGGCGGGCGTCGCGGGTCAGGTCGAGGCGGTCCGGGTCGGGGAAGACCTCGGGGTCGCGGTTGGCGATCTCGCCGGGCATGATCACGCCCTCGCCGGCCCGGATGACCTGTCCGGCGACCTCGATGTCCGCCAGCACCGCCCGGCGCCGGCCGCTGTGCACGATGCTCAGGTAGCGCAGCAGTTCCTCGACCGCGGCGGCGATCGCCCTCGGGTCGTCGGTCTCGCGCAACAGGGCGAGCTGCTCGGGGTGTTCGAGCAGGGCGAGGGTGCCGAGCGCGATCATGTTGGCGGTGGTCTCGTGCCCGGCGAGCAGCAGCAGGACGCCCATCTGCGCGGCGCCCAGCCGGGTCAGCTCGCCGGCCCGCACCCGGGCCACGAGCCCGGAGAGCAGGTCGTCGGCCGGGTGCTCCGACTTCTCGCCCATCAGGTGGTCGAGGTACTCCACCAGCCTTCCGTGGGCGGCCGTCCGGTCCTCGACGGAGGTGTCCCGGCTGATGAGGAGCTTGCTGTTGTCCTGGAAGAAGCCGTGGTCGGCGTAGGGCACGCCGAGCAGGGCGCAGATGACCAGCGAGGGCACCGGGAGCGCGAAGGCCTCGACCAGGTCGACGGGGTTCGGACCGGCCAGCATCGCGTCGACCAGGTCGTCCACGATCCTCTGCACCGCGGGCCGCATGGCGTCGACGCGCTTGACGGCGAAGGGCGCGGTGACCATGCGGCGCAGCCGGGAGTGCTCGGGGTCGTCCATCATGATGAAGCTGATGTTGTTCTTGCCGTTGCTGGGTGCCTGGAGCGGGTATCCGGGGCGGTCGGCCTCCGCGCTGACCCTCGGGTCGAGCAGCACGGCCCGCTGGTCGGCGTACCGCGTGAGCAGCCAGTAGTCCTTGCCGTCCCAGAGCCGGACCCTGGTGAGCGGCCCCTCGTCCCGGGCGGCACCGAGGCCCGGGGGCGGGTCGAAGGGGCAGCGGGCGGCCCGGGGCATCGGGAAGTCGGGAGCCTGCGCGGCGGCCGGGCCGGTGCCGGTCAGGGGGTCGGCCATCTCTGTCTCCTCGGGGTGGGGGACTCCGCTCGGGGCGGAGCACAGGGTCGATGGGTACGAGGCCTCGATGAGCACATGCAAACAGGCTGGGCTGACCACTTCCGGTCAGTTCGCTGACAACCGGCTGACGTGGCCCGGATCACACGGCGACGCCGTTGCCCTGAACCGCGCATCAGTGGCAGGGCTCATCAACTGCCGCCCAGCAAGCCGTCGTTGATCTGACATCAGGCGTGGCACATGTACCCGACGGTGGACGCCGCCCCTCCCCCACACCCCTCGGCGGCACGACGGAGGGACAGGTCACACACATGGCGCGCATTTGCTCCCGGATCACGCTGCGAAGCGCTCACACATCGCCGGACGAGTCCCCCAGCCAGTAGCCGAAGCCCCGCCGGGTGTGGATCAGCGCGGAACCGCCCCGGTCCACCTTGCGCCGCAGCCGGGAGACCAGCTGTTCGATGGCGTTGTCCCCCCGGAACTCACCCCAGACGTGGCGGCTGATCTGCTCCTTGGACAGCACCTTGTGGGCGTTGACGAGCAGGTGACGCAGCAGCCGGTACTCGGCGGGGGTGAGGTCGAGGGTGGCGGCGTCCCGCCGGGCCCGGCAGGTGGCGTCGTCCAGCACCAGGTCGGCGTAGTGCGGCCCGGCCCCCGGACAAGCGCCGGCACCGGCATCCCGAAGCAGCACCTTCACCCGGGCGAGGACCTCGGCGATCCGGAAGGGCTTGGTGACGTAGTCCCGCAGTCCACTGGCGAGCCGGGGCACCAGACGGGCCAGGGAGTCACTGCCGGCCAGCAGGAGGACGGGCGGACGGTAGGCCGGCCTGAACCGGCCGCCCTGACCCAGCTCGCCGAGCCCGGGCAGGTCGGCGTCCAGCACGACCAGGTCGAAGCGGTGCTCCGCGAGCCGCCGGGCCACCTGTGCGCCGTTCGCCGCGACGCCGATCCGGTAGCCGGCCAACTCCATTGTCGTGGCGAGGAGTTCGGCGGTGTCCGGATCACCCGAGGCGACCAGGAGGCGCTGTCCGCTGCCACGGGCGAGGACCTGGGGGGCCGGGGAGCTGCCGTACATGGGGGGCCATTCGTTCGAAGGTACGGGCAATTCGCTTGCTTGACTCAAGTAAGCCATATGTGCTTGCCTAACTCAAGTAACCGGGGCGCCTTGAGCGGAGGCCCCCGGGGGCCCGCCCGGCGGACGGGCCCTGGCGCCGGGCCCGTGGGGACGGGGACCGGCGCGCCCCCGGGCCGGGCGCCGGCCCACTCCCCCGTCCGGCGCCCGGCCCGGGAGGACCCCTCCCGCCGGAACCGCCACCCGGGCCACCCGGGCCCCTTCCCGGGTCAGCGCATCCAGAGAGCGAGAGTCACCCCATGGCCACGATGAAGTCCGTACAGACCGGTGGCGTCGGCAGGATCGAGGTCGTGGACGTCGAGCGTCCCGTGCCCGGCCCCAGGGACGTCCTGCTGAGGATCCGCGCGGGCGGGATCTGCGGCACGGATGTCACCTTCCTGCACATGGGCGGCATGCCCGCCCGCGCCCACCTGGGCGGCGACCTGGTCCCGGTCCCCCTCGGCCACGAGCCGGCCGGCGAGATCGTCGAGGCCGGCGCCGAGGTCACGGGGCTCCGGGTGGGCGACCGGGTGGTCGTGAACCCGCAGGCCGCGCCCAGCGGGATCATCGGCTGCGGCGGCCGATACGGCGCCCTGAGCGAGTACCTGCTGATCGAGAACGCCGAGGCGGGCCGGAGCGTCACGGTGTTCCCGGACACGGTGCCCTTCGACGTCGCCGCCCTCAACGAACCGCTGGCGGTCTCCCGGCACGCCGTCAACCGCTCCGAGGCGGGACCGGACGACCAGGTGGTCGTCTTCGGCGCCGGCCCGATCGGCCTCGGCGCCGCGATCTGGCTGAAGCTGCGGGGCGTCGGGCACGTGGTGGTCGCCGACGTCATTCCGTCCCGGCTGGAGAAGGCGCTGGCCGTGGGCGCGGACGCGGTCGTCAACCCGGCCGAGGAGGACGTCACCGCGCGCCTGACCGAACTGCACGGACAGAGCGCCAACGCGCTGGGCCAGCCCCGCCCCGGCACCGACGTCTACATCGACGCGGCCGGCGCACCGGCCGTCTTCGACACCGTGGTGGCCAACGCGCGGTGGCACGCCCGGCTGGTCATGGTCGCCGTGCAGAAGAAGGGCGAGGTCGACCTCGGCGGCATGCTGCGCAGCGAGCTGACCCTGGTCGCCTCGCAGGGCTACCCGAGCGAGATCTTCGAGGTCACCCCGGAACTGGTCGAGCACCACGAGCGGTTCGCCCGGCTGATCAGCCACCGGGTCCCGTTCACCGAGGTGGACGAGGCCTTCCGGCTCGCGCTCACGCCCGGCGCCGCCGAGAAGGTCGTCGTCACCTTCGATGCGTAGCGGTGACCGGCGCCAGCCACAGGCCGAGGAGCGCGTCGGTGAGTCCCGTGGCCGCGTCGCCCCAGGTGGCGCGCGGGGTGGCGGTGCCCTCGGCGAGGGCCCGCTCCCGCTCGGCGCAGATGTGCAGGATCAGCGTCCGGGCCATGTCGCCGCGTTCGGCGCGGACCTCGGGGGGCAGCTGGGGCATCCGGCGGGTGAGCCCCGCGACGGCCTCGCGCAGCGAGGGCGAGGCGAGGGACTCCTCGACCATGATCTCGTAGAGGGCCGGGTCGGTCGCCACCTGGGCGCAGAAGCGGGCGTACCAGGTGGGGCCGGAGAGGCCGGCGAGGTGTTCGGTGATCGGGCGGACCAGGCAGTCCACCCAGTCGCGCAGGTCGGCGGAGTCGTCGAGCGCGGCCACCAGGCCGACCCGGATCTCCTCGATCTGCCCGAAGTGGCGCGCCGCGATGGCCCGGACCAGGTCGGCCTTGGTGCCGAAGTGGTAGCCGACGGCGGCGTTGTTGCCCTGGCCCGCGGCCTCGCTGACCTGCCGGTTGGAGACGGCGTACACGCCGTGCTCGGCGAAGAGCCGCTCCGCCGCGCCCAGGATGGCCTCCCGCGTCGCGCTGACCTGCTCCGACCGCGCCGCCCTGCCCGCCATGCCCACCACCGCTCCGGGACCGTGCACCACCCGGCCCGGCCCGTCCCGCGCGCCGTGCCGTTGCCTCGCCCGGGGCGGCGAGGTCCAGCCGGAGAAGCCTACGCGGCGGCGGCGCCGGGCGCGGTCCCGGGCTGCCAGTACAGTAAGTCAAGCGACTGACTTAAACAGTCACGGTCGCCCCTTTTCTTGCCTACGGAGGCCCTGTCCCATGTCCGAAGCCCCTGTCGGGTCCGCGAGTCCCGCGCGGCCCAACCCCAACGCGGTGGTGGCGGTGCTGGCCCTGGCCGGTATCACCGTCTCGCTGATGCAGACCCTGGTGATCCCGATCGTCCCGGAGCTGCCGACGTACCTGGACGCCTCCGCGTCCAACGCGGCCTGGGCGGTGACCGCGACCCTGCTGGCCGCCGCCGTGGCCACGCCGGTGGCCGGCCGTATCGGTGACATGTTCGGCAAGCGGCTGATGCTGCTGGTCAGCCTGGTGCTGCTGGTCGGCGGCTCGGTCGTGTGCGGGCTGAGCGACTCGCTGGTCCCGATGATCGTCGGCCGCGCCCTGCAGGGTCTGTCGTCCGCCGTGGTGCCGCTCGGCATCAGCATCATGCGCGACGAGCTGCCGCCGGAGCGCCTCGCGGGCTCCACGGCCCTGATGAGCGCCTCGCTCGGGGTCGGCGGCGCGCTGGGGCTGCCGACCGCGGCCTTCATCGCCGACCACTTCGACTGGCATGTGCTGTTCTGGACCTCGGCCTCCCTCGGCGTCGTCGCCTTCGCCCTGGTCATGCTGCTGGTGCCGGAGTCCAAGGTGCGTTCGGGCGGCCACTTCGACGCGGTCGGCGCCGCGGGTCTGGCCGTCGGTCTGGTCTCGCTGCTGCTCGCGGTCTCCAAGGGCGCCGACTGGGGCTGGACCAGCGGCACCACGCTCGGTCTGTTCGGGCTCGCCGTGGTGGTCCTCGTGGCCTGGGGCTTCTTCGAGCTGCGCACCGGCGAGCCGCTGGTCGACCTGCGCACCACGGTCCGCCGCCAGGTGCTCTTCACCAACCTCGCCTCGATCGCGTTCGGTTTCTCGATGTTCGCGATGTCCCTGGTGCTCCCGCAGCTGCTCCAGCTGCCCACCCAGACGGGCTACGGCCTGGGCAGGTCGATGATGACGGTCGGCCTGGTGATGGCCCCGCAGGGCCTGGTCATGATGGCCTTCGCACCGGTCTCCGCCGCCATCACCAAGGCCCGGGGCCCCAAGGTCACACTGATGACCGGCGCGGTGATCGTGGCGGCCGGCTACGGCCTGAACATCGTCCTGATGTCCGAGGTGTGGCACCTGGTCCTGGTGTCCTGCGTCATCGGCGCCGGCGTCGGCTTCGCGTACGGCGCGATGCCCGCCCTGATCATGGGCGCCGTCCCGGCGTCGGAGACGGCCGCCGCGAACAGCCTCAACACGCTGATGCGGTCCATCGGCACCTCGGTGGCCAGCGCGGTGGCCGGCGTGATCCTGGCCCAGCTGACGACCAGCCTCGGCGGCGCCACGCTGCCCTCCGAGAACGCCTTCAGGGTCGTCATGGCGATCGGCGCGGGCGCGGCCGCCCTGGCCTTCGTCCTCGCCTCGTTCCTGCCCGGCCGCCGCCCGGCGGCCGCGGAGCCCGCCCCGGTGACGACCGCCGAGCCCTCGGCCGAGTCGGTGCGCTGACCGGTGCGGCCGTGGCCGTCGCCCGAGGGGCGGCGGCCACGGCCGCGCGGACCGCGTACACCGGTGGCACAGGGCGGTCCCGACAAGGAACCGCGACGAGGAACCGCCGGGAAGCCGTTCGCCTCCCCGTTGACCGCGCGCACCCGCATCCACCGCGCGACGACCGGACCGGACGCCCGCGACCGGGCCCGACTCGCGCTCAGGCCTACCGGTCGGCGCCGGTGCCGCCCCCTCCGCCGACCGCCGGCATCCGACATCCTGCCGCCGAGGACCGTTCGGGCGAACCGGCGGCTGAAGGCGCGTGCGGCGGCAGCGCGCGGTCCACACCTTCTGCCGTGACCACCGCCCTGCCGCTGATCCCGCCCATGCTCGCCACCCCGGGCCGACTGCCGCCCGCCGCGCAGGACGCCCGGTGGGCCTACGAGACCAAGCAGGACGGCCAGCGCGCGGTCGTCTACCTGCCCGGCGACGGCAGCCTGCTGCTGCGCGCCCGCTCCGGCGAGGAGATCACCGGCGCCTATCCCGAACTGGGTCCGCTCGGCGGGGCACTGGGCCGGGTGCCCGCGGTCCTGGACGGCGAGGTACTGGTCCTGGACGACCGCGGCCGCGCCGACTTCCAGTCGCTGCAGGGCCGGATGGGCCTGGCCCACGCCCCGGCCCGGGCCGCGCGCCTGGCCGCCCGGACGCCGGTCCATCTGGTGCTGTTCGACGTACTGCACCTGGCGGGCGCCCCGCTGCTGCGGGTGCCGTACGCCGAGCGCCGGGCCCGGCTGGAGGCGCTGGGCCTGGACGGGCCGTACTGGTCGACGCCGGGGGCCGTCGTCGGACACGGCGCCGAGGCGCTGCGGGCCACCCGGGAGCACGGGCTGGAGGGCCTGGTCCGCAAGCGGCTGGACTCGGTGTACGAGCCGGGGGTGCGGTCCCGCGCCTGGGTCAAGATCCGGAACCTGCGGGCCGAGGACGTGATCGTCGGCGGCTGGCTGCCGGGCCGGGGCCGGCTCGCGGGACTGCCGGGCGCGGTGCTCGCGGGCCAGCGCGCCGCCGACGGACGGCTCCGGTACGTCGGCGGGGTGGGCACCGGCTGGACCGAGGCCGAGCGGACCGAGCTGGCCGCGCTGCTGCGGGCCGCCGGGACCGGCGTGTGCCCCTTCGACCCGGTCCCGCCGGTGCGGGGCGCCCACTGGGTGCTGCCCCGGCTGGTCGGCGAGGTCGGGTACAGCACCCGGACCCGGGACGGGCTGCTGCGCCAGCCGTCCTGGCTGCGGCTGCGCCCGGACCTCACGCCCGAGGAGTCGGCGGCCGACCTGCCCGGGGACGCGGCGGAGGCGGAGCGCGCCGACTGACCGTCGGACCAGGATCCACCGGCGGTACGCGCGCGGCCTCTTGGCAAATCCTTGACCGAACGCGAAGCTGAACCGCCTTGCCCCCCGCAGCAGTTGGAGGATCCCGTGTCGTCACGGACGTTCCGCATCGGTCGCCGCAGATGGCTGACCGGTCTCGCCGGCGCCGCCGCCCTGGTCGTCGCCTTCCCCGCCGCGGCCTTCGCCGCCCCGCCGCAGGCACTGCCCGCGAACGCCGAGACGGCCGAGAACACGTACCAGCCGGCGTTCGACTACGACACCGACGGCTGCTACCCGACACCCGCGATCGGCCCCGACGGCACGGTGAACGGCGGGCTGAAGCCGACCGGCGCCCTCAACGGGGAGTGCCGGGACGCCTCCGACCTCGACAACACCAACAGCTACTCGCGCTACAAGTGCGACAACGGCTGGTGCGCGTACATGTACGGCCTGTACTTCGAGAAGGACCAGGCCCTCGCGGGCAGCAGCATCGGCGGGCACCGGCACGACTGGGAGCACGTCGTGGTGTGGGTGCAGAACGGCCAGATCCAGTACGTGTCGACGTCCAACCACGGCTCGTTCACCGTGCACGCGGCCTCCGAGGTCCGCTTCGACGGCACGCACGCCAAGATCGTCTACCACAAGGACGGCATCAGCACCCACTGCTTCCGGCTGGCCAACTCCAACGACGAACCGCCGGAGAACCACAAGGGCACCTGGCAGTACCCGCCGCTGGTCGGCTGGAACGGCTACCCGGCGGGCCTGCGCGACAAGCTGAGCGCCTACGACTTCGGCAGCGCCAACTTCGGCCTCAAGGACGCGAATTTCGCCTCCCACCTCAGTTCGGCGAAGCCTTCGGGAATCTCGTTCGACCCGAACGCCTGATTCCCGCGCGGGCACAACTGACGCCGGGCGCGGGGAAGTTGTCCGAATCGCCTTCTCCGCGTCCCGGCCGGGGCACGACCGCCTCCGGCGCCGCGCCCTGGCCAGGACGCCCGGGCCCACGTAGCGTGTCCACCGACCGCCCCGCGGCACCGGCCGGGGCGCGTCGGCGGGGGGCCGGCGGCCCGGCGCGGCCCCGGCGAAGTCCGACAGGATGTCGGGATCCTCAGGTGCCACTTGGGTCTATGGTGTCTCCCATGTCCGTGCCCGAGTTGATCCGTATCGTCTCCCGTGACTCGCCGATGGCGCTCGCTCAGGTGGCCCGTGTCCGGGCCGAGTTGGCGGCGCTCTTCCCGCACATGCGCACCGAGGTGGTCCCGGTGAAGACGACCGGGGACAAGTGGCTGGGCGACCTGTCCCAGGTGGAGGGCAAGGGGGCGTTCACCAAGGAGGTGGACGCCGCGCTGCTGACCGGCGAGGCGGATCTCGCCGTGCACTGCGTGAAGGACGTGCCGGCGGACCGGCCGCTGCCCGCCGGGACGGTGTTCGCGGCGTTCCTGAAGCGCGACGACATCCGCGACGCCCTGATCCACCCGGGCGGCCTGACCCTGGACGAACTGCCGGCCGGCACCCGCATCGGCACCTCCTCGGTGCGCCGGGTCGCCCAGTTGGCCGCCACCCGTCCGCATCTGGAGTGCGTGCCGTTCCGGGGCAACGCCAACCGCCGGCTGGAGAAGCTCGCCGCCGGCGACGCGGACGCGCTGCTGCTCGCGGTGTCGGGGCTGGAGCGGATCGGCCGTACGGACGTGATCAGCGAGGTGCTGTCCCCGGAGGCGATGATGCCGCCGATCGGCGCGGGCATCCTCGCCCTGCAGTGCCGTGAGGGCGACTCCGAGCTGATCGACGTGGTCAGCGAGCTGGGCGACCCGGACACCTACCGGGAGGCCACCGCCGAGCGGATGTTCCTGCATGTGCTCCAGGGGCACTGCAACAGCCCGATCGCCGGGTACGCCCGGGCCGGGCACGACGGTGAACTGTCGCTGCGCGCCTGTGTGTTCACCGCGGACGGCAAGACCCGGCTGAACGCCCACGAGTGGGCGGGCCGGCTCGACCCGGCCACGCTCGGCACGTCGGTCGCGGTGGCCCTGCTGCGGCAGGGTGCCCGCGAGATCATCGACGGCATCCCGCACTGACCGGCGTCAGGCGCCGGGCTCCGTCTGCTCCTTGAGGAAGGCGCTCACCTGGTGGGCCAGGCCGCCCGGCCCGGCCCCCTGGCAGGAGGCGGTCGTCGACTCCGCGGTCCCGATGCCGCCCGCCCACAGCCGGCGGTCGGTCCACTCCTCGTCGACGCGCAGCTGGATCTGGACGTCCACCTGGGTCAGGGCCGCCTCCGGGGCCGCCGCGTAGAGGACGGCGGTGGCGCGGCGCAGCGGGTAGACGTCGAAGCCCTCGATGAACTGGGAGCTGCGCCAGTCGATGAAGGCGCCCTCCCCGTCGGGGCCGACCCGGACGTCGACCTGACCGTCCTCCAGCTGGACGCCGAAGTGGCCCGAGCCGCGGTTCTCGACGGTCACCCGGACACTGAAGTACGTGAGCCCGGCGGCGGCGTCGTCCCGGCCGCGCGGCGGCTCGGCCGCCTCCAGGCGGTGGACGCGGACCCGCAGACCGGCATGCTCGTCGTACTCGTGCCACTCCCCGACCAGGCTCGGCTCGTACACAGTGCCCCTCTCGACCCACGCTGTCTATCCGTGCGCTCAGCGCACTGTCAAATGCGCAGAATGGGCCGTGGCCAGGGGGTTCGCCCGCTTTGATCGGCGATCAAGCGTTGCGCAGCGGTTATCCCCGCCGGGGCCCCGGGCCGGACCCCGGTCGCGTGCCGCACATCACGTCGGCGTCCGGGGCCCCGGACGGGTTCAGCGGGCCAGGCGGCCCAGCAGCGAGGAGGCGGCCGTGATGCCGAGGGCGGCGGCCACCGCCAGCACGCCGAAGTCGAGCGCGAGGTGCGAGGGCGTGCCGAGCAGCAGGCCGCGCAGGGCGTCGACCTGGTAGCTGAGCGGGTTGACCTTGCTGACGGCCTGGAGCCAGCCCGGCATGATCGCCACGGGGTAGAGGGCGTTGGAGGCGAAGAACAGCGGCATGGTGATCGCCTGTCCGATGCCCATCAGCCGGTCGCGGCTGAGGACGATGCCCGCGATGCTCATCGACAGGCAGGAGAAGAAGGCCGAGGCGAGGACGACGGCCAGCCCGACGCCGAGCAGCTTGAGCGGGTTCCAGGTGAGGGAGACCCCGAGGACCGCGGCGATGACGATCACCACGACGGCCTGGATCAGCGACTTCACCCCGGCCGCGAACGCCTTGCCGGTGACGAGGGCGGAGCGCGGGGTGGGGGTGACGAGGAGCTTGTTGAGGATGCCGGCGTCGCGCTCCCAGATGATCTGGATGCCGTAGAAGATGGCGATGAACATCGCGGACTGGGCGATGATGCCGGGCGCGAGGTAGTCGATGTAGGGGATGCCGCCGGTGGGTATCGCCTTGATCCGGGTGAAGGTCTGGCCGAAGATCAGCAGCCACAGGGCGGGCTGGACGGCCCGGGTGTAGAGCTCGGTGCGGTCGTGGCGGAGCTTCTGGAGCTCCACGGCGCACATGGCGACGACCCGGGCGGGCAGCAGCCGCCAGCCGGGACGGGGCCGTGGCGGGGTCAGCAGCAGGGAGGCCGCCGCCGTGGGCTCAGCCGACGCGGTGCGCGGTGCGGCGGGTGCTTCGGACATCGCGGAATCCTCCTGACCGGTCGTCGAGGCCGCTGCCGGCCACGTCGCGGAAGACGTCTTCGAGGGTGGGCAGGGTGTCGGTGCCCTGGCGTTCGGCGAGGCCCTGCCTGAGTTCGGCGGGGGTGCCGAGGGCGCGGATGCGGCCGCGGTGCATCAGGCCGACCCGGTCGCAGTGCTGGTCGGCCTCGTCCATGTAGTGGGTGGTGACCAGGACCGTCATGCCGGTGGCCGCGCGGACGGCGTCGATCTGGTCCCAGACGCCGGTGCGGGCGATCGGGTCGAGGCCGATGGTCGGTTCGTCGAGGATCAGCAGCCGGGGTGCGCTGACCAGGGCCTGGGCCAGTTCGAGTCGGCGTACCATGCCGCCCGAGTAGGTGCCGGCGAGCCGGTCGGCGGCGTCGGCGAGGTCCACGGCCGCCAGTGCCTGCGCGACCCGTTCGGCGCGTTCGCGCCGGGGTACGTCGAAGACCCGGGCGAACAGGGCGACGTTCTCGCGTCCGGTGAGCCCGCTGTCGGCGGACAGCTGTTGCGGGACGTAGCCGAGCAGTCTGCGGACGGCCATCCGCTCCCGGCCGGTGTCGTGCCCGAAGACGCGGACCATCCCTGCGGGGACGGGGAGCAGGGTGGTGATGCAGCGGATGGCGGTGGTCTTGCCGGCCCCGTTGGGGCCCAGCAGTCCGAAGACCTCGCCCCGCCCGACGGTCAGGTCGAGTCCGTCGACGGCTCTGGTCTCGCCGAAGGAGTAGGCGAGTGCGGCGCAGGCGACTGCGGCGGTGTCCGGCGTCATGATTCCTCGGCCTCCTCGTGCAGGGTGTCGGCGAGCCTGCGCAGCGCGGGAAGCGCCGCCGCCAGTGCCGCCCGGTCGGTCGGATCGAGCCGCCCGACCTGGCCGGCGACCAGTTCGGCGCGGCGGCGCCGCCAGTCGGCGAGGCGTTTCGCGGCGGCCTCGGTGAGCAGCAGCCGGGCGGCCCGGCGGTCCGCGGGGTCGGTCTCCCTGAGCAGGTAGCCGTCCTTGACGAGCCGGTTGACCAGGGTCGACACCGAGTTGCTCGCCAGGTGCAGTTCCCTGGCGGCGTCCGAGATGCCGATCCCGGGCCGTGACTCGACGAGGCGCAGCAGTTCGACCTCGGCGCCGCGCAGCCGGGGCAGGGCGAGTCCGCGGCGCAGCCGGCGACGGACCAGCCGCTGGATGCCGACGATCGCGTCGGCCAGTTCCTCCGGAAAGGTCCCCGATTCCACACCGGAAGATTACCTCTGCTACAGAGGTATCTCCGCCCAAGGGAGGGTCAAGGACACACTCCTCCAGGGCACCCCCCGTCAGGGACACCGCACGGAGAGTCCGGTAACGGCCGGGGAAAATGAGACGCATCTCACCTTTTTGCAGCATTTGTTTCTCTTTACCCCATTCGGGGCATCCGACGCTCAGTGCTTCGGACCGGAGGCACCTGCGTGGGAGCCGGCTTCGGCCGACCGCCCCGTGTCCTCCCCGAGGGTCCGAGCGCGTTCCTCCCACGGTGTCCGTCCACCCAGCATGCCCCGAGGGAGGTGCGCGCGATGCGTACCACCTGCGACACCAGGACCCACCCCCACGACGACGCCCCCGACACGGCCCAGGACTTCGCGCGGCTGGCCGCGCTGCCCGAGGGCCCGGCCCGCCGGGCGCTCCGCGACGAGCTGGTCGAGCTGTGGCTGCCGATGGCCGAGCGGATCGCCGTACGGTTCCGCGGCCGCGGGGAGACCCCCGAGGACCTCTACCAGGTGGCCGCGCTGGGCCTGGTGAAGGCCGTCGACCGCTACGACCCGACGCGCGGCCGGGCCTTCGAGGCGTACGCCGTGCCGACGATCACCGGCGAGATCAAGCGGCACTTCCGCGACCACATGTGGACCCTGCACGTGCCGCGCCGGGTGCAGGAGCTGCGCAACCGGGTCCGGGCCGCCCTCCGGGAGCTGGGCCAGACCGTCCCGGGCCGCGCGCCCACCGTCGCCGAGATCGCGGAGCGGGCCCAGCTCACCGAGAGCGAGGTACGCGTCGGGATGGAGGCGCTGGAGTGCTACTCGGCGCTGTCGCTGGACGCCGAGGTGCCCGGCGGCGACGGCTACGCGCTCGGTGACACCCTGGGCGCCCCCGACCCGGGCTACGACCTGGTCGACGAGCGCACCGCGGCCGAGCCCTGCCTCCAGGACCTGCCCGAACGGGACCGGCTCATCCTCTACCTGCGGTTCTTCGGCGGGATGACCCAGAGCCGGATCGCCGAGCAGCTCGGCATCTCGCAGATGCACGTGTCCCGGCTGCTCAGCGCCTGCTTCGACCGGCTGCGCGAGGAACTGCAGACCGAGACGGTCTGAGGCTCACACGGGCGGGGCGCCGGGGATCTGGGTCGGGCCGTAACGCTCCAGGGCCTCCGCCAGCTCGACCCGGATCTCCGCCGGCATGTCACCGGTGCGCCCCCACACGAGGATCAGCTCCGCGACGTTGCGCAGCTTGATGTTGGTGTGCTGCGAGACCTCCTTGAGGACCTCCCAGCCCTCGTCGGGCGTCACCCGGCCGAGCGCGACCACCATGCCGATGGCCTGGTCCACCACGGCATGGGAGGCGACGGCCTCCTTGAGCTGGTCGACCTGCTCCTCCAGATGGAGGATCCGGTCCGGCTCGCTCTCGCTCACCCACCCATCGTCGTCACTCGTCCGGCCGAGTGCCACCGGGGTACTCGGCAGGCATGCTGGCCGTCAAGGGTTGGAGACTGGTGTCAGGCCGGTTCCCCCCGCCGGCCCCGACACCAGGACGCGAGTGCCATGAACAACGACACGCCTCCCCCCGGCCCCGCGAAGAAGAAGCGAGACGTCATCTCCACCCACTCGGTCTTCGGTGCCCCGTGCTGGGTCAGCCTGACCAGCCGTGACCTCCAGGCGACCGAGGAGTTCTACACCGCCGTGCTCGGCTGGCGATGGCGCAGCGTCCGGCTCGGCGACCACTTCCGGATCGCCCTGGCGGACGGCGTACCGGTCGCGGGGATCGCCGCGGTCGCCGCGATGTGGCAGATGGCGGTGGCGTGGACGCCGTACTTCGCCGTGCCGGACGCGGACGAGGCGGTGGCGCGGGCCCGGGAGCGCGGCGGCACGCCGGCCGTGGGCCCGCTCTCCTTCCCGCCCGGCCGGGCGGCGCTGATCGCCGACCGGGACGGCGCCGTCTTCGGCATCTGGGAGGGCGAACTGGTCTCCAACTGGGAGACCTGGCGGCGGGCCGCCCCGACCTTCATCCGGCTGCACACCCGCAACGCGTTCGACTCGGCGATCTTCTACGGCGAGACCCTCGGCTGGGCCTCCGACCGCAGCGGCTGCTGCGAGGTCGAGTACGAGGGCGGCGAGGTCGTGCTGCGCAGCCGGGGGGACGTCGTGGCCCGTATCGACTCGGGCGCGGTGGAGGCGGCCCCCGATCCGTCGGTACGGCCGCACTGGCAGGTGCACTTCGCGGTCGTCGACGCCGCGGAGTGCGCGCGGGCGGCGGAGAAGCACGGGGGCAGCGTGCTGAGCGATCTGGAGACCGAGGCGGTGCTGCGGGACCCGGACGGTGCGCAGTTCACGGTGATGTCACGCGGGGCTCGCTGAGGGGCGCGGGGAACCGCGTGCGCGGCCGCGGGGTACCCGTGGCCGCGCACGACGGGGTCTCCCCCGGCCCGGCACCTCACTTGGACGGACGTGACAGCAGCACCAGGCTCCGGTCCTCCACGCGGAGCCTGGTGCCTGCCTTGCGTTCGAGTTCGTCCGGGATCCCGTCGGGGTCGGCGGTGTCGATGAGGGTCGTCCAGCGCTCGCCGTAGGAGTCGTCGGGCAGCCGGAAGTCGACCGGTTCCCAGTGGCCGTTGAGCAGCAGCAGGAACGAGTCGTCGACCAGGCGCCGCCCGTACGGGTCGCGTTCGGCGATGGCGTCGCCGTTGAGGAAGACGCCGACCGTGTGCGCGTCGGGACGCTGCCAGTCCCGGTCGGTCATCTCGCGGGCGTCCGGCAGCAGCCACACCAGGTCGGGCAGCGGCTGCCCGGTGTGCACGGCGGTCTCCCCGCGGAAGAAGCGGCGCCGGCGCAGCACCGGATGGGCGGCGCGCAGCCCGATGACGTACCGGGTGAAGTCGGCGAGCGTGCGCTGTTCGCCGGTCAGCCCCCAGTCGATCCAGGAGACGTCGTTGTCCTGGCAGTAGGCGTTGTTGTTGCCCCGCTGGGTACGGCCGAGTTCGTCGCCGTGGCTGAGCATCGGTATGCCCTGGGAGAGCAGCAGCGTGGCGAGCAGGTTGCGCTGCTGGCGGGCCCTCAGTTCGAGGACCGCGGGATCGTCGCTCTCGCCCTCGGCACCGCAGTTCCAGGACCGGTTGTGGCTCTCGCCGTCCCGGTTGCCCTCGCCGTTGGCCTGGTTGTGCTTGTCGTTGTACGACACCAGGTCGCGCAGCGTGAACCCGTCGTGCGCGGTGACGAAGTTGACGCTCGCCCGCGGCCGCCGTCTGCTGTGCTGGTACAGGTCGGCGGAGCCGGTGAGCCGGGAGGCGAACTCGCCGAGCGAACCGGGCTCGGCCCGCCAGAAGTCCCGTACGGCGTCCCGGTAGCGGCCGTTCCACTCCGACCACAGCGGCGGGAAGTTGCCGACCTGGTAGCCGCCCTCCCCCACGTCCCAGGGCTCGGCGATGAGCTTGACGCGGCTGATGACCGGGTCCTGCTGGATGAGGTCGAAGAACGCCGAGAGGCGGTCCACCTCGTGGAACTGCCGGGCCAGGGTGGCCGCGAGGTCGAAGCGGAAGCCGTCGACGTGCATCTCGGTCACCCAGTACCGCAGCGAGTCCATGATCAGCTGGAGCACGTAGGGGTGCCGCATCAGCAGGCTGTTCCCGGTGCCGGTGGTGTCGTAGTAGTGCGCCCAGTCGCCGTCGACGAGCCGGTAGTAGGAGGCGTTGTCGATGCCCCGCAAGGACAGCGTGGGCCCCATCTCGTTGCCCTCGGCCGTGTGGTTGTAGACCACGTCGAGGATCACTTCGAGCCCCGCCGCGTGCATCGCCTTCACCATCGCCTTGAACTCGTTGACCTGCTGGCCCCGGCTGCCGAACGCGGCGTAGGCGTTGTGCGGCGCGAAGAAGCCGATGGTGTTGTAGCCCCAGTAGTTGGACAGCCCCCGGTCCTGGAGGACGCCGTCCTGCACGAACTGGTGGACCGGCATCAGCTCCACCGCGGTGACACCGAGCGAGGTCAGGTGCTCCAGGACCGCCGGGTGCGCGAGGCCGGCGTAACTGCCCCTGAGCCGTTCGGGTACGTCCGGGTGGGTGACGGTGATGCCGCGGACATGCGCCTCGTAGATCACCGAGTCGGAGTACGGCCGCCGGGGCGGACGGTCGTCGCCCCAGTCGAAGTAGGGGTCGGTGACCACGCCGAGCATCGAGTGTCCGGCGCTGTCGGCCGGGGCCGGGCCGCCGGGGGTGCGCTCGTACAGCGAGGCGTGGTTGTCGATCTGGCCGTCCACCGCCCGGGCGTACGGGTCGAGGAGCAGCTTCGCCGGATTGCAGCGGTGGCCGAGGGCGGGGTCCCAGGGGCCGGTCACCCGGTAGCCGTAGCGCTGCCCCGGGCCGACGCCGGGCAGATAGGCGTGCCAGACGAAGCCGTCGGCCTCGGTCACCGGCACCGTGCGCTCGGTGCCGGCGTCGTCCACCAGGATCAGGTCGACGCGTTCGGCGACCTCGCTGAACAGGGCGAAGTTGGTGCCCTGTCCGTCGAACGAGGCCCCCAACGGGTAGGGGTGCCCGCTCCACACGGGCACCCCTTTCCGGGACCTGCGCACACTCACCGGGCGCCCTCCAGGACGCCGTCGGCGGATGCCGCCAACTGGGCGACGGGAAGCGTCCGGGGCACCCGGAGCGTGTGCCGCAGGGTGGGCGTGGGCGCGGTCGGGACCAGCGGGACGCGCTCGCCGGCCCGGGCCCGCTGCGAGAACCAGATGATCTTGCTGCCGGTGTCCGAGGCGCAGCACCCCCAGCCGTCGCTCATGGCGGCGATGTGCGCCAGGCAGGCGCGCAGGTCCTGGTCGGGGCGGAGGTCCCGGTCGTCGTCACCGATGGCGGTGATGAGGTGCTGCCCGTTCCACCACATCTCGATGGACGTGTGCTTGTCCGAGGCGTGCTGGTCGATGGCGTGCAGCAGCAGCTCGGCGCCGCCGCAGACGGGGTCCACGAGGTTGTCGAGGTCCCAGTAGCGCAGATGGGCGGCCAGGATGCGGCTGACCTGTCCCACCCGCTCCGGGCTGACCTCGACGTCGAGGTGGTAGTAGCAGGGCACTGCGGTCTTCATTGTCGCTTGCTCCTCACCGGCGGAACTCCCGCTCGCCTCACCATCCGGAAATCGGTTCCGGACGCATAGCGTGAGCGCTGATCGCTTCTGAGTAATCTCCACAGTGGAGGTGCTACGCCATTCGTGCAACACGAGAGCCGCACGAGGTGGTTGAAGATCCAACAAGACGCTCGGTCATCATGTGTGCACCATGAGTGAAAGCCTCGATTCGCCGTAACGGCTCCGTGCCCCCGCGTGCCCGGACGCTCCCCCGACCGTCGGGGACACGTGCCCACTCGAGAGCGTCGGAAGGAACGACACGGCCATGCTGCTACCCGCGAAGGCCGAGGTGGCCCGGCAGCTGCGGCGCTACCGGGCGTGGGAGCGAGTCATGCTCGCCTCGCCGCACGACCGTGAGGTGCGGTCCACCTTCGAGGACTCGGGCTACACGCTGTGCGTGCTGATGGGTAAGCGCTGCGCCCGGGAGGCGGTGGACGCGGCCGAGCGCTATCTGCGCAGCAGCCTCGTCACCTATGTGCGGGAGCAGGCCGAGCGTCCCCAGCTGAGCGGGAAGGTCCGGCCGGGTCCGCCCGCGGACCGGCGCTCCGCGAGGCAGTGACACCGCAGGCGGACTTCGCGGGAGGACAGCGGTCCTCCGGCGCACAACGGACCAGCGGAGCCGGGCCCCGGGCCCGGCTCCGCGCACGGCGGAGGTGAGACCCATGAAGGCGACTGAGGCCATCGGCCGCATTCCGGTGCGTGACGTCCGGCCCGCCGTGGCGAGCGGCGGACGCCCGGCGAAGGCGGTCCCCGGTGAGACCTTCGAGGTCACCGCGACCGTGTTCCGCGAGGGGCACGACGCGGTCGGCGCCGATGTCGTGCTGTGCGACCCCGCGGGCCGCCGCGGGCCCTGGACGCCGATGCGCGAGCTGGTCCCCGGCACCGACCGCTGGGGAGCCGAGGTCACCCCGGACGCGACGGGCCGCTGGACGTACCACGTGGAGGCCTGGAGCGCGCCGCTCACCACCTGGCGGCGCCACGCCCGGGTCAAGATCCCGGCGGGCATCGACACCGGTCTGGTCCTGGAGGAGGGCGCCGAGCTCTACGAGCGCGCCGCCGCCGGGGTCCCCGGGGCCGCGGACCGCGAGCGGGTGCTGGCCGCGGCCGGGGCCCTGGGCGACGACTCCCTCCCGCTCGCCGTCCGGCTGGCGACCGCGCTGGCTCCGGAGGTGGACGAGATCCTCTCCCGGTATCCGCTGCGGGAGCTGGTGACCGCCTCCGAGCCGCTGCCGCTGCTCGTGGAGCGCGAGCGGGCGCTGTTCGGTTCCTGGTACGAGTTC